>CAZJCL010000569.1:0-1501 GCA_964544025.1 uncultured Opitutales bacterium | reverse complement strand
TCGCGGTTTATTTCAATGAGTCGGTTCACGGGCTGGAGCCGGGATCGGCGGTGAAAATGAAAGGAGTACGGATCGGGCGGGTGGCGGGGATCAATGTTTCGTATTCGGCGGAAACGGGGAGCGCGATTGCTGAGGTGATTTGTGAGTTGGATGAGAATCGGGTGGTCGATGCGAACGGGAACAGGATCGATTTGCGGGAGGCGGAGAATTTGCGGGAGCTGGTGGACGAGGGATTGCGGGCGCGGTTGAATTTGACGGGGATCACGGGAATGCTGTTCGTGGAGATGGATTTTATCGATTCGGATCGGTGGGAACCGGTGGTGCGGGAGCATGCGGAATATGTGGTGGTTCCGACGGTTCCTTCGGCTTTATCCGGGATCAGCGACAGCGTGGCGGGGGTGGCGAAGCAGCTGGAGGCGGTGGATTTCGCGGCGATTGCGTCAGCGATTACAAAGTTGCTCGACTCGGCGAATTCGGCGTTGGAGGAGGCTCGGCTGGAGGAGCTGGTGGAGCAGCTGCATGAAACGGTGACGTCGGTGAACTCGATTTTGAATTCGGAGGAGCTGAACGGGACGCTGGAGAAGGCGGCGGAAAGCTTTGAGAATTTGAGCCGGTTGACGCAAAAGCTGGAGGCGCAGGTGGATCCGTTGGCGGCGGATTTAACGATGACGACGGAGGAGTTGCGGAAGACGTTGGGGGAAGCGGGAGAGACGTTTTCGGCGGTTCGAGAGATGGTGGGGCCGCGCATGGGCATTGGGCCGCAACTGGCGGAGACGCTGGGCTCGCTGGATGAGGCGGCGCGTTCGGTGCAGCGTTTAGCCGATTATCTGGAACGGAATCCGCAGGCGATTCTGCGGGGACGAGGAGACGGATTATGAGAATTTTTGGAAGAAATTGGATTTGGGCGGCGACGGCGGGATTGGCACTGTCGGGATGTTCGGTGCTTAGTCCGGTGAAGGATTCGACGGAATATTTTTTGATCGATACCGCGGATTACCAACCGGTGACGGTGGAGGCGGTGGAGGATCCGAAGACGGTGGGGCTGGGCCGGGTGCGGGTGGCGCGGTATTTGGAGTCGCCGGGAATCACCGTGCGGGAGCGGGGGCACGCGGTGAATTATTCGTCGCGGAATCGGTGGGCGGAGCCGCTGGAGGCGTCGATCGGGCGGGTGCTGGCGGAGGCGTTGAGCGCGGAGAGCGTGGTGGCGCGAGTGGTGGAAACGTCGTTTCGGGGAGGATTCGCGCCGGATTACGATTTGGATGTGTTGGTTTCGCGTGCGGAGGGAGTTCGGGAGGAGAATGGGGCGAGCGCGGTTTTCCGGGCGACGTGGGTGCTGCGGTCGGGAGCGGACGGGGAGATGGTGGCTTCCGGATCGGTGCGGGAGGATGAGTTGTTGTGGGATGGGCAAAATTTTGCGCAGTTGGCGGAGAGTTTGAGCGCGGGAGTGGCGGAGTTGGCGCGTCAGGTGGCGGAAGCGGTGGGGGGAAGTTAGAAGTTAGAA
>CAZJCL010000568.1:0-1522 GCA_964544025.1 uncultured Opitutales bacterium | reverse complement strand
TTCGCCGCCGCCAGATCCGGCGCGAACGTCTTGTCCACATACACCGGTTTCCCCGCCGTCAACGGCAACGCCGCCAAATGCTCGTGCCGCTCCGGATTGTCCGGCGCGAGCACCATAATGTAGTCCGATTTCTCCACCAATTCATCAAGCGTCGCCGTCAGCTGCGCGCCGTATTTCTCGCACCATTGCCGGCTGGAAAGCCCGCCCTCCTTGTCCTTTTCCGCCCACGCGTAGGCGAGATCCATCTTCCCGGCGAAACTGCTTTCGCGTATCCACTTCGGGAAATTGTTGGCGTGCCATTCGTCCAGATAATAGTCGATGAATCCAATCTTTTTCATAATCCGTATCGTGTATTCGCGAGTCCGGAACGCGCCGCGCCTCCGGGAGGGTTTTCCGCCAGTTTGCCGCCAACCGCCCCGCGGGCAAGGCGATTCTCCCACCCTCTCGGCCGTTCACGGCAAATGATTCGACCGCACCGCGAAGTTGACGTTCAATAACCCGTTCCCGATTCCATGACCGACGCCATTTCCAGAGCGAAGAAAACCTTCCGCAACGACCTCGTCAAAGGCGCGTGCGGCGGCATCCTCGAATCCGGATGGATGGTCTTCGCGCTCCTGCTCGCGGTCCGCGTTTTCGACGCCTCTCCCCAAACCAAAGCCTCCCTCGCCGCCGCCAGCTCCTACGGCATGTTGCTCACCCCGATCAGCGTTTTCATCGTCACCCAACTGCGCGTCAAAGCCGCCAACGCCTGCTCCACCTGCTTTTTCATTTCCGCGATCTTCCTCACCGTCGCCGCGTTTTCCGGAACGCTCGCCGGTTTCGTCGTCGCGATGATGGCCGCCGCCATTCTCTACGCGCAACAAATGCCCCAGATGGTCCACATCTACGCCGAAAACTACTCCTCCAAAAATCGCGGCGCCCGCCTCTCCAACAGCATCGCCCTCACCGTCATCACCGCCGCGCTTTTCTCCTTCGGCGGCGGAAAACTGCTCGACCACGACCTCGGCCTCTACCCCGCCATCCTCGCCGGCATGGCGGTCGCCGCCTTCACCAGCGGCTGGGCCGTCCGCCGAATGCCCTCCACTCCTCTCCCCGCCTCCAAAAGCCGCAATCCGCTCGCCAACCTCAGCCTCGCCTGGAGCGACCGCTTGTTCGGACTGATGCTCGTCGTTTGGATGCTGATGGGACTCGGAAACCTGATCACCATTCCGCTCCGGGTCGAATACCTCGCCAACCCCGTTTTCGGAATCGACGCGACCAATTCCCAAGTCGCCCTGATCGTCACCATCGTTCCCTCCGTCGCCCGCTTGATGACGACTCACCTCTGGGGCTACCTGTTCGACCGGCTCAACTTCATCGTCGTCCGCACCCTTCTCAACGCCTGTTTCCTCGTCGCCATCCTCATCTTCTTCAACTCCGGAGATCTCGTCGTGCTCGCCGGAGCCAGCGTTCTGTTCGGAATCGCCACCGCCGGCGGAAACATCGCCTGGAGTCTCTGGGTCACCAAAATCGCTCCCGAGGG
>CAZJCL010000567.1:0-1528 GCA_964544025.1 uncultured Opitutales bacterium | reverse complement strand
TCGTCCAACCCGAAATCCTCGACTCCCTCCCCGAAAACCACCCCGCCGCCCTCGCCAACCGCCGCGACCTCCGCCTCGTCAACTTCTTCATGGGAAACCACCGCTGGTTCGCCCGCCAACTCCCCCGCTTCCTCTCCCCCGCCGACCGCATCCTCGAAATCGGCGCCGGCGACGGCTCCCTCGGCCTCCACCTCCACAAAAAACTCCCCGCCCAAATCCCCGCCTACTCCGGACTCGATCTCTGGTCCCGCCCCGCCCCCTGGCCCGCGAACTGGACTTGGCAACAGGAAAACCTCCTCCACACCTCCGCCCCCGCCAACGCCACCATCCTCCTCGCCAACCTCATCCTCCACCAGTTCTCCGACACCGACCTCCGCGATCTCGGCACCCGCCTCCGCGCCTCCCCCATCCGCCTCATCCTCGCCAGCGAACCCGCCCGCCACCGCCGCCACCAACTCCAACTCCACCTCCTCCGCCCGCTCGGCTTCCACCCCGTCAGCCGCCACGACGGACACGTCAGCGTCGCCGCCGGATTCCGCCACCGCGAACTCCCCAACCTCCTCGGCCTCGAACCCGCCGAATGGAAAACCGAAACCCGCCACACCCCCCTCGGCGCCTACCGCCTGATCGCCCTCCGCCAAAACCCGCCCGCATGAACCCGAAACCGATCGTCATCGCCGGCGGCGGCCTCGCCGGACTCTTCCTCGGCATCCGCCTCCGCCAATTAGAAATCCCCGTCGCCATCCACGAATCCACCGGCTACCCCCGCCACCGCGTCTGCGGCGAATTCATCAGCGGCGCCGGACAACACCTCCTCGCCCAGCTCCCCCCCGAAATCCTCCGCGATTCCCGCCCCAACCGGACCACCGCCTGGTTCCACCGCGACCGCCTCCTCTTCGCCCGGCAACTCCCCCTCCCCGCCGCCGGCCTATCCCGCTTCCAACTCGACCGCCGCCTCGCCCACCATTTCCAAAATCTCGGCGGCCAACTCCACCCCCGCCAACCCTTCAAAAACGAACCCGCCCCCGGCACCGTCTTCGCCACCGGACGCCGTCGCGGATCCGGAAACCTCATCGGCCTCAAACTCCACGCCCGCCACCTCCCGCTCGCCCACGACCTCTCCATGCACCTCGGAACCGCCGGCTACGTCGGCGTCTCCCGCATCGAAAACGACACCGCCAACATCTGCGGCCTCTTCCGCCTCCGCCGCGATCTCAAACCCGGCAAACAAACCATCCTCCTCGCCTACCTCCGCGCCAACGATCTCCACCGCCTCGCCGATTCCCTCGAAACCGCCGAAATCGACCCCGCCTCCCTCACCGCCACCGCCGCCTGCGATTTCTCCCACCACCCGTCCGACGCCCTCTTCCGCCTCGGCGATTCCCAAACCGCCATCCCCCCCTTCGCCGGCAACGGAATGTCCATGGCCCTGGAATCCGCCGAAATCGCCGCCCCCCATCTCCACCGCTACGCCACCGGCCAAACCGACTGGGAAAAAACCCGCCGCGCCGCCCGCCGCGCCCTCGCC
>CAZJCL010000566.1:0-1528 GCA_964544025.1 uncultured Opitutales bacterium | reverse complement strand
GCGGGGCGGAGGGTTTGCCACCACGCGCTGGACGGTGGTGCTGGCGGCGCGTGATCCGAAGGCGCCGGAGGGGGAGGAGGCGTTGCGGGCGCTTTGCCGGGATTATTGGTACCCGGTTTATGCTTACATTCGGAGGTCGGGGCGGTCGGCGGCGGACGCGGAGGATTTGACGCAGGGGTTTTTCGCGCGGCTTTTGGAAAAGGAGTTTTTGAAATCGGTCGCGCCGGAGAAGGGGCGGTTTCGGACGTTTTTGCTGGTGGCGGTGAAGCGGTTTATGGCGAAGGAGTGGCGGCGGGAGCACGCGGGGAAGCGGGGCGGTTTTTCGGTGCATGTGCCGATCGACGGGTTGTATGCGGAGGAGCGGTATGGGGCGGAGCCGGGGTTGGCGATTCCGGCGGAGGAATTATTTGACCGGCGGTGGGCGCTGACGTTGATCGAGGGGGCGTTGCGGCGGTTGCGGGAGGAGTACGAGGCGCGGAGAGCGGGGGAGGTTTTTGGGCATTTGAAGGTGTTTTTGACGGGAGGAAAAGAGGCTGGGCCGGTGGGCGAGGCGGCGGAGGCGGCGGGGGTTTCGGTGGAGCACGCACGGGTTTTGATTCACCGGATGCGGAAACGGTTTCGGGAGATTTTTCGGGAGGAGATTGCGCAGACGGTGAGGGATCCGGCGGAGGTGGAGGAGGAGATTCGTTATCTAAGAAAAGTGCTGGCGCGGTCGGAATTTTTGTAATGTCTGGCGGCGGTTTCGTAAGGAAGGGGTGAAGGAATTTGCTTATGAACGAAAAACGGTGCGAGCGATGCGGGAGGAAGATGGCGGCGGATGCGCCGGAGGGGATTTGTCCGTCGTGTTTGATGGAGGCGAATCTTGGGACGGAGGCGACGGGGTTTGCGACAGGGGGGAAGACGGGGGCGTTGCCGGTGGAGGAGGTGGCGCGGTTTTTTCCGGAGCTGGAGGTGGTGGAGCTGATTGGCGCGGGGGGAATGGGGGCGGTGTATAAGGCGCGTCAGCCGAAGCTGGAGCGGTGGGTGGCGTTGAAGGTTTTGCGGCGGGGGGCGGATGAGCCGGGTTTTGTGGAGCGGTTTACGCGGGAGGCGAAGACGCTGGGGCGGTTGAGTCATCCGAACATCGTGTCGGTTTTCGATTTCGGACGGAGCGCCGAGGCGGATGGGAAGGAAGGTTTGTTTTTCCTGCTGATGGAGCTGGTGGACGGGGTTTCGGTGCGGGAGCTTTTGCGGGAGGGGAAGCTGGCGCCGGAGCAGGCGCTGGCGATCGTGCCGCCGATTTGCGAGGCGTTGCAGTATGCGCACGAGAAGGGGGTGGTGCATCGGGACATCAAGCCGGAGAATATTTTGGTGGATAAGGAAGGGCGGGTGAAGGTGGCGGATTTCGGGATCGCGCGGTTGGCGGGAGCGGATGTGGAGCGAGAGAATTTGACGGGGGAAGGGCAGGTGGTGGGGACGGCGCATTATATGGCTCCGGAGCAGGTGGAGCGTCCGGCGAGCGTGGATCATCGGGCGGATATTTATGCGC
>CAZJCL010000565.1:0-1534 GCA_964544025.1 uncultured Opitutales bacterium | reverse complement strand
CCGCAAAATATGCACCGGCACCCCATCCACCTGCAACTGGTTCTCCAAAAACTCGTATTTCGGCATCATCGTCTCCGCCGCTTCCCGATTCTCCGCCCCATCCAATTCCATCGCCATACCCGCCGCCATCATTTTTCCCATACTCTCCGAAAACGCCCGCAACGTCTTCACCAACTCCTCGTCGCTCATCGTCGACGGCGAAATCTGCGTCATGTTCATCCGCATTCCATCCAGCGAAATCGTTCCCGCCGTCGCCCCGTTCGTCGTCCGCAAAAACCCATCCGCCACTCCGCGAATCGCTTCCCACGACTTCGCCCATTCCCCCTCCGCCCCCGCCGCGAATCCGCCGAAAACATGATTGAAATACTTCCTCGCCGCCTCCGCGTCGAATCCCCCCAGATAAGCCACCCCGCCATCCGCCGGCACAAATTTCGCAAAACCCAGATCCGTCGGCCGCTTCTGATCCAAAAACCCCGCCAACTCCGTACCCTCCTTCGCCGACGCGAAATACACCAGCTCCAGCAACTCCGCCGAAATATTCAACCCCGTCCGGAAATCCGCCACCGACTCCACCTCCGCCGTCAACGCCTCGAACATCGGCTTGATCATGTTCGCCATTTCCGGCCCTTCGCTAAGCACCGTCTGATTAAACGAATCCCGCATCGCGTTCGCCAGCAACGCCGCGTCCGCCGTCAACTCCACATCGTAACGCCGCTCCTGGCTCACCGCCGCGATCAACTCCTTCTCCTTCCCCTCCACCAGCGACAACGGAAAATTCTTCGGCAGCGCGAACGTCCACCCCTCCGCCTCCCGCAACTGCATCTCGAAATTCGGCAAACTCTCACGCAACGGACTCCCCTCCGGCAACTGGATCACCAAAACCGGCGCCATCTCCTCCCCATGCCTCACCAACACCACCCCCACATTCGCCGTCGCCGAAATCCCCTCCAGCGTCGGATCCCCCAGCATCCCCCCCAGCATAAACGGCAACGCCTCCACCTGCGGACCCGGCTGAACCTTCCGCGCCACCCCCAAAATCTTCTCCGTCAACTCCTTCGGCGGCGACGTCCGGAACACCGCCACCACCTCCTCCGCCGACACCTCACCCGCCGCTCCCCAAAACATCGCCCCCGCCAACGTCACACCAGCCGCCGCGCGAATCCGGCCCGGCAAAAAAGAAGAAAAAGAAACCGACGAAATCAGCGACCGTCGGCGGGAGGGGAAGAGTTGGCTTTTCATATTCAGAGGCTTATAATACCACTCCCCCCACTGTAAATGCAATTCCAAGACAACCAAAAACCACCGAAGCGCCGCTCGTCCCCCAGCCACTTCCCACCCCGCCAAAAAACCTAACCCGTGAACCCCAAGCCCGAAAGTTAAACCTCCTTTGAACCTTAAACTTTAAACCTTAAACTCCCCCCATTCTTCATTCATCATTCATCATTCATAATTCATAATTCGCCCTTCCCATGCGCCGCCTCGTCCAACCCGAAATCCTCGACTCCCTCCCCGAAAACCACCCCGCCGCCCTCGC
>CAZJCL010000564.1:0-1545 GCA_964544025.1 uncultured Opitutales bacterium | reverse complement strand
CGGAGGAGGAGGCGCTCGGGAAGCATTACCGGAAGATTTTTACGAAGGAGGACCAGGACTCGGGTCATCCGGAAAGCGAGATGCGGCATGCGCTCGATGTGGGGCGGTCGGAGGACGAGCGTTGGCATGTGCGGCAGGACGGGACGCGGTTTTGGGCGGGAGGGCAAACGACGCCGATCACGGACGACGCGGGGAACGTGCGCGGGTTTTTGAAGATTTTGCGGGATTATACGGGGCGGAAGCGGGCGGAAGTTTGGCTGCGTTCGCTGAACGAGGCGTTGGAGAAACGGGTGGCGGAGCGAACGGAGGAGGCGGAGAAACGGGCGGTGCAGTTGCGGCGTTTGGCGTCGGAATTGACGAACGCGGAGCAGCAGGAGCGGCGGCGGCTGGCGCAGGTGTTGCACGATCATTTGCAGCAGATTTTGGTGGCGGCGAAGATGCAGGTGGGAATGCTGAGCCGTCGGCCTACGGAAGATACGATCGGGGAATCGTTGGCGCGGGTGGACAATTTGCTCCAGCGATCGATCGACGCGTCGCGTTCGCTGACGGTGGAGTTGAGTCCGCCGATTCTGTATGACGCGGGTTTGGCGCCGGCGTTGCATTGGTTGAGCCGGAACATGTTGGAGACGCACCGTTTGCAGGTGGACGTGGACGCGGATGAGGAGGCGGATCCGGAATCGGACAATTCGCGGGCGTTTCTTTTTCAGGCGGTGCGGGAGCTTTTGTTCAATGTGGTGAAGCACGCAAAAGTGTTGTCGGCTTCGGTGGTTTTGCGGCGGAGAGATTCGGAAGTGGAGGTGATTGTCTCCGACAAGGGACGAGGATTTGCCGCCTCGGGAGGTGCGGATCGGATCGGCGGTTTCGGGCTTTTCAGTATGCGGGAACGGGTGGAATGGCTCGGCGGGAGTTTGGTGATCGAAAGCGGGCGGGGCTCTGGAACGAAGGTTTGTTTGCGGGTGCCGATGAAGCAGCCGAACGAGGCGGGGGAAAGCGGCGGACGGGAGGAAGCGGTTTCGTCCGTTCCGAACGTGGAGCCGGTTTTGGCGGAAGAGAAGGAGGCGGAGAGCGGGAAGCGGATCCGGATTTTGCTGGCGGACGATCACAAGATTTTGCGGGAGGGATTGGCGGGATTGCTTCGGGAGCAGCCGGATTTCGACGTGGTGAGCGAGGCTTCGGATGGACAGATGGCGGTGGAAATGGCGCGGCAGACGCGTCCGGACGTGATCATCATGGACGTGAGCATGCCGCGATTGAACGGGGCGGAGGCGACGCGGAAGATCACGGCGGAGATGCCGGAGATCGCGATCGTGGGGTTGTCGATGCATTCGCAGGAGGATATGTCGCGGGCGATGCATTTGGCGGGGGCGGTCGGTTATGTGACGAAAGGGGCTCCGTCGGAGATTTTGACGGCGGCGATTCGGGACGCGTTTAACAGGAAGAATTCGTGAGCGCGGAAGAGTGGGAAGGAGGGAAGGTGGGAAGGTGGGAAAGTGGGAAGGTGGGAAAGTGGGAAGGTGGGAAAGTGGGAAGGTGGGAAAGTGGGAA
>CAZJCL010000563.1:0-1545 GCA_964544025.1 uncultured Opitutales bacterium | reverse complement strand
TTTTCGCCGACGCTGAGGCGGACGCCGCGTTCGCCGATGGGGGTGTCGAGGCTTTCGGGAAGACGGCGGACGAAGTCGTCGGCGTTGGCGGCGGCGAGGGCTTCCCAGAGTTGGGCTTCGGATGCTTCGGGGCGGGCGAGGAGGAGGTTTTCGCCGACGGTGCCGTCGAAGAGGAACGGTTCCTGGGCGACGAGGCCGATGTTGGAGCGGAGGGCTTGGAGTTCGATTTCGCGGACATCGCGGCCGCCGATGGAGATTTTGCCGCCGGTGACGTCGTAGTAGCGGAGGAGGAGGTTGGCGATGGTGCTTTTTCCGGCTCCGGTGTGGCCGACGAGGGCGGTGGTTTGGCAGGCGGGGAGGGTGAGTTGGAGGTTTTCGATGACTTCGTCGCGGTCGCCGTAGGAGAAGGAGACGTTTTCGAAAACGATGTCGCCGGCGGGATTGGGAAACGGGTTCGGTTTTTCGGCGTCGGTGACGGGGACGGGGTGGTCGAGGATTTCGATGACGCGGTCGCCGGAGGCGCGTCCGGCGCTGATGAGGTGGTTGAGTTGGTTGAGGCGGCTGACGGGTTCGTAGAGCATGGCGCAGTAGGCGTAGAAGCCGACGAAAGTGCCGGCGGTCATTTCGCCTTGCATGAGGAGGTAGCCGCCGTAGCCGAGGACGGAGAGGACGCCCATGCTGGCGATGGTGTTGGTGGCGGGGCCGTAGATGGACCAGCGGAACATCGCTTTGAGGGTGGCGTCGCGGAGGCGGAGGGCGCGGTCCATGAAGCGGCCGCGTTCGCGGGGGGCGAGGGCGAAGGCGCTGATGAGGCGGTGGCCTTGGAGGTGTTCGACGAGGAGGGCGTTGAGGCTGCCGGCGGACTCGCGGACGCGGCTCCAGTTTTTGCGGGTGGCGCGGGCGTGGTCGATGCCGAGGAAAACGAGAATGGGGAGCGGGAGAACGACGAGGATGGCGAGGGAGGGTTCGAGCCAGAAGAGCATTCCGGCGACGCCGAAGACCATGACGACGGCGACCATTCCTTGCTCGGTGCCGTCGAGGATGACGCGTTCGACGTTTTGGACGTCTTCGATGACGCGGGAGGCGATTTCTCCGCTGGGGGTGTTTTCGTAGTAGCTCACGGACATATCGAGGAGTTTGTCGTGAACGTCTTTGCGGAGATCGACGAGGACTTTTTGTTCGAGGACGTTGTTGATGCGGATGCGGGCGAAGTTGAGGAGATCGCGTCCGACGAAGCAGAGGCCGGCGGCGCCGAGGCCGAACCAGATGAAGTTGGTGCTTCCGCCGGCGACGAGGCCGTCGATTACGAAACGGATGACCATCGGCACGGCGATCATGAAGGCGGTGCTGCCGAAGGCCAAGGCGAGCGTGGTCGCGAAGCCGAGGCGGTAGCGGGTGAAATAGCGGGCGATGCGGAATATCGGATTCATGAGCGATGCGGTTCCGCCGTGGGGCGCGGCGGGAGAATCGGTAATTATTGGCGAGGGAACGGGGGGACGGCAAGAGGGAGGGTGGTTATTTGTTGGGAAAGTGGGAAAGTGGGAA
>CAZJCL010000562.1:0-1551 GCA_964544025.1 uncultured Opitutales bacterium | reverse complement strand
GCATCCAGCCCCGCCCCCTTGTTCACCTCCTCCGGCATAAACTCAAACAACCGCTCGTGCGTATGCACCTTCTGCACCGCCAGCGTATCGACCTCCCCAATATCCCGCAGCCCCGAAATCCGCACCGGCTCCCCCACCCAAACGATCTTGTGAATCCGCTCCCCCAACAACCGCTCCCGGTCCGCCCGCGCCGGCGCCCGCCCCACCAAATTATTGTAAAACGCCAAATCCTCCCGATCCTCCGACTCCGTCAAAATACCCCCCGGCGTATAAATCATCGCAGAAAACCCCAGCCGATGCCCCAGCTCGATCACCTCCCGCGCCCCCGGCTCCTCCAGAAAAACCCGCCGCAACACCAACTCCCGTGCCTTATCCGAAACCTCCGCCCCCTGCACCGACACGATCCATCGCACCCCCGGCAATCCATCCGCAAACGGAAAAATCGATCCATAATGCCGCCCCGAAGCGATCACCACCTCCATCCCCGCCTCCTGCAACCGCTCCACCGCCCGCCGGTTCTCCCCGCTCACCCTCAAATCCGCCCCCAACAAAGTCCCATCCAAATCCACCGCCGCCAACCGCATCATATTCCCCTTCATATCTACCTTCATAATTCAACTCCATCATTCCCCCAACCTCCTCAACCTCATTGGTGTCAATTAGTGTCCATTGCTTCGCCATCTCCGCTACTCATTTCGTAATAATTAAAATACAGAACCAAGCTTCTTCCACGAACCTCCCTTCGCTCCCTTCGCTTCCTTCTGTTACCCCTCCGAGACTCCGCCCTTCCGTGTTTTCCGTGGTTTAAAATCCCCGAGCCTCCAACCTTCCGCCCTCCCCTTCTACCTTCATAATTCCAACTTCATCATTCCAACCAGCGTCATCTCCTCCCGGTCATGAAACAAATGCCGCGCCCGAAACACCTCCCAATCCCGTAAACTTCCCCGCCGAAACCGCGCCACCTCCTCCAAAACCTCCAGCGGATTCACCCGCCCGAATTTCAAATTCACCACAAAACTCCGGCACCACCCCCGTTCCACCCACTGCTCCAGCAACCGCAACACCCGAAACGGATCCTCCACCATATCGCAAAACAACCAATCGTAAACCTCCCCCTCGCCCGGCCCGAACCGAAACCCATCCTCCCGCAAATGCCGGATCCGCGGATTCTCCGCCGCCCCCGCCTTCAACGGACCGTTATCCACCGCGTCCACCTCCGCCCCCCGCTTCGCCGCGCTATAACTCCAGCCACCCGGAGCCGCCCCCAAATCCACCACCCGCTCCCCCGCCGCCGGACCGCGTCCCAACACCCGATACGCCTCCTCCACCTTCAAATACGACCGCGACGGAGCCGCCGGATCGTCCGCCATCCGCCGCTGCCCCCCAAAGAAAATCCGCGACGAAACCCAAATCCGCCCAAAATCCGCGAAAAACATCATCCATCCCCGCGCCAACCCCGTCCCGTCCGGAACCTCCCGCGACGCCAGCCGCGCCACCCGCCCCATCCGCTTCCGCAAATTCTCGTCAAACACCCGCCGCACACTCGCCGCC
>CAZJCL010000561.1:0-1556 GCA_964544025.1 uncultured Opitutales bacterium | reverse complement strand
ATGACGGCGGGGGAGACGCCGGATTGACCCGATACGTCGGCGATGCTTAATTGTTCCCGCTTCCGCAGATCGCGCAGCACCGAGAAATCATACATTTCTTTTCCGGAACGGGGAGGAGTGCGCTCGCTTTTGGAATTCATCTTTACAAGGGCGAATGTTCTCGATGAGTATGAAATGACGAGAAACCAATTGTCAAGGAAAACCAATGAAGCAAATTATTCAGACTCGCTTGGTCCCCGTAGCCGTGATTGATGACGCCGCCGATGCCGTGCCGCTGGCGGAAGCGCTTCATGAATGCGAGGTGGATATTGTCGAAATCACCTTTCGAACTCCCGCGGCGGCGGATTCGCTCCGGAGGATCGCGAAGGCGTTTCCGGACATGCTGGTGGGAGCGGGAACGTTGCTCGATATTTACCAGTTGGCTGAGGCGCGCGAGGCGGGGGCGAAGTTCGGAGTTGCGCCGGGGTTGAACGAAAATGTGGTGATGAAGGCGCTTGAACTGGAGTTTCCGTTCGTGCCGGGCGTGATGACGCCGTCGGACGTGGAGAAGGCGCTGGCGCTGGGGTGCCGGTTACTTAAGTTTTTTCCGGCGGAATCGGCGGGTGGGCTGCGGATGCTGAGGGCGATGGCGGCTCCGTATTCGCATACTGGCGTGAAATTTATACCGCTGGGAGGGATCAACGGGGAAAACGCGGCGGGATATCTGCGGGAACCAATCGTGGCGGCGATCGGCGGTTCCTGGTTCGTCGACCGAAAACTGGTGCGGGCGAAGGATTGGAAAACGATCAGGGAGCTGACGACCGAGGCGGTGCGGATCGCGGGAACCGTGTAAACGGGCTACTTCCGCTATGCGTTAGGAGAAAATCTCAGTGAAATACGCTACTTATGTTATAGCTGCCTTATTGGTGATCGCTGGAGGATTTGCTGCGTTCCACGTAATCCGAGGTGCCGGGAAATGGGAAATCATGGCTTTCGATGAGGGCGGACGGTTGGCATTGACGATTTTTCACCCTGCGAAGGATCTCGACAGAACGATTATCTTTGGGAATGTGGGCACTGAAATAACTCTGCCGCAGCAGTTTGTATTTCCGGATTACGAAGATGAGTTTACTCACGGAGCGGTTGTTTTCACGGACTACACAATCCTCCCCGGTCGGGTGACGCTCATGGTGCATGGCGTTGAGATCGACGTCATGGAAAGGGCTTTGATCGTGGCGGGCACGGAATATTCGTGGAGCGAATCTGGGGCTATTCTGGTTCAGTCAGGTTTCGAACGAGACGAGGGAAACGGTCCGATTTTTGCGCTTGGGAAACGGCAATAGACACTCGTTTGGACTTTTTTACGTTATATTATGCTCCCTTGGGGGAGCCTCAATCCGCGCGCTCCGTGTGGAGCGCGACTTTTTGGGACGGTTTTGAGACGGTTTTTTCATAGTTTCAATCCGCGCGCCCCGTGAAGGGCGCGACGCGCGATCGGCACGGCGTGCGCGACGTATTGGCGGTTTCAATCCGCGCGCCCCGTGAAGGGCGCGACGGCTTTAGCCGATCTCCGGGAG
>CAZJCL010000560.1:0-1570 GCA_964544025.1 uncultured Opitutales bacterium | reverse complement strand
AGGTCGAAGTATTTGTTGTTCATCCCGGCCGGGGTCGAGATGATGCGGAGCTTCAGGCGGCCGCGCAGCGGATTGGAGATGATGGGATAAACGGCCCGCCAGATTTCCTCGGGTTTTTCGTGGAAGGCGAACTCGTCGAGGACGAGGTTTGCGGAGTAGCCGCGAGCGGTGGAGGCGTTGGCCGGGAGAGCGATGATGCGTGCTCCGTTGTTTAACCGGCATTGGCTGGCTTTGGTTTCGGGGAGGACTTCTTCGCCGCGCTCGAAACTGAGCGCTTCGCAGAAGACGGCGGCGGCTTGATGGACTTTGGCCATGAATTCGAGGGCCTGCCGTTCGCCGGCGGAAAGGATGATCCAGTCTTGTCCGCTATAGAGAGCATCGGCGACGATCTCGAAAGCGGCTGCGAGGGAGCCGCCGATTTGCCGGGATTTGAGCCAAATCTTGAAGCGGGCAGGGTCTTTGACCCACCGGCGCTGATACGGAAGGAGAAGATCGAACGGCAATACCTGGAGTTGGGATTGGCTCATTCGATTTCTCCTTCCGTCGGGGCAGCACCGAGCCGCTCTCGCCATCCACGGAGGATCTCTCGTTGGTCGCGTTGGGTGATGTTGACCTCGGTTTTGACGAGAGCGGCGGGACGTTCGCCGTATAGTTCGGGCTTTTTGGCTTTGAGGTAGAAGATCAGACAGACGTCGGAATATCGGGGGCGGTATCCGCAGAGGTTGCCTTTGACGTCGAAGATAGGCTCCTGCCAGCCTTTGACGGCGCGGCGGTGGAGTTCGATTTCGGCGTCTTCGATGTCGCGGACGTTGATGCGCCGATCGCGTTCCAGCTGGGCTTCTTGAAGACGGGGTTTTAGTTCGGGGCGGCGGGCGAGGTTGTCGTAGAAGGTGCGGGGCTTGATGCCTTCGCGTTCGATGGCCTCGTAGGTGCGTTGGCCTCCGACGATGTTCTGCAGAATACGATCGAAGAGTGGTTCCGAGAATTTCGGAAGCCGTCCGGTTCGTTTTGCGGGTGTCGTATCTCCTGCCACATCTCAATACGACGGGATGCGGGCGGCGAGGACAACGGGGGAAGTTTACGGGGATTTACGGATTTTTACGATTGCGGGGGAGAATATGATATTGACACCGTTGAAGTCGACTTTCACCTTCCGACAGAAGCCGATTTTTTCTTGTTACTGCTGAAATACCAAAAGGAAAGCTATTATGCCTATCTTCGTTTGGGTAGCCATCGCGTTCGCTATCGTTCTCCTAGGAGCAGGAGGATTCACAAATTTGATTAGTAAACCGGTTTCCGACGCTTTAAGTGGGCCTATCGGTTACGCGCTCGCGTTATGCGGTGTTGTGGTTGTCGGGATTGTCACCTGGAACAAGACGCGGGGTCAGAGGAAGGACAAGGATCAGAAATGAATAGCCGAACGCTTCTCTTTTGCTTTGCGACTTGTTTCACCTGCCTGTTGTTCGGGGGCTGCGGAATTAAAGAAAAGATAATTAGGGACCGGCAAGAAATAATCGAACAGGCTCGGAGGGAGAAGATCGAGGAAATGCGTTCAGCACTAGGCGCGTCA
>CAZJCL010000559.1:0-1581 GCA_964544025.1 uncultured Opitutales bacterium | reverse complement strand
CCTCCGCCGCCAAGCCCAGAATCCCTTTCACCAAAGTCGTCTTCCCACACCCCGAAGGCCCGATCACCGCGTTCATCGCTCCCGCCCGAAATCCCCCCGACGCCCCCTCCACCAAAACCGCCCCGCCCCGCGCCCGCACCGTCAACCCGGCGAACGAAATCAAAGAACCCAGGCCAACGTCCGCACCTAAAGAAAGAGCATCCATACTCATCCCAACCTACCCGCCAAACCATCCCTGCCGACAAAAAAGAGCACCGTCGCCAGTGCCTGAGAAACCGGCGGACCGCCCTCAGTCCGCCTAAAGCTCGTAGTTCCGCCTTCGGACGGTCCGGTCGCGTCAACCCAATAGAAAGCGCCACCCGATTTCCCATCACGGAATCTGGACAAAGAACCCCGAATGGCGGAACCTAAACCTCATGACCTCGCCCGCGGCCATTTGCCTTTCCTCTCTCCTCTCCCTCATCCTCCTCTGCTCCCCGACCGCGTTTGCCGCCGCTACCGCCAGCGAAACTCGCACCTGGACCAGCCACGCCGGAACCGAATTCACCGGCCAACTCAAAGAGATGCGCGACGGCCACGCCATCCTCATCGGTTCCGACGGAAACGAAATCGCCGTTTCCCCCGACCAACTCTCCTCCGCCGACCGCGCTTTCCTGCGCGAAGAAACGAAACGCCGCCACGACGGCATCCTCCAATTCTACCGCACCGGCGTTTTCGAAGAAGGAGCCGCGCCCCCGATCGCCGGAATTGACGGAGTCCCGCACGTGGTGCAGCGAAACAACTTCTGCGTCCCCGCCTCCACCGAGATGGTCCTCCGCTTCCACGGTTTCTCCCACAACCAAGACCGGTTGGCCGAACTCACCTCCCGCGATTCCGCCCGCAGCTCCGGCACCAACTACCGCGACCTCGTCCCCGCGCTCCGAAACCTCGGCATCGACAGCACGCTCATTCCGATGTCCGGCAAATCCGGCGACCGATCCGCCGCCCGCCAACTCATGAACGGTATCCGCCACGCGCTCTCCCACGGCTACCCCACACTCGTTTCCTACAAAGCCGGCGCGATGGGCCATTCAGTCACCGCCGTTCGCTACGACGACCGGCGCAAAGCGTTCTGGGTAATGGATCCCGCGGCGGGGAAAAAGCCGGTGCAGCTCGATTACGAATTCGTCGAACGATTCCTGACCGGCGCGGTCGTCATCGTTCCCCGCCCGCCGGAACTCGCGGGATCGCTGCAAAGTCCCGAAGAAAAAACCGAACTCCTCCGCGCCGTTTCCGCCATTCTCCGAACCGCTAATCCGGCCAAACTCAAAGGCCTTCAGGAAACCTTCGCGGAGAAAGGAATTTCCGCCCGCTGGCGCGACGTGAACCGCAACGACCTCCGTTCCTCACAAGGCCAAACGCGATCCTACGCGCGAAGCGACGGAATCGGCTTTATCGAACTCGCCTTACAACGCGGCGCGATCATCGTCGCTCCCCAGGAATTCGACTCCGGCCCCGGAACGATCCTGATCTACGGAACCGCGGAAAACCATTTCCAATCCGTCGAATTCTTCGCCGACGGCACGTTCAACAAAGGCGAAA
>CAZJCL010000558.1:0-1581 GCA_964544025.1 uncultured Opitutales bacterium | reverse complement strand
CGTAAAAAACGAAAAACCGTATCCCCGCCCCCACCCAAGAGCAACGGAATTTCCCCGCCCAAACCGCCCCGCGCTTTCTGCCGTTAGACCTGCCTTCCTCCGGCAAATGCGCGCATAAAGTGCAGAAAATCGTTTACCGCCCCTCGTTCGCCTTACGATTCGCCAGCCACCGTTCCAAGGATGCCTTCGACTCCCCGGAGGGATAGCCTCTCAAAATTCCCGCCACGGAGATATCCTCGTCCAATAAAGGCCAGTGAATCCCTGTGCCACGCCCCATCAGCTCGTAAGTGTTGCGCTCAATCTCCCCTCCGTGCAGCAATCTGGGATACCAAGCAACTGGCACGCAAATCCGGCGGCCATCGACAAGTTCCACCACAAGCTCATCCTCCGAAACCGAAACAGATTTCGCTTGCGCCTCCCGCTCAGCCAATTCCGAAAAACTCATTCCATGCTTCCTCAATTGCTTCCTGATTCTTTTCTACCAACTTTTCAATCTGCCGCAACTCCTTTGCCGAGAATCCGATATTCGTAGCCAGACGAACTGGACGAATCCAGAACTTGGCCATGTCATCGTCTCTGCGGACATGAATATGCACCGGTTCATTAAAATCGGAGGCGTAGAAAAGAAAGCGATACGGTCCCACTCGAAGAATCGTCGGCATAGTCGTTTCTTGTTATTCTTCGTCACCCTGGGGAAGCGAAGACCATTTACACCGCCCCGGCTCCTCCGTTCTGCTTCGCTCCGACTGTATCGCTGACAAAATTAACGATCCTGGAAACAATCTCCTGAAGCGGCTCATCCTCCGCGATTACAACGAACCGCTCGCAATTTTTCTCCAGAAACATCCGATCCGTAATCGCATTGCGACCGACGCCGGTTCGATCTCCATAGCCGCCCGCCCACGTCATGAACGATTCATGCTCCCCCCGCATATCTCCACCATGATCTATCCTCGATCCAAACTGCCTCCGCTGTCGAAGCTCCAATCTCTTGAGGCGAACTTCTTTCAGAATGCACAAGAAAACGCCATGTGTCGGACGTTTGATATCCACTCCCCAAGTGGCCACCGAACCGCTTAGAATCCAACTTGATTCCCGAGCCAGCGCCGAACCCAATAGCCGACGTCGCTCATCCGGCGAATATTGCTCCTGAAATGGCGGATCGGTCGGCTTGTGGAAATACGAATCCGAATCAAACACCGGCATCCCCAAACAATCGCCAATAGCCGAAGCTGTCGACGTGCAACCAGCTCCGGGACCGCCTGAAACCAGGATTCGTATAATCTTGCTCACGCTGTTTAGTATCCCGCACCTGCTAAGGAACCGTGTCGCAAACATAAGTAAAACTTTTTCGCAATGGGATTTTAGGCCCCGTGGCGCGTTGTGGCGGGCGGGGACGGCCAACAAAAAAGTCCCGACGGAACGACCCAAATCGAAACGCCACACGGCGCCCGCCGTCGCCCCCTCGGGACCAGACAAACTCGATCCCAGTCCGGGATCGCCAAACGAAATAAATCAGAGCAAATCGACCACCATCGATTTCTCTTCCTTCAACTCGTTCACCGTCGCGTCGATCTTCTC
>CAZJCL010000557.1:0-1583 GCA_964544025.1 uncultured Opitutales bacterium | reverse complement strand
GCGTTTTCTCCGGAGGCGGGCGAGGTTTCGTTTCCGCTGGTGCTGGAACAAAACCGGGAGGTGCGGGAGTTTTTCGGGTACGATCCGGAATTTCTGCCGAACGAGATTTCGTTCGACCGCTTCAACCGGCCGTATATGCGAAGCCGGACGGCCGACATCGACGCGACCGGTTATGTGCAAACGATCCGCGACGGAGTTTGGGAGGAACGGCATTTTGTCGAGGCGATCCGGAGTGGGTTTCCGACGTTTCAATCCATTTATCGCGGCGCGGGCTGGCTCGGAGCGCGCGTGGTTTTCGATGTGGAAGACCGGATGTACACGGCCGTGAAGATCCGCCTCACGAACGGCAGTTATCGCAACGTTTTGCTTTTTTCAGCCAATTACGGGGAGAGTTTTTCCGCGCACGATATCGGCACGGGCGGCGATGTGGCGCTGGAACATTTTACCGGGCACAACCCGCTTCCGGGACCGCCGTTTCTCGTGATCCAGCACCGGAAAGTGGCGGATCACGAAAGCACTTGGGCGAATTATCACGAGATGCGGGTGGTGCAGCCGAAGCTCGAAAACGGGACGCTGACGATTCCGGCGCATTCGTGGGTGACGGACAGTTTGATCTCCATCGGCCAGCACTCGGGCGGGTCGTCGTTTTCCGCGACGCGGGACGGGAAAACGCATTTCGCGTGGATCGAGGTGTCGGACGACAACGTGCCGGGAGCGCCGACTTTTGTCGCCACCTACGATCACGCCACCGGAACGGTCGGGCCGAAAGTGCGGGTCGCGTATTCGCCGCCGAAGAACAATTCGCACAACCGGCCCGGCGTGGTTCTCGACAGCGAAGGCTATATCCACGTCGTCACCGGATCTCACCACGGCGAAAATTTTTTCCACACGCGCTCCCTGCAACCGGGAAATGCCTACGCGGGTTGGACGACGCCGGAACCGGTTTGGAACAAAGGCTGGCGAAACTCCAACGGCAACGGTCCCGAACGCGGCGGGCAAACCTACGTTTCGCTTGTTTGCGACGCGGACGATACGTTGCATCTGGCGTTTCGGCAGTGGCGTTACGCGGATCAATATTTTTACGCCGATCCGTATTACGCGGCGCTCGCCTACCAGCGGAAACCGAAAAACGGCGCGTGGAGCGAGCCGCTTCCGCTCGTGATTCCGGAGCGGGGAATTTACGCGATTTATTACCAGAAACTCGCGCTCGATCATCGCGGGCGGCTGTTTTTGTCGGCGAGTTATTACGACAACACCCTGCTGGAAAGCCCGGAACTGGGCCGGTATCTGCGGCGGATGCTGTTCGTTTCGCCGGACCAAGGCGATTCATGGAAACTGGCGGAAACGGCGGATCTCGACGAGGCGTGGTTTTTCGGTCGGTTCGAAGTTTGGCAGCGGCAATATTTCGACGCCGCGCAACTCTCGAACGCGGCGATCAGCGGTCCGCTGGCCGAGCCGCTGGGCGACGGAGTTCCGAATTTGCTGAAGGCGGCGCTCGGAATCGAGCCGTTCGAGAACGGACGATCCGCGATGCCGCGGCCGTTTCGGGATGCGGAAGGACGGTTGGCGGTCGAGTTTTTCGA
>CAZJCL010000556.1:0-1587 GCA_964544025.1 uncultured Opitutales bacterium | reverse complement strand
CAACACCGACAACACCATCAGCAAAACCGTCGACACCCGCCCCGCGAAAACCAATTCCCGCTCGCTCGCCTCCGGACGCATGAACCGCCGGTAAAAATCATGCACCATGTACGATGCCCCAAGATTCAACTGCGTCGAAGCCGTCGACATATACGCCGCGATCAACGACGCGATCACCAGCCCCAGCAACCCCGGCGGCAAATACGTCAACATCGCCGGATACCCCAAATCATGACCCGCCAATCCCTCCGGCAAATTCGGAAACGCCGCCTGAATCGACGCCACATCCGGAAACACCACCAGCGACGCCAGCGCCACCAAAATCCACGGCCACGGCCGCAACGCGTAATGCGCCACATTGAACAACAAACTCGCCTTCGCCGCCCCCCGCTCATCCCGCGCCGCCAACATCCGCTGCGCCAAATAACTCCCGCCCCCCGGTTCCGCACCCGGATACCAAACGCTCCACCACTGCACCGCCAACGGAATAATGAAAATCGTCAACGCCAGCTCCCAATTCCCGAAATCCGGCAAAATCGACAGCCGGTCCCGCACATTCTCATGCGCCAACAACTCCGCCAATCCACCCACCTCCGGAATCCCGACCACATACCAGGCCGCCGCCACCGATCCCACCATCGCCGCGATAAACAACAGAAAATCCGTCAGCAAAACCCCGCGCAAACCACCCGCCGCCGAATAAATCACCGTCACCGATCCCGCGATCAACCCCGTCTGCCACGGCGCCCAACCCAACAAAATTCCCGCGATCTTCATCGCCGCCAGCGTCACCGACGCCATGATCAGCGTATTGAAAAACAGCCCCAAATAAATCGCCCGAAACCCGCGCAAAAACGCCGCCGATTTCCCGCTGTAACGCATCTCGTAAAACTCCAGATCCGTCAGCGCCTCCGATCTCCGCCACAGACTCGCGTAAACAAACGTCGTCAACATCCCCGTCAGCAAAAACGCCCACCAAACCCAGTTCCCGGATACGCCATGCGTCCGCACGATATCCGTCACCAAATTCGGCGTATCCGACGAAAACGTCGTCGCCACCATCGACACCCCCAGCAACCACCACGGCATGCTCCGCCCCGAAAGAAAAAATTCCTCCGCGCTCTCCCCCGCCTTCCGCGTCACCGCCAACCCGATCCCCAACGAAATCGCCAAAAACCCGCCGATAAATAACCAATCAAGAAAATGCATACAAAACTCCGCCCCCAAGAATCCAAAAAACAAATCCGAAAGCAACCCCCCAGCGCCCGCAAATTCCGAATTCCAAAATCCGATTTCCGAATTACCCAATCGCCATCCCTCCCCCAAATTCCCAAACTCCCATTTCCGCTCTCCAGATCTAAAATCTAAAATTTAAAATCTA
The DNA here is from genome assembly GCA_964544025.1 of uncultured Opitutales bacterium. GTDB lineage: Bacteria > Verrucomicrobiota > Verrucomicrobiia > Opitutales > T3Sed10-336 > CAZJCL01. Next base: position 206 of record CAZJCL010000556.1, on the reverse strand, counting down.
AAATGCCATTAGAGATCCCGCCGCCCGGCTCCTCCATTTCCCCCGACGACCTCCTCGAACGCTTCCTCGACTACGTCGCCCGCGCCGGCATCGATCTCTACCCCGCCCAGGAAGAAGCAATCCTCGCGATCTTCGACGGACAAAACGTCATCCTAAACACCCCCACCGGCTCCGGAAAATCCCTCGTCGCCACCGCGATGCACTTC
>CAZJCL010000555.1:0-1597 GCA_964544025.1 uncultured Opitutales bacterium | reverse complement strand
CACCCCGGCAGGGGTGCCAGCACCCCGGCGTTTCATGGACCTGTCGCGCCCAATCCCCCGCATGTCCCGGAGGGACTCCCGAAAACAACCCGGCGTTTCAACGCCGGGCACCCCCGCCCCCACCGCCAACAGTCCCGAAGGGACGGCTGCCCCCCCGAACCGCCCGCCCCCACCAATCGCACCCATTCTCCGCATCCACATCCGCATCCACACCTTCATCCCGCCACCACCCTCCCCAAAATAAACCGCGCCACCTCCACCTTCGCCACCGGCCCGAACTCCTCTCGCTCCCCACCCCGTCCCAACAACAGAACCCGGTTTTCATCCCCCTCCATCGCCGAATTTTCCCCGCCCACCGAATTCGCCACAATCCAATCCAGATTCTTCTCCACCATTTTCCGCGCCGCGTACGCCTCCAAATCGTCCGTCTCCGCCGCAAACCCCACCACCGTCCGCCCACCCTTCCGCGCCGCCAACCGCCGCACAATATCCACCGTCGGCTCCAGCTCCACCGTCAACCGCTCCCCCCGCTTCTTCATCTTCCGCCCCTCGATCCGCGCCGGACGATAATCCGCCACCGCCGCGCACATCACCAGCAAATCGCACTCCTCAAAAAGCGCTTCCGTCGTCCGCAACATCTCCTCCGCCGACACCACCTTGTGCAACCGCGCCCCCTCCGGAGCCGCCAGCCCCACCGGACCGCTCACCAGATCCACTTCCCAGCCCCGCTCCACCGCCGCCGCCGCCAAAGCGTAGCCCATTTTCCCGCTCGAACCGTTGCTGAAATAGCGGACCGGATCCAGGTATTCCCGCGTCGGACCCGCCGTTACCAGGCATCGTATAGTGCTTGCGTTCATTTGATTTCCGGCAATGTTCTGCGAGAATCTCACCCCGACAGAAACACGATGGAGACAACCAAAGTAAGCCCGGCGACTAGCCAAGTTCCAGACAAAAACAAGCGCGAAAACCCGTGGATCAACATGGTGGTAAACATCCTGATCCCCGTCGTCGTCCTGAAAAAAGGGGCCGAATGGCTCCCCGCCCTTTCCCCCGTCGGAGTTCTCATGGTCGCGCTCCTCTTCCCCGTCGTCTACTTCCTCTACGATCTCTACCAGCGCCGAAAATACAATTTCATCTCCATCCTCGGCTTCGTCAGCGTCCTCCTCACCGGCGGCATCGGCCTCGCCCAACTCAACCCCGTCTGGGTCGCCGTCAAGGAAGCCGCCATTCCCGCCGTCATCGGAGTCGCGGTTCTCGTTTCTCTGAAAACCCGTTACCCATTGATACGCACCTTCATCTACAACAAGGATCTCATCGAAGTCGAAAAAATCGACCAGGCCCTCGACGAACGAAACGCCCGCGCCGATTTCGAAAAACTCCTCGCCGCCTGCACCTGGCTCCTCGCCGGCTCCTTCCTCGTCAGCGCGATCCTCAATTTCTTTCTCGCCCGCTTCATCGTCACCACCGACCCCGCGCTCGACGCCGTCGTTTTCAACAACGAACTCGGCAGCCTCGCCATGTGGAGCTGGCCCGTGATCGTGATCCCGTCGATGATCGTCATGATCTTCACCCTCTGGAAACTCCTCGCCGGAATCAA
>CAZJCL010000554.1:0-1600 GCA_964544025.1 uncultured Opitutales bacterium | reverse complement strand
GTAAACGCGGCGGGCGGAAAGTGTCAATACGGCAACGGCTTGCGGGGCGAGAGCGTCGCGCGGGCGTGGACGGGAGCGCGGAGAGGAAGTTCGGAGGCGGACGGAGGCGGCGGTTTCATTATCCACTTCTCATCAGGGCCGTTTCCGGTATTAATTGCGAATCGACGCGCTGGCATGAGGCGGTGCTTCCCTGATCATGATCGACGTTTACGCAGCATTCAACGAACAGTTTCCCTGGGTTTTCCGGATCTTCGCGTTTCTTTTCGGCGCTATCGTCGGGAGCTTTTTGAACGTCTGCATTTACCGGATACCGGCGGAGAAGTCGATCGTCACGCCGGGGTCGACTTGCGCCTGCGGGAGGCCGATCAAGTGGTGCGACAACATCCCGATCATCAGCTGGATTGTTTTGCGGGGGAAAGCGCGTTGTTGCGGGCGGCGATTCAGTATCCGCTATCCGGGGGTCGAGTTGCTGACGGGAGTTTTGTTTTTTCTGTGCTGGTGGTATTTTCCGCCGTTGGTGGCGTTGTGCGGGATGTTGTTTTGCGCGTTGTTGATCTGCGCGACGTTCATTGATTTCGATCATATGATCATACCGGACCGTTTTACGATCGGCGGGGCGGTGATCGGTGTGGTGCTGTCGTTTCTTGTGCCGGCTTTGCATGGATTTGATTCGGGGCTGTTCGTGGTCGATAGTTTGCGGTCGGGAATCACGTCGATTATCGGGGTGTTGATCGGGTCGGCGGTGGTGCTTTGGATCGCGTTGCTGGCGGAGATTCTGTTGCGGAAAGAGGCGATGGGATTCGGGGATGTGAAGTTTCTGGGAGCGATCGGGGCTTTCACCGGTTGGGAAGGCGGCTTGTTCGCGGTTTTTGGCGGAGCGGTCTTGGGAACGGCGGGATTGTTGCTGGTGACGATTTTGCGGCCGCTTTTCGGGAAGTCGAAGAAGTCGAAGAAGCCGTTGGAGGCGAAAAAAGCGGTAGAAGGAGCGGAAGGGGAAGAGGACGTGGCGATCGGCCGGATGATTCCGTTCGGGCCGATGTTGGCTTTGGGCGGGTTGCTTTATTTCCTGTTTCTGTCCGGGCCGGTGGACGAGTATTTTGCGGGCGCGGCGCTTTTGTTTCAGCAGCTGTAGCGGCGACTTTTGCCCGGATCAGGAAGAGGAGAAGGCCCAAAAGCGCGCCGGCGGCGTGGGCGATGGGGAGGGGGATGACGTTCTCCCCGAGAGATCCGCTGAAGAGATTTTGTCCTGTTGCGATTTCGTAGGCGAATTTTCCGGATAGCAGCAGTAGCGGGAGGAAGGCGAGGGGGCGGAGCGTCCGGTGGAGACGGGGGAGCGAGCCGCGGATAAGATCCAGGGCGACGAAGGTGTAGAGGAAGGTGTCGATGCCGCTGAGTCCGCGGTAGGTGGCGATCGACGGCATGAGAAGGAACACGGTGGTGCTGATGGCGACGGCCGCGAGCGCCAGCGCGGGAAGAAAACGGTGGCGGCCGAGGCGGCGTTCCGCCAAGGATCCGGCGATTACGAAAAGGAGGAGATCCCAGAAGAGGTGGTTTGCGGTCCAGTGGCAGAGGTGTCCAGAGAGGAGCGGCCAAAGATACA
>CAZJCL010000553.1:0-1603 GCA_964544025.1 uncultured Opitutales bacterium | reverse complement strand
AGCGCGGAACAGAAGTTCGTGCAATAAAAAGGAAACACTCCCGGCTTCTCGAGCGTGAGCTTCACCGTTTTCGTTTCGCCTGGATCGATCACAATATTCAAATTGTGCTCAGCGATCGCGAAACCGTGGATCATGTCCGAGGTTTGCTCGATGTTCGTCACGTGCAGGACAAGCGTGTCGCCGACATTTGCCTCCAGTTTATCTGGACCGAATCGACTGCGAACCGCCGCGATATTGGCCGTGACCGTGTTCCCTTCGCGGCTCACGTTGGCCTCGCCAAGACTCCAGATCGCGTTCGGATGATGGGCTTCCGCTCTCGGATAAACTTCAATCGGATTCAGCATGTCCGCTTTGATAATTTGGGCGAAGTGCGGTTCCGGATCCGTGTAAGCCTCGTACACCATTTCCATCTTCTCGCCCGTGATATCGATCAACTGGCTGGATTCCGGCTGCGTCGGGCCCACGCCCATATGCCGTCCTTTCGAGAGCTTGTTTCCCGCCACCAGCCACTGCCCGTACGGCTCCTTCGTCTCGCTTCCAGCCACCACCAGGTGCCCGATGTTGTAGTGAACCGCGATCTTGTCCAAAACGATGGATTCCGGATTCGCCTTCTCCTCATCCGTCCACGGCGGGAGTTTCCACTTCGCCACCGCCGATTCGATAAAGAGCGAAGTATAAGCGTTCCCCTTACCGTCGTACTGCGTATGCAACGGTCCCAGACCAACCGGCACTTCCCCTTCGACAATGGAATCGTAATTCAAAACCGGCACGCCCCGGAATTCATCCTGGAAATCCTCCGCCTCGATCGCCGCGAGCACTTTCTCAAAATCATAAACCGTCGCTGTCGGCTGGAGCTTTCCGCCCGCCGCGATCCATCGTCCACTTGGATCCACGTCGATTCCGTGCGGCGATTTTCCGACCGGCACAAAATACAGAACCCCCGGAACCTTCGCCGGATCGATCATCGGAACGCCTTCCATCTCATCCGCCAATCCGTCCGCGACGGCTTTCTCCGCCGCTCTCCAATTTACAAACGCGGCATAGTCACGGTCGAGCTGGCTCGCGCCCACTTCCAAAACCTCATACGCCATTTCCGTGTTATAAGAAGTCCAGAAAGCCCAACCGCTGCTCGGGCCTTTCCCCGTCGAGCCGAGGTCCCAGTTGAACGGCGGTGTCAGAATCTGCCAGCCAACACTCATTTCGCCGGAATCGGAATCGACCTGAATGCCGCTCACCATTCCGTTGAATTCGTCCGCGTAACTCTCAACCGGTGCCACGCGTCCCTTCGGCAAAGGCACCGAAAAACGCGAGGCCACCAAAATGTATTCCGTGTTTTCCGTGAGAAACGACGATCCGTGGTTTCCGCTCGAATTCGGAATCGGCCCCAAAATCTGCTTCGTTTTGAAATCGCGCAAATCGATCCGCGCGACCCGGTTGTTGGCATTGTCGTTCACAAACAACCAGCGACCGTCGTAAAGACCGTCGGTTTGCGAAAGCGCCGGGTGGTGGACATCCCCCCAAGTGAATTCCCCCAGCATCGCCTTGCTCTCCTCGTCGAAACCGTAGCCCGTGCCCGGTTCCGGCGTGAAGACGGGTATCGTAA
>CAZJCL010000552.1:0-1608 GCA_964544025.1 uncultured Opitutales bacterium | reverse complement strand
CACCCGCCCTCCCCCGCGCTACAATGAAGCCACGCTTCTCGCCGCGATGGAAACCGCCGGAAAACTGGTCGAAGACGAAGAACTCGCCGAAGCGATGAAGGAATCCGGACTCGGAACTCCCGCCACTCGCGCCGCGACCATCGACCATTTAATCAACGAGAAATACATGCTGCGCGACGGCCGCGATCTCTCGCCGACGCCGAAAGCCGAAGAACTCGTCGAATTCCTCCGCACCATCGGCGTCGACACGCTCACCAGCCCGACCATGACCGGAAACTGGGAGCACCGCCTCCGCCTCATGGAACAGGGAAAACTCTCCCGCGAGGAGTTCATGGAGGGCATCAAAGAAATCACCTCCGAACTCGTCGAACGCACCCGCGGCTTCGAGGAAAACGAGGAATCCCTCCCCGAAACCAGCTTCATTTCGCCGACCGACAACAAACCGATGCGCGAAGCCATGCGCTTCTACCGCTCCCAGGACGGCCAGTTGACCATCTACAAAAACATGGGCAACCGCCGCCTCGAAGAAGACGAAATCCACACGCTTCTCCGCGAAGGTAAAATTGGTCCGATCGACGGTTTCCGCTCGAAAAAAGGAAAACCGTTCTCCGCGATGCTCGTCCTCGAAAACAACAAGGCGAAATTCGATTTCGGAAACGGCGCCGGCGACGACGAAGAGGTAGATCTCTCCGAATTCCCGGTAATCGCCACCTGTCCGATCGACGGCGCTTCCGTCCACGCGACCCCCGCCGCCTACGTCTGCGCCAACCACAAACGCGGCGGCGACGGTTGCACCTTCCGCGTCGGACGCGTCATTCTCGGCCGCGCCATCGCTCCCGAGGAATTCACCCAGCTCGTCGAAAACAAGAAAACCGGCGTCCTCAAAGGCTTCCGCTCCAACCGCACCAAACGCCTCTTCGACGCCTTCCTCATTCTCAAGGACAACGGCGGCGTCGGCTTCGAATTCCCGCCCCGCGAACCGAAAGCCAAATCCGCGAAAACCGCGAAAGCCGGCAAAACAACCAAAACCGCCAAGACGGCCAAAACCGAAAAAGCAGCCGTCGAAACTCCGGACGCGCCGTTCTGATTCCGCCTCCGCTCCGATCCGACATGACCGATTTCCAACGACCCGACGGACGCCGTCCCGACCAACTCCGCCCGATCCTCCTCCAGCCCGACATCGCCCCCCACGCGCTCGGCTCCGTCCTCGTCGGCTTCGGCGACACCCGCGTCATCTGCGCCGCGATGATCGAGAAAAAAATTCCGCCCTGGATGCGCCAGCAAGGAATCTCCGGCGGCTGGCTCACCGCCGAGTATTCGATGCTCCCCTACAGCACGCTCGACCGGAAAACCCGCGACATCAACCGCGGAAAACTCGACGGCCGCACCGTCGAAATCCAGCGCCTCATCGGCCGCTCCCTCCGCGCCTGCGTCGACCTTCAAAAACTCCCCGGCCACACCCTCTGGGTCGATTGCGACGTCCTCCAAGCCGACGGCGGCACCCGCACCGCCGCGATTACCGGCGCCTACGTCGCCTCCCGCCTCGCCGCCCAGAAACTGGTAAACTCCGGCGCGCTCGCCGAAAACCCGTTCACCGATTCCATCGCC
>CAZJCL010000551.1:0-1608 GCA_964544025.1 uncultured Opitutales bacterium | reverse complement strand
TTTTCGAGTTCCTCCGGCGAATACAGGGTTCCCTCCGCCATGCGGTTCGCGGTATCGGCAATGGCCTCGCCGCCGATCGCACGGTTGATTCCATTGACGCCCAATGTCTCGCAGCCGATTTCGAACCAGCCGTTGGCGGCCGTGGCAAACGAGGCTCCGGTAATCAGAATAGTGGTGCCGTCAGAAGCCGGTTCCGGCTCGTCGGCCTGGAGCGGAAGAATCGTCGCGACTGCAATCAAAAGCAGCCAGTGCAGAGATAAATGGATCTTTTTCATAATAAACGCGTGCCCACCGTTAAAGCCGCAAGAAGGCGTGGAGACAACTTTCGAATCCGAGATCGGCGGAGTCGCTCGCGGCCCTTTCCCATTTTCCATTCGAGAATCTCTCCGGTTCGTGGAAAATTGAAACGTGGCTCAACCGGACCTGTTAACCTTTACCGAACGCGGCATCTACTGCCCCGACGGCGATTTCTTCATCGATCCGCTCACTCCCGTGGATCGCGCCATTATCACCCACGGCCACTCCGACCACGCCCGTTCCGGCCACCAATCCTACCTTTGCCACACCCTCACCGGTCCCGTTCTCCGCCTCCGCCTCGGCTCCGCCATCCGCGTTCAAACCGCGGAATACGGCGAAAAAATTAACTTCGGAAACGTCACCGTCAGCCTCCACCCCGCCGGACACATCCCCGGCTCCGCCCAAATCCGGATCGAGCGCGACGGCGAAATCTGGGTCGCCGCCGGAGATTACAAACTCCATCCCGACGGCATTTCCACACCCTTCGAGCCCGTTCGCTGCCACGCCTTCATCACCGAATCAACCTTCGGACTTCCCGTCTACCGCTGGCCCTCCCCTTCGGAAACGAAATCTGAAATCAACACGTGGTGGAGCGAAAACCGCGCCGCCGGAAAAACCTCCATTCTCACCGGTTACTCCCTCGGAAAAGCCCAACGCCTGCTCGCCCTCCTCGATCTCTCTATCGGCCCCATCTTCGTCCATCCCGCCATCGACTCCATTAATCAAGCCTTTCGGGAACAAGGTCTCCCGCTTCCCCGAGCCACCGCCTGGACAAACGTTCCAAAAGAAGAACTTCGCGGCGCGATGGTCCTTCTTCCCCCCGGCGCCGCCACTCCCGGCGCGCTTCGAAAACTCGCCCCGCTCTCGATCGCCCACGCCTCCGGCTGGATGGCGATCCGAGGCAACAAACGCAGACTGGCGCTCGATCGCGGTTTCATCGTCTCCGATCACGCGGATTGGCCCGAACTCAACCAAGCCATTGCGGCAACCGGTGCCCAGCGAATCTTCGTCACCCACGGCCAAATCGCCCCTCTCACCCGCTGGCTCAACGAACGCGGCTACCAAGCCACCGCCGTCCCCTCCCGCTTCGAAAACCGCACCCGATCCGAATTTAACGAAACAGACGTCATCTCAGAATCGTCCTAAACCCAAAACCAAATCATCCGTGCCCATGCTACAATCCGCAAAAAATTATGTTTTTGAACAAACTTTTAACGCCGCAAATCCCGCCCTTATCTGTGCCCATCTGTGCCCATCTGTGCCATCCGCCGCCGCCGCGCTGGCGCGCTTTGTCGCGCCGCGGGTGGTTAA
>CAZJCL010000550.1:0-1613 GCA_964544025.1 uncultured Opitutales bacterium | reverse complement strand
TTTTCGTTCGACCGACCAAACGGAGTGGTCAGACTGCGGGCGCCCGTGGAGAAACTCAGACGAGTCGAGCAAATTGAAAGGAAACTGGAGGCGATCGATGCAGAGCGCGTCGCCCTACTGAAGGAACTCCGTGATCTGCGGTCGAAGGAGCGCTCAATTGCAAATCCGACGTTTGCTTTGGATGAGCGGGTTTATCCTGAAACCGTCGAGGAACGGGTTGCTCTTTTTGAGCGACTATTTGTCGCGCGGAAAGATCTTTACCCGCGGATGTGGGAGAACGTCCAAACCGGAAGGAAGGGTTATTTTCCGGTTTGCGAAACCGTTTGGGAGGACGGTCGCCGGCTTAAGCCGACGGAAATTTTCGCGCGTTTCGGGGCACGGAAGTTTGCGCCGCTCTCGGCTTCCGTCGTCGAATCTCACCTGCGGGGCAACATCGTCGCGGGCACCTACGCGATTCGTCCGGACGATACCTGCATTTTTCTCGCGGCCGACTTCGACGGGGACGGCTGGCGGGAAGATGCGGGAGCTTATCGCGACGAAGCCGCCCGCCTCGGCGTCGAATGTCTGGTGGAAATTTCCCGCTCGGGAAACGGCGCTCATGTGTGGATTCTTTTTGCGGAGCCGGTGTCGGCGGTCATTGCCCGCAGGCTGGGGAGCTTGTTGCTGGCACGGACGGCCGCGCGGCACCCGCGCCTGCGTCTCGACACCTACGACCGTTTCTTTCCGAATCAGGACTTCCTGCCGAAAGGCGGATTCGGCAACCTGATCGCGTTGCCACTGCAAAAGGAGCGGCGGGCTCTGGGATTCACGGAGTTTGTTGACGAGTCTTTCGTTCCTTACCCGGATCAATGGCAGGCATTGACGGCGTTCACACGGCTCACCTTCGAGGATCTGCGGGCGGTTCTCGATGAACATCTGGCCGTCGAACCATCCGGTGAAGTTCCGGCGTTTGAATTGGAGGAACAGATTCTTCGCGCCGCTCAGGATGACACGCTGGATTTGCCCGTTCTTCCGGATTGGAAGGCCTGGCTGGCGGAAAACGTGATCATTCCCACAGAAAACCTTTCGGATAGAATGGCGGCACGGTTGCGGGCTTTGGCCACGATTCCGAATCCTGTTTTTTACGAGAAACAACGGCAGCGTTTTCCGACCTATAACATTCCCCGATGCATTTTCTCCGGCGAAATCCATAGCGACCGAATCGTTCTGCCTCGCGGATGCTTGGAGGCGGCGGTCGAACTTTTTGCCGCATGCGGTTCCAAGCTGGAAATCGAGGACCGGCGCCTGAAGCCGAAAAAAACGCGTCTGGCGTTTTCGGGTCAACTGACACCCCACCAAAGAACCGCCGTCGCCGAAATGCTGCGTCACGAACACGGCGTCCTCGTCGCTCCTCCCGGATCGGGAAAAACGGTCATGGGTTGCGCGATGATTGCGAAGCGGAAGGTGGTTACCCTCATCCTCGTGAACCGGCAGTCGCTTTTGGAGCAGTGGCTCGCCCGGCTCCAGGAGTTTCTCGGCTTGTCGAAGAAGGAAGTCGGTCAGTTTCGGGGCGCCCGCAAAAAGCTGACCGGACGCGTCGATGTCGCAATGATCCAGACTTTGGCGAATCTGGA
>CAZJCL010000549.1:0-1625 GCA_964544025.1 uncultured Opitutales bacterium | reverse complement strand
TCACCAAATCCGCCACGGAAAACCGCGAAACGCCCGGCATCGATTCCACCGGTTCCGGCGATCCGTTTCCCTCCACCACAAAAAGCGGCGCGATGAAATCGGACGGCATAAGTCGCGTTTCCCGCACCATCGCACGAATCGCGGCGGTGCGACGCAAACGGCGGGGACGGCGGAGGAGTTCTTGCTTGAAATCGTCTGGCATGGCACGTTCTGTGGTTCAGGACTTTAAAGGGCGACCATGGTGCAACTTTCCTTCGTTGGCAATTCATTCAGCAGGAACACCGTCCACCGCACGAACGCGGCGGACGTCGCCACATCGCGCCGCCGGAAAACGAACTGATCTCCCCCGCTCGTTTCGCTTCCGCCTCCTACCATCGCGTTTTTATCATGCCGATCCGTCTCTACGATTCTCTCAGCCGCACCGTTCGCGAAATCGCTCCCGCCGATGGCGACACGTTTCGCGTCTACTGCTGCGGCCCCACCGTCTACGGCCCGGCCCACATCGGAAACTTCCGCGCCTTCGTCGTTCAAGACGTCCTCCGCCGCACCCTCGAAGCCGCCGGCCTCAAGGTGAAACACGTCCGCAACATCACCGACGTCGACGACAAAACCATCCGCCAATCCCGCGCCGAAGGAAAATCCCTCGCCGATTTCACCGCCCACTGGACCGACCGTTTCCACGAAGATTGCGCCGCCCTCAATCTCCTCCCGCCCCACGTCGAACCCGCCGCCACCCAACACATCGACAGCCAAATCCGGCTCATCGAACAACTGATCGCGAAAAACCACGCCTACGCCACCCCCGAAGGCTCCGTCTATTTCCGCGTCTCCTCCTTCGAAGATTACGGCAAACTTTCCCGCCTCAAGGAACGCGAAGTCAAAACCGGCGCCGCCGCCCACGAGGAAAGCGCCCCGGTCGACGCCGACGAATACCAGCGCGATTCCGCCGCCGATTTCGCCCTCTGGAAAGCCCGCAAACCCGACGACGGCGACGTCTTCTGGCCCAGTCCGTGGGGCGACGGCCGTCCCGGCTGGCACATCGAGTGCAGCGCCATGAGCATGGAATACCTCGGCGAAACCTTCGATCTCCACGGCGGCGGCATCGACCTCGTTTTCCCCCACCACGAAAACGAAATCGCCCAAAGCGAAGCCTGCACCTGCAAGCCCTTCGCCCGCCACTGGTTCCACAACGCCCACCTCATGGTCGATGGCACCAAAATGAGCAAAAGCCTCGGCAACCTCCACACCCTCGACGACATCCGCGCCAAAGGCTTCTCCCCCCTCGCCCTCCGCTACGTCCTCCTTTCCGGCAACTACCGCCAGCCGCTCAACTTCACCTGGGACTCCCTCCACAGCGCCGAAAGCGCCATGGAAAAACTCCGCCGCTACCGCGACGCCCTCGCCGCCCACCTCGGCCCCGATCTCCCCGAATCCACCGATCCCGAAAACCTCGGCGAATTCTCCGAAGCCTGGTCCGCCCTCGCCGACGATCTCAACACCCCCGTCGCCCTCGGCCGCGTTTTCAAAGCCATCCGCACCGCCCCGGCCAGCCTTCCCCCCGAACAAGCCCGCGCCACCTGGACCGGCCTCACCCGTCTCCTCTCCGCCCTCGGACTCGAACTCTC
>CAZJCL010000548.1:0-1640 GCA_964544025.1 uncultured Opitutales bacterium | reverse complement strand
CTCCGGAAACCGCGGCGTCACCACTTCATCCAAAAACGCCCGCCAATCCTCCTCGCTCACCCTCCCTCCGCCCGGAATCTCCCGCCCCAGAAAAAGCCGTTCCCCCCAATGCTCCGTCACGCCCGTTGCCCACGTTTCATTCTGCGAAATCCGCGTCACCGAAACACATCCACCCGCCCACAAAACCCCGGCCAGCACCAAGAGTCTGAGAAACACGCCACTCCCGCCCCCTGTATTTCCGCGCGCGACGCTAAGCCTTTCATTTCTAAAATTCTTCCGCAGCATTAGTGTTCATTAGTGTCCATTCGTGGTTAAGATTCAACTACCTTCGCCGCGGTTCCCGAGCATCGTCTCCACCGCGTTTTCCCGCGCCCCAATCTTGCCATCTCCCCCTCGCCCCCTACCGTTATTCCTTTTCACAAAACATCCACATCATGGCATCCAAACCGTTTCAAGCACCCGACTTCCTCGTCGATCTCCTCAACGCCCGGTCCCCCTCCGGCTACGAATCCGAAGCCCAGGAGGTCTTCGACCGCTACGTCAAACCGAGCGCCGACGAATACCGCAACGACGCCCTCGGCAACCGCTTCGCCACCATCAATCCCTCCGGCGACCCCGTCCTGATGCTCGCCGGCCACATGGATGAACTCGGCCTCATCATCACCTATGTCAACAAGGAAGGCTTCCTCTATTTCGACACCATCGGCGGCCACGACCGCGTCATGATCTCCGGCCGCCGCGTCAACATCCAGACCCGCAACGGCGTCATCCGCGGCGTCACCGGCAAACGCGCGATCCACCTGATGAGCCAGGAAGACCGCGAAAAAGTCCCGCAGATCCACCAGATGTGGATCGATATCGGCGTCAAAGACAAAGAAGAAGCCTTGCAACTGATCTCCATCGGCGACGTCGCCACCTACGACCACGGCTTCGAACTCTTCAAAGGCAGCGTCGGCGTCGCCCGCGCTTTCGATAACAAAAGCGGCGCCTACGTCGTCGGCGAATCCCTCCGCCGCCTCGCCAAACTCAAAAACCTGAACGCCAAAGTCGTCTCCGTCGCCACCTCCCAGGAGGAAATCGGTATCCGCGGCGCCACGACAGCCGTCCACTCCGTCAACCCGCACCTCGCCCTCGCCGTCGACGTCGGCCACGCCACCGACCACCCCGACTGCGACCACCGCAAATACGGCGAAACCAAACTCGGCGGCGGCCCCATCATCTGCCGCGGCCCCAACATCAACCCCATTGTCTACAAACGCCTCCTCGAATGCGCGGAACGCGAAAAAATCCCGTTCCAGCTCGAAGCCGACCCCCGCCCCACCGGCACCGACGCCCGCGCCCTGCAACTCGGCCGCGACGGCGTCGCCACCGGCCTCATCTCGATCCCACTCCGCTACATGCACACCCCCAGCGAAGTCGTCGACCTGCAAGACGTCGAAAACTGCATCCAACTAATAGTCGCCTTCGCCACCTCCCTCCAAAAAGGCGAATACGCCCACTGGTAAACCAAAGCAAACCCCACCCGGTTTAGCCTTGATCTGACATCAACAGGGGCGGAACCCTATTCCGCCCCTCCTCCCGTAGCCGTAGCATCGCCACTTCGCCGATGACCCCACCCCCATCCCCACTTCTACATTCTC
>CAZJCL010000547.1:0-1652 GCA_964544025.1 uncultured Opitutales bacterium | reverse complement strand
GCTTGGTCCGGAAGAGAACGGAACACTCCGTGCCGGCCCCACCCTCACCCCGCCAACGATCGACGGGGTTCTCGCAGAATCCAGCTGGGACCGCAGGCTTCCCGTCGAGCCGCTCGCCGGAACAGCGAGTCCGGCATTCGCCGTGCGATGGGATCAGGAAGCGCTTTATGTCGCGGTGGATGTCGCTGACGGAGGAACCCGTGGCGCGCAGGACGCCGTCCATGTGTTCCTCGATGGGCTCCATTCCAAACAACTTGCGCTCAATGCCGACGATCGCCACATCGTCATCCGGCCAAACGGGACGTGGGAAGAGCGCAATGGCCGGCCCCTAGGCATTGAAGTGGCCGCCCACCAAGGTGCCGACGGTTGGAGTATCGAGCTAAAGATTCCCTTTACCAATCTCGAGCGCACCCCCGATCAACAGTCGCTCTCGGTCGGATTTGACGTCGCTGTCACCCGCCAAAATAGCGGCAGCTCCGGACGCACCACGTATTCGCTTTTCGGTACGTCGACTGTCGACCCCATTCCGGCTGATATGGGAGACCTGATCCTGCAGAGCGCTCCCCTTGCTCAGGACATTATCGTGAATGGTGACTTTTCGAGTAACCTTCAGACGTTGAGCTATCCCGGTCTGGCGACCACCGCAATGGCGGGTGAAGGCTGGAAAACCGACGGCGTGGCGTCGCGGGCGTTTGCCTCCCTGGATGGCACAGGATACGGATTCCCCAAGCGGGCAATTGTTGCCTATGGCAATGCGGCGCGTTCCGCGTTCCAAATCATTCACGACAACGGGCAGACGAGAGGAGCCGGCTACCTGCGTTTCGACGTCAAACACGCCTCACCGAACATAACGTATCGTCTTTATGGCTACAACGGCTCCCCTGCGGCCGTTGATGGCAAAATCGGCGTGCGCACAGCTGATCATCCTGGCAGTGGCGGTTCGGCCGACGCGACGCTCCTGCAAGGCACGCTCAACGCGGTGACGGTGGAAGCGAAATGGCGCGAAGTGGCCGTGCCGGTGGATTTCGGGTCAGGCTATGACTACTTGATCCTGGTCTTCGGCGCCACCAACGCCGGAACGGACGTCGACGCGCGGATCGACAATGTGCAGCTGGGAGCGACGCTTCCCCTTTCACAGGTTGCGGGCTCGGAAGGCGACACCCCGCGTTCGGTCGAGACCTTGTTCCGGGGTGACCTCCGCGGAACCAACCTTTCCAGCAATCTCCCCTGGACTGCCGTTTACGCCCAGCATCCAGAAATCAACTACAGCGGAATTCGGATTGGAGCCGGCATCGTTCCGGAGCAGGACGACGATCGATTTGCCTTTTCCCAGAACCACGGTGGCGCGGAACACTCCACCCTAGCCTACGCGATCGCGAATAACCAGTATCTGGAGTTCACCTTATCGAAGGATGACGAGACGTTCGACCTGGCGGGTGGGATTTTCCAGTTTGCGATCGACCGCATGGGCAACAGTCAAAGTGCCGGCCGTTTAGCCGTATTTACTTCGGTGGGCGGCTTCCAGAGTGCCGCTGACGCCCTCTTGGTAACTTCCGACATCCCACGGAGTTCAGTCGAACCCTTTGCCGTCGCGATTCCCAACGATGCCTCTTACCGCGATCTGAACACAATTACCTTCCGGATCTACACCT
>CAZJCL010000546.1:0-1654 GCA_964544025.1 uncultured Opitutales bacterium | reverse complement strand
GGGTGGATGGGTTGGTTTTGGGGGCGTGAATTTTTTGAGATGGATTTTCCGGTTTTGTCGGGACGCGGCTGCAATTGATTTTTCGCGATGAGTGGACGTTTTACGCTTCGGCATGTGATTGTGCGGCTGGTCGGGGGGCCGGTTTATCAGGAGGAGAGCGATCTTTGGCACCGGTTGCGGACGGAGGCGGAGGCGGTGCGGGGGCATTTCCGGCAGATGGGGCTGGAGGTGGTCATCGATGAAGAGGGCGGGTTCGCGTTTCTGCGTCAGCCGGAGACGGAGGAGGTGGAGGAAGGGGAGAACGGGGAGGCGCCGGTGCCGCGGTTGTTGCGGCGGACGCCGTTGAGTTATCACCAGACGCTGCTGATGGTTTTGTTGCGGGAGCGGCTTTTGCAGCATGATCAATCGGCGGAGGGGGAGGCGTTTTTGTATTTCGATTACAAGCAGTTGCTGGAGTTGCTGCGGCCGTATTTCCCGGATTCGTCGAACGAGAAGAAGGTGGAGGAGCGGATGGCGCGGGCGATTTCGCGTCTGATCGAGCTGGGTGTTTTGCGGAAGTTGCGGAACCGGTCGGAGGATATTTTCCGGGTGGAGCCGATTTTGCGGGCGAAGTTGCCGGTGGAGCAGATTCGGGAGATTCGGGACCGGTTGAAGGCGGTTTTGCCGGAGAGCGACGAGGGGGACGAGGAGAACGAGAACGGAGAATTGGAGGAGAAGCGCGATGTCGAATCAACAGATGCTTGAGTTTGCGCCGGACCGTTCGACGGCCGGTTTTCGTTTGCATTCGTGCTCGGTGTATAACTGGGGCACGTTTCACGAGCGGGTGCAGACCTTTTCGCCGGAAGGGCGGACGGCGATTCTGACCGGCTCGAACGGAAGCGGGAAATCGACGATGGCGGACGCGATTTTGACGATTCTGGTCGAGGGGCGGCGGCGGAATTACAATGTGGCTTCGAATCAGTCGGGGGCGCGGAAGGAGCGGAACGAGAAGGATTATCTGCTCGGCGCGTATTCGGAAAAGCACGACGAGGATATCGGGCGCGGGCGTCGGCTTTATTTGCGGAAGCCGGGGCAGGCTTACAGCGTTTTGCTGGCGTATTTTTATAACGAGACGTTTCAGTCGCACGTGACGCTGGCGCAGGTTTTGTGGGTGACGAACGCGGGGAAAGTGGAGCGGGCGTTTGTCGCGGAAAAGCGGCGGCTGACGGTGGAGGGGGATTTCAACGATTTGGGGAGTCCGGCGGAGATCCGGAAACGGTTGCGGGATCGCGGGCTGGAAGTGATCGACACGTTTTCGGCGTATTCGGCGCGGTTTCACGAGATGTTGTTTTTGCCGAAAGGGAAGAGTCCGATGGACATCTTCAATCAGGCGATCTGCATCAAGGACATCAGCAACCTGACGCAGTTTATCCGCGACTACATGTTGGACGATGGCGGGGCGGCGGAGAAGCTGGACAATTTGCGGAAGAATTTCGACGAGTTGCGGCTGACGTATCAGCGGATCGAGACGGCGAAAGCGCAGTTGGCGACGCTGGACGGGATGCACGAGGATCACGAATCGATTTCGGCGGCGCAGGCGAAGGTGGCGGAGTGGAATCAGGCGCTGGAGAGTTTGCCGCTGTTTTTCGCGGAGAAGGAGCGGGCTTTGCGGGAG
>CAZJCL010000545.1:0-1660 GCA_964544025.1 uncultured Opitutales bacterium | reverse complement strand
TTCCCGCTCCCTTTCTGTTCCCCAAAATTCGCGTCTATTCGTGTCCATTAGTGGTTAAAAAACAGAGCCGAAGCCTCCCCCAAGTTTCCGTGTATTCCGTGTCTTCCGTGGTTAAAAAGGCAGAGTCCTAAGCTTCCGTGTATTCCGTGGTTAAAAAACCAGAGCCCAAGCCACAGCCCCAGGTCAATTCCCCCTCATCCCAACCCCAACTTCTCCCGCCCCGCATCCGAAATCATATGCGGACTCCAAACCGGCTCCCACACGATCTGCACATCCGCCCCCTCCACCCCCGGCAACGCCTCGATCCGCGTCTTCGCGTCCTCCGCGATCACCGGACCCATCCCGCACCCCTGCGCCGTCAACGTCATCTTCACGTTCACGAAAAACCGGCCCTCCCCCCGCTCCTCGATCCTCAAATCGTAAATCAAACCCAAATCGACGATATTAATCGGAATCTCCGGATCGAAACACCCCCGCAACGCCTCCCAAACCCGCTCCTCGCTAAACTCCCCCTCCGCCTCCGGATTCGCACCCGCCGCCTCCACGGCCTCCGCGAGTTCCTCCCCCAGCGCGTCCAGATTCCGCCCATCGATCCGGAAAAGCCCCTCGTTCGTCCGCACCGTCGCCGTCCCTCCCAGCGCCTGACTCAAATAAACCTCCGTCCCCCGCGCCAAAATCACCGGATCCCCAAGAGGAATCACCGTAGCCGGACAATCCCGATTCAAAACAATCTCACGCTGTAGCATAACCGCTCACCCTACTCGCCCACCTCCCCAAAATCAAAGCAAAACCAGCAATACGAAAGCTTTGGACTCAAACGCAGTTAATCTCATACGGCGCGGGCGGGAGTGAAGTTTCGAAATTTCCCCGTCGTGATCCGCTGACTGCGATAGACGGCAACGATCCCGCGACCGGACAACTCCGCCGACGGTGGCACCGGTTCCTGAAGTTCGCGCAGGGCGAGGAGGGAGCGTCCGGTGTCGATGGAAATTGATGTTTCCCAGATCGGCCAGGTCCAGAAGGTATCGTTGCTGCGGTGGCCCGTGAAGCCGGTCGTTTCCAAGCGCGAACCGACGGGCGCGGTCGGCAGGAGAGGCAATCCTTCGATGGCGAGCCGGTTGGCGCCGCGCTGGGTCATGGTGGCGTCGCTGCTCGGGTTTTTCCAGGCGAGGGCGTACCGTTTGTCTTCGCCGGGATCCCAGCGAAGACCGACTTTTTCTTCCCCATAGGTCCAGGCCGTGAAAAGTGTTCGTCGAATCTGATCCGCAGTGGTGATTCCGGCGAGATCGTTCATCGTTTTCAGAAAGTGCTGGTGACCGGCTCCGCTCATGGTGCGGAACGCGGTGTCTTCGATGTCTCCTTGATCGTTGATGGCGGCGGAAGAACCGAAAGCGGCGAGAAAAGCGGCCGAAATCCGGTCGTTGTTTGCAAACCCGTTTTCCACGGCGCGAACGGCCTGTTCTTCGAATTCCGCCGGTTTC
This sequence comes from uncultured Opitutales bacterium, assembly GCA_964544025.1. Lineage (GTDB taxonomy): Bacteria > Verrucomicrobiota > Verrucomicrobiia > Opitutales > T3Sed10-336 > CAZJCL01. Next base: position 179 of record CAZJCL010000545.1, on the reverse strand, counting down.
AATTTGAGGTTTTGCGAAAAGGTGAAAACCGGGTGCCGATGCATTTTCGCCAATTCGGCATGGATTTCCTCCACGAGTTTTGCCTCGGAAACGACGGCGGGCATGTCGAGAACCGGCGACCAATGTCCGGCCTGAGGTTCCCAATGCAGGCGGGTTTCCGGATAAAGTCGCTCGACGGT
>CAZJCL010000544.1:0-1669 GCA_964544025.1 uncultured Opitutales bacterium | reverse complement strand
CCGCTCGAACCCGAGATCGTCCCGCCGCGCCACATCCTCCTCGTGCCAAAGCTGGAAATTTCGCAAATGATTCTCCTGCACGAGCCGCGAAAATCCGTCGCCGCCCGCCGCTGGAGCCGAGTTATGCCAATCCGCTGTGAGCTTCGCCTGAAGGTCAGCGATCTGTCTGGAGTCGAACTTCATTTGCTTCTTTTTGTTGCCGCAATCGCCGGCGAAGGCAAGCTTCCCCTGCATGTCGAAGACGGTAAACGGCCGGGACTTCCGGAATCTCCTGATCATCAAGCCCTCCTCTCTCGGGGACATCGTCCACGGACTCCAACTCGTGCAAACGGTCGCCCGCCAAATCCCCCATTGCCAAATCACCTGGATCGCCCGCGACCGCTTCGCCGGTCTCCCCGAATCCGCCCCGTTCATCCACGAAGTCATTCCCTTCCGCCGCCGCGAAGGCTGGAAAGGCATCCGCGAAATCATGCGCACCCTCCGCACCCGCCAATTCGGCGCCGTCTGGGATCTGCAAGGCCTTCTCCGCTCCGGCCTCATGACTTTCGCCGCCCGCTCCCCGCACAAATGGGGACGCACCGATTCCCGCGAAGGCGCCGCGTTTTTCTACAACAAACGCGTCGAACTCCCCGCCGGCCCCGGCCCGCACCACGCCCTGGCAGTCCTCCAAAGCTTCGCCCGCGCCGCCAACCTCGACGACGAAATCCATTTCCCCCTCAACCTCCGCCCCGGCCCCGCCTTTCCCTGGAAACCATTCTTCGACGGCGATCCGCGCAACCGCTTCGTCATCTTCACCGACAGCCGCGGCGTCGAAAAAGAATGGCCCCGCTTCGACGAACTCACCCGCCTCATCTGGAACGAAATCCCCGACAGCCGCGTCGCCTGGTGCGCCGGAAACCGCGTCGAACTCCCCGGCGCCCCCACCGGCCGTTTCCTCAACCTCACCGGCTGCCCGTTCGACGAAATGATCGAACTCGCCCGCCAACCCTCCACCTTCATCGGCAACGACAGCGGCCCGATGCATCTCTCCGCCGCCGTCGGCAACCGCGTCCTCGCCATCTTCGGCCCCACCTCCCCCCTCCGCTTCGGCCCCTGGCCGATCAACTCACCGCGCACCCAAAACGTCGTAGCCCCCGACGGAGTTTTGAAAAATCTCGAACCCGCCGAAGTCCTCCGCGCCCTCCAAAAACTCCGCGAAGCGGAAATCTCTTGAACGAGTCGAAGATGAAGATTGCTCTGGTCATTTTAAACGCCGACCCCGGACGAGGAGGCGCCGAGCGTTATACCGTCGATCTCGCGGCCGCCTTGACCGAACGCGGACAACAAATCGTATTATTAAGCGGCAACCGCAACAGCCCCCAAACTGTGGAACAGCGGACGGATCAAGGATACATGAGCGTAACCTTCCCGATGCAAGGTTTCACCCGCTCGCAAAAATATCTCTCCTTCGATCGCGAAGTTCGCGCTTGGCTGAACCGAAACCCTCAAGATTTGGTTCACGCAATGCTTCCGATTCAGGCATGCGATATTTATCATCCTCATGCCGGATTGGCTGTGGATGCTTTGCGAGGCAAACCCGTGCAAACACTCCTCAATCCCCGACGTCGATTATTCGCGACGGTGGAGCGGCGTTTACTTACTGGGAAAAATCCACCGGTTGTCACCTGCT
>CAZJCL010000543.1:0-1672 GCA_964544025.1 uncultured Opitutales bacterium | reverse complement strand
TCGAACCCCCGACCCGCGGATTAGAAATCCGCTGCTCTATCCGACTGAGCTACTGCCGCAAATGCTTAAACTGCGCCCGTCAGGCGCGGGAAAGACGGGCACTTTCGATCAAAAAACTCCGCTCGTCAATAAAATCGACAAACCCAAAATTCTAAAAAACAGACCAAAACACTCTCCCCCCTTCGCTTCCTTTCCGACCTTCTGTTCCCATTCCCCTGTCTCCTCCCCGACCTCTACGCCTCATCTGTGCCCATCTGCACTACAATCCTTCAATCTCTTGTTTTTCGCGCAAGTTTTCTCACAAACTGCTGACATTCGTGTGGATTCGTGTCCATTCGTGGTTAAGATCCAGTACCTCAAAGTTTGGTTGCGGCTACGCCGCGCTATGCCATCCGTGGTTAAAAAAGCAGAGTCCCAAGCCCTTCGCTCCCTTCTGTTAAGATCCCGAGCCAAAGCCGCCGCCGTCATTTCTCCTCCTTCTCACCCTCCTCCTTTTCGTCCTCCTCCGCTTCCTTCTTCCGCGCGTCCCGCATCGGATTCGGTTGGGCGGGCGATTTGTAAAGCTGGAACGGCGTTTCCACTATCCGGCGCGGCCAGTAATTGTTCTCCACGTTCGTGTCCGCCAGCTCTTCCCGCGGATCGAAAACGACCGACATCAGCTTCTTCTCCGTCATGAAAAGCTTGTTCGCCGTCCGCGTGTCATAACGCCAGATTTCCGCCGGCAAATACACTACCTCCGTCGATCCGTCCTCATAGCCGAGTTCCAAAATCAACGGCGTCACGATCCCGCCGACGTTCCGAAACTCCACCATGTAGAAGTTCAAATCCGTCTCCAGCAACGCCGGATCGATATCCTCCTTCTCCAAATCCTTCAACAGCTTCTCGTATTTCTTCCGGTCCGCTTCCGTCACCGCGAATTCGTCGTATTCGTTATAAAAATCCTTCAACTCCGGATACGCCTCCACCCGCCGCTCCAAATCCCGGTTGCGGATTTCCGCCAAGGTTTCCGGTTTTTCCTCCCGCGCCTTTTCCTTCGGTTTTTCCACGTCCGGATTCCGCGAATCGAGTTGCCAAACCTGCACTTCCTCCACCGATACATCCACCCGGTCCGTCGAGAAAAACCATCCTCGCCAAAACCAGTCGAGATCGATTCCGCTCGCGTCCTCCATCGTCCGGAAAAAATCCCCCGGCAACGGCCGCTTGAACATCCACCGCTCCGCATACGTCCGAAACGCGAAATCGAAAAGCTCCCGCCCCAGCACGATCTCCCGCAACAAATTCAGCGCCACCGCCGGCTGCCCATACGCGTTCGACCCCTGCGACGCCAGCGAATCCGCGCTCGTCATCACCGGATCCCGGCTCCGCCCGCTCATGTACGAAGTGATCGTGTGCGCCGGCCCGCGCCGCGACGGGTATTTCTCCTCCCACTCCTGCTCCGCCAAATACTGCAAAAAGCTGTTCAAACCTTCGTCCATCCACATCCATTGCCGCTCGTCCGAATTCACGATCATCGGGAAAAAGTTGTGACCCGTTTCGTGAATGATCACCGAAATCAGCCCATACTTCGTCCGCGCCGGATACGTCCCGTCCTCCTCCGGATGCGGCCCGTTGAACGAGATCATCGGATACTCCATCCCGCTCCCGACTCCGCCCAAAACCGCGATCGCCACCG
>CAZJCL010000542.1:0-1673 GCA_964544025.1 uncultured Opitutales bacterium | reverse complement strand
CGCGGGCGAAGTCGGCGCGATGGGCGGCTTCGGATTTGTGGCGCGGAAGATTTTCGGCGAGTCGGATGATGGCGGAGATGAGTTCCTCGAGGTTTTCGTTGGGGAAACCTTCGCCGGTTCCGCAGAGGTTGACCATTTCTTCCAGCCAGGTGTCGCGGGTGTAAACCATCGGAATTCCCATGATCGCGGCTTCGATGGCGACGCGGGAAACGCGGGCGTAATAGGAGGCGGCGCGGTAGGGGAGAATCATGCCGTCGGTCTCGCGGAGATGCTCGACGTAGGTGGCGGCGTCGAACGGTTCGGTGATGAATTCGACATCGGGATCGGCGAGGAGCGTCGGATGGCGGCGCGCTTTTTCGCCGTTGGGAAGATCGAAATCGTCGAGCCATTGGATGACGAAACGGAGGGGCAGATCCGGGCGACGGCGGCGGATTTCGAGGATCGCGTTCTGGAGAAGATCGGAGCCTTTTTCGTGGCGGGCGAAACCGAAGCAGGCGAAGGTTGGTTTGGCCGGAGCGTGGCTGTGGAGCGCGTGTGCGGGGAAGCGGACGGGGTGCGGGAAGCAGCGGAATTCGACGCCGGAAAATTCGGTGTATTCGCGGGCCATGCCTTGGGTTTCGGCGGCGAGAACGACCTCGCCGGATTCGACGAGCGGACGGAGTTTCCGAAGCGTGCGGCGGAAGAGCGCGTTCTTTGGGTGGCGGGAGAAATGGGCGGGTTGGCCGGGGCCTTGGTATTGGCCTTGGCCGTTGACGAAGAAAAGGACGAGCCGTTTGAACTTTTTGCCGCGGTGTTTTCGGGCAATCGCGGCCCACGCGAAAAGGTGGTGGATGAGAAGCGTCGGGGCGAGAATGCAGTCGAACGGTTTCTCGTTGGCGAGGAAATCGTCGACGGTTTTGAAAAGGCGATGGTTGTGCTGGAAGACGCCAGCGTAGCGTTTCCAGGAGCTGGGGCTGTCGTAGATTTTGTCCCAGGCGGAATACGGGAGAAGTGGTTGGGCGCGGAGATCGCGGAGGATCGGAGCGTCGGCGTTTTTGTGGGCGGCGACGACGATTTCGTCGCCGGCTTCGCGGCAGGCGTCGGCGATGGTTTTGACGTATTCGAACCAGTGGCCTTTGACCGACCGGAGCGCTTCCTCGACGATGAGAATCCGGGCGGGCGGCGGTGGATTATAAAGAGGAGAGGATGTTTTCATTTTCGGAAAAATCAGGAGACGGTGAAACCGAGTTCTTCGATGAGACGGATTTGGTAATCGGCGATTCGCGAGGCCTGGTAAGGACGGGTCCAGCGGGAGCCGCAGATGCGTTGGCGGACGCCGCCGGAAAGACGGATGAGAATTTCGCCGAGGCGGTAGGCGGCGCCGGGAGTTCGGGAATCGAGCGCGGATTCGAGTTCGCGCTGGAGTTCGCCGATGTTTTTGTTGGATTCGCGAAGTTCCTGGAGACAGCGCCAGGCTTTTATGCGGAATTGCCAGGAGCGGGTCGGGTCGTCGGCGGCGAGGCGGTTGCGGCAATGGAGGCGGGCCATCGCGAGGTGGCGGGCGCGGTCGACGATCTTCTTTTCGGTGCCGGTTCCGGATTCGGTGAGCTTGTTGATCCCGTGCAGCCGGTAGAGCATCAGGCTGTCGCGGGTGAAAATGATTTTGGGATTTCTGAGGAGAATTCGGGTGAAGT
>CAZJCL010000541.1:0-1678 GCA_964544025.1 uncultured Opitutales bacterium | reverse complement strand
ATGCTCTTCGGACACGCCGCCTCGCACTCGTAATAATTCGAGCAATTCCCGAATCCGGCCTCGTCCATCGCCGCCACCATCGCCAGCGTCCGCTTGTCTTTCTCGACTTTCCCTTGCGGCAACAAATTCAAATGCGCGTTCTTCGCCGCCACGAAAAGCATCGCCGAAGCGTTCCGGCAAGCCGCCACACAAGCTCCGCAAGCGATACAAGCCGCCGCGTCCATCGAAAGATCCGCCGCTTCCTTCGGCACGAGCACCGAATTCGCTTCCGGCGCGCTTCCCGTCCGAACCGAGATAAAACCGCCCGCCGCGATGATCTTGTCAAACGAGCCGCGGTTCACAGCCAAATCCTTGATCACCGGAAACGCCCGCGCCCGGAACGGCTCCACAACCACTTCGTCGCCATCCTTGAAATGCCGCATGTGGAGCTGACAAGTCGCGGTCGCCCGCTCCGGTCCGTGCGGAATCCCGTTGATCGTGCAGGAACACATCCCGCAAATCCCTTCGCGACAGTCGCTGTCGAAAGCGATCGGTTCGTCGCCTTTCGCGATCAGGTCCTCGTTGACCTCATCGAGCATTTCGAGGAACGACATGTCGGGAGAAACATTCGGCGCGTCATACTCGACGAGTCGCCCCTGCGTATTGCCATCTTTCTGCCGCCAGACTTTGAGTTTCAGATGCATTATTTGTAACTCCTCGTTGCCATTTCAACTTCTTCGTAAGTCAGCTCCTCCTTGTGAAGAACCGGCTTCTCCCCTACGCCCTTAAACTCCCACGCCGATACGAATGAGAAATTCTCGTCGTCGCGCAACGCCTCGCCATCCTCCGTTTGGCTCTCCTCGCGGAAATGTCCACCGCAAGATTCCGTCCGGTGAAGCGCGTCCTCGCAAAGCAGTTCGGCGAACTCCAAATAATCGGCCACCCGCCCCGCCCGCTCCAGCTCCGGATTGAAGCTGCCGTTCGTTCCCGGAAGATTCAAATCCTTCCAGAATTCCGCCCGCAGTTCCGGAATCAAGCTCAACGCCTTCCGCAAACCTGCGTCATTTCGCGCCATTCCCGCGTATTCCCACATGATCTTGCCGAGCTCGCGGTGGAAATGACTAACGCTGCGTTTCCCGTTGATCGAGAGCATCCGCTTCACTTGATCGTCCACCGCCGCCTTGGCCTTCACGAATTCCGGATGGTTCGTGTCCGGCCGTTTCCCCAACTGGCCAGCGAGATACCCGCCGATCGTCGCCGGAATCACAAAATATCCATCGGCCAATCCCTGCATCAGCGCGCTCGCCCCGAGACGGTTTGCCCCGTGGTCCGAGAAATTCGCCTCTCCCAACACGAACATTCCCGGAATCGTGCTCATCAAATCGTAATCCACCCAAAGCCCGCCCATCGTGTAGTGAACGGCCGGATAAATTCGCATCGGCACCTCGTAAGCGTTTTCCCCGGTAATCCGCTCATACATCTCGAACAAATTCCCGTAACGCTCCTGAATCGCCTTCAACCCGAAACGCTCGATCGCCGCCGCGAAATCCAGATAAACCCCGCGACCGCCCGGCCCCACGCCCAAGCCCGCGTCGCAAGCCTCCTTCGCGCTTCGCGAAGAAATGTCGCGCGGTGCCAAATTTCCGTAGCTAGGATATTTCCGCTCCAGATAATAATCCCGCTCCGACTCCGGAATCTG
>CAZJCL010000540.1:0-1682 GCA_964544025.1 uncultured Opitutales bacterium | reverse complement strand
GGTTACCAGGTGGCTTCTTGAGTTAGGCGGGTGGGGCGGGAGAATTGGGCGAGGATTTGGCCGTCTTTGATGAGGCGTATCCAGATGCCTTCGAGAGTGTCGCTTTGGCGTTCGTCGGAGCCGTCGAGGTAAATGAGGCCGGGTTGCAGGCGGGTTTCGGCGACCGAAACGGTGGCGGAGCGGACTTCGTAGCTTTGGCGCGGGGCGAGAACGGAGATGAGTTCGACACCGGTTTTCGAGATCGGGTAGCCGGCGGAATCGCCGGGGAGGTTCATGTTTTTGAAGACTTTGTATTCGACTTTCAGATCGCGGAGGGGAATGGGCGAGCGGTTGCGGAGGGTGATGAGGTAGCCCATTTGGGTGGAAGTGATTTCGGCGATTTTGGTGGCGGTTTCTTCGGGTTTTTCGGTGAACCGGCTGACTTCGAATTCGAATTGGTTGCCGGAGTTGAGGATTTCCGCGGTGTGCCAGAGGGCGACGAGTTTGCGGTCGGCTTCGGAGAAGGTTTCGAGGGGGACGCGGAAGGTTTGGCCGTCGTCGCGGCGAATGGAGACATCGACCGGGGAGGCGGCGTAGATTTGAGCGCGGATGGTGCGGCCGGTTTCGTCGGTGAATTCGTGGATCGCGTCGCGGTCGAACGGTGCGGTTTCGGTGGTGGCGGGTTCTTCCGCGGCGAACGCGGCGATGGTTGCGGCCAGAAAAATGGTGGCGAGCGGAAGGAGGCGATGTGGCGTTGTCATGGGGTTTCCTTGGTTCGAGTTAGAACAGGAATGTAACGTGAAAACGCCGTTTTGGCAAACCGGCGGTGGGGGCGGCGCGGGAGCGGAGGGGGGATTCCGGTCCCGCGCGTTCGGATATTAAGAATCGGCGAGGGCGGCGGCGAGTTGCGGTTCCGCTGGTGTGGCGGCGGTGGCGACGACTCGGTAGAAGGCGCGGGTGGCGGGGAGGGTTTCGCTAATGAGGATCGGGCCGTTGTTGCCGGGAATGGGATCGCCGATGTCCGTCCAGCCGGTGAGTTCGGTGGAGCGCTGGAGTTGGTATTGCGAGCCCCAGCGGGAGAAGAATTTGAGCTCGATGACGTCGCGGGTTTCGGTGGTGATTTCGTCGGTGACGGAAACGGTGCGGATGGAGACGTCTTTGGCTTTTACGGGCGCTTCGACGGGGCGTGGCGTGAGGCGTTCGGCGACGACTTGTTCGAGGCGGTTCATCATTTGGACGCGTTTGATTTGCTGGGCGGCGGTGGCGATCGGTTCTTCGTGGGGAAGCGCGGCGCGGCGGGCTTCGGCCCAGACGGAGAGGTTGCGCATTTCCACGGGTTGGCCGGTGGCGGGGTCGGTGTCGGTGCCGCTGAGGAGCGGATTGGGATTACGGGGGCGGAGGTCGTAGAATTCCTGTTGATCGGGTTCGATTCCCAGTCCGTCGAAATAGCGGGCGTATTTGTAATCGGCTTCTCGGATCATGTGGATGCGGTTGGGGGCGTTGAGGATGCCGTTTCCGTCGGATCCGGCGGCGGATTGTCCGGCGTAGATATCATCCCAGGTGTAGAGGATGTAATCCTGGGCGGGGGGCGCTTCGGGATCGAGAATCGCGGCGCTGTAGTCGACGCCGGCGAAATTGTATTGTTCGGGATTCGGGACGCCGAGGAGGGCGCAGACGGTCGGGAGGAAATCGACGTGGGAAAC
>CAZJCL010000539.1:0-1683 GCA_964544025.1 uncultured Opitutales bacterium | reverse complement strand
ATCGTCGCCACCGAAAACGGCCCCCTCTGGATCGTCCTCTTCGGCACCAACAAACTCGCCACCCTCAATCCCGAATCCCAAAAACTCACCGAAATCGACCTCCCCCACGAAAACGCCCGCCCCCGCCGCCTCGCCGTCACCGCCGACGGCGTCGTCTGGTATGCCGATTACGCCCGCGGCTCCCTCGGGCGCTACGATCCGAAATCAAAAGAATTCGCCGAATGGCCAACTCCCGCCGGCGCCCGCTCCCGCCCCTACGCCATGGGTGCCGACGACCAAGGACGTCTCTGGCTCGCCGAATCCGGCCCGCAACCCAACCGTCTCGTCGGCTTCGATCCCGAAACCGAAAAATTCTTCTCCGACGTCGAAATCCCCAACAGCGGCGGCTCCACCCGCCACATGGTTTTCCACGACGGCAACCTCTGGTTCGGCCTCGACACCAACTACGTCGCCCGCGCCAAACTCCCCGACTCCCAATGAACAATCCCCCAAAATCCCCCGCCGCCATCGCCGACCGAGCCGCCGGTTGCATCATGGGTGCCTTCATCGGCGACGCCCTCGGCCTCGGCCCCCACTGGTATTACGACCTCGACGAACTCCGCGCCGCCCACGGCGACTGGATCACCGGCTACACCGATCCTAAACCCGATCACTACCACGCCGGAATGAAAGCCGGAGACCTCTCCCAAACCGGCATCATTATGGAAATTCTCGCCCGCTCTGTCGCGGAAAACGACGGCTACAGCGAAACCGATTTCACCGATCGCCTCGACCGCGAACTCCTCCCGCAACTCGACGGCACCCCCAAAACCGGCCCCGGCGGCTACACCAACCACAGCTTCCGCCAAGTCTGGGAAAACCGCGTCAAAAGCAAAAAAACCTGGGGCGAAACCGGCGGAAACGCCGACACCTCCGAAGCCGCCGAACGCTGCGCCATCCTCGCCGCCCGCTACGCCACCGATCTCCCATCCGTCGCGAAACACGCCCACAGCAACACCCGCCTCACCCAAACCGATTCCCTCGTTGCCCAACAAAGCGTCGCCTTCGCTCTCCTCCTCGCCCTCCTGATCCAAGGCGAACCCTTCGACCCCGAAATCTCCGACAAATTGACCGACCGCCTCGAAGAAACCGGCGTCGAATTCACCGGCCCCGAATTCGGATTCGCCTCCCCCGACGCCCTCCTCCTCCCCTCCTGGATCGCCGAATCCGCCCGTGAAAACGCCATCGATCCCCCCTGGAAAGTCTCGAAAATCTACGGCATGTCCTGCGCCATCAGCTACGTCCTCCCCGGGGCCTATTACCTTGCCGCCCGTTTCCCCAACGATTTCGAAAACGCCGTCCTCCACGCCATCAACGGCGGCGGCCAAAACATGTCCCGCGCCAGCCTCACCGGCGCCCTAGTCGGCGCCCAAATCGGCCTCACCCAAATCCCGCCCCGCTTCATCGAAAATCTCACCAACCGATCCACCCTCCTCCCCCTGGCCCAATCCCTCGCCACCTCAAACAAGTAAAACAGACATCCCTGTCTGTCCCCCCCAACAACCTCCCTCCAAACCAATCCGCCCCCCCTTCATTCCCTCCCATTCCAAGCAACCTCCCCGTAGCATCGGCGCTTCGCCGATGACCCAAGCCCAAGCCTCCGCTCCCTTCTGTTAACCCCTCAATCCCCAGCTTCCGTGTCTT
>CAZJCL010000538.1:0-1684 GCA_964544025.1 uncultured Opitutales bacterium | reverse complement strand
TCGAGCATTTCCGTCCGCGGAAACATCTTCACCGATCCCGCCGCGATCTGCCGCGACAACTGCGAGTAGCAACCGAGCAACAACTGCTGCCCCGTCTGCCCCCGCGCGTAAAACGTCCGCGAAACCTGCGCCCCGCCAAACGACCGGTTCGCCAGCGTCCCGCCGTATTCCCGCGCGAACGGCACCCCCTGCGAGGTGCACTGGTCGATGATGTTCCGGCTCAGCATCGCCAACCGGTAAACATTCGCCTCCCGCGCCCGGAAATCGCCCCCCTTGATCGTGTCGTAGAAAAGCCGGTAAACGCTGTCGCCGTCGTTCTGGTAATTCTTGGCCGCGTTGATCCCCCCTTGCGCCGCGATACTGTGCGCGCGACGAGGGCTGTCCTGGAAGCAGAAGCACTTCACATTGTAACCAAGCTCCCCGAGCGTCGCCGCCGCGGACCCGCCCGCGAGTCCCGAGCCGACCACGATGATCTCGTATTTGCGGCGGTTGTTCGGAGCGACCAGCTTGATCGATTTCAGGTGATTGTCCCACTTCTCGGAAAGAGGACCGGACGGAATTTTTGCGTCTAGTTTCATGGCGGAGACGGACAAATCAGTTAAAGGCGCCGAACAAAACGGCCAACGGAATGGAGATATTGCCGAAGAAAATGATACCGGCCAAAACCCACGAAAGGCTCGTGATTGCCTTGCGGGTGCCGGAATTTCGCCAGCCGATCGTTTGCAGCATGCTGCCGATTCCGTGGCGAAGATGCATCGCCAGCAAGAACATCGACAAAATGTAAAAACCGGAAACCAGCGGATTGCTGAAACCGGTGATCACCATGCCATAAACATCGTGCCGGCCCTGCGCGTCCACCATTTCCTGATAACTGCTGTCCGTGACCTGCACCGTGAAGTGCAGAAGATGATAAATGATAAAAGCCAGAACGATAAAACCGCTCACCCGCATCGTCCGCGAAGCATAGCTCGCCTGGATATTCGTCAACTGGCTGTTCGGCTCCGGCCGCGCCCGCCGGTTCTCCAGCGTCAACACCACCGCCGCCCAGATATGCAGCCCGACAATCACCAGCAGCCCAAGCCTCGCCGTCCACAAAAACGCCGGCGTTCCCTGGAGCGTCGCGGCATACGCGTTCAACTGTTCCTGACCCATGAAAATCTGGAGATTCCCAAGCATGTGACCGATCACAAACCCGAGAAGCGCCAAACCGGTAACGGCCATGACGATCTTCCTCCCGATGGACGAGGTGAATAAAAAGGATCCTGATTGCATCTAAACGGACGTGGCTTGCTATTAGAAAAATCCGGAACCAAAACGAGTTCCGGGGCACTTCAAGGAGGCGCTATTTCCCAAGTCTGATCCAAACCCGCCAATCAACGAGGAGACGAAGAAGGCAAAGCTCAAACGCAAAACCTCAATAAAGAGACCGCCATGCAGCCTACGTTTGCCATGACGCAGGTCAACGTCACATTTTCTTATAAGCCCCACTTCCACCCCCAAATCCACCCCCTAATGCCCGCCAATCCCTCCGCTTGAATTTCCGCTCCTACCTCCGCCTCCAGGGGACCCTTGCAAATTTTCCGCAGTTATCTCCCGAAAGTCTCCCCCCGGGCCCCCCCCTCGTTCGTGTCAATTTGGGTGCATTGGTGGTTAAATCCGGGGCCCCAGCCTTCCGGGGTTTGCG
>CAZJCL010000537.1:0-1692 GCA_964544025.1 uncultured Opitutales bacterium | reverse complement strand
GGGGGCGGGTTTTGCTTTTTGCACGCGGAAGAGGGGAGGTTTGGGAAACGAAAAACCCCGGCCGCAGGGAGGTGCGAGCCGGGGTTAGGTGGCGGGAAATTAGATTTCCAGCAGGAGCCGGGCCGGGTCTTCGATCGCTTGTTTGATTTTTACGAGGAAGGTTACGGCTTCACGTCCGTCGACGATGCGGTGATCGTAAGTGAGCGCCAGATACATCATCGGGCGGATCTCGATTTGTCCATTGACCGCGACCGGGCGATCCTGGATGGCGTGCATTCCAAGGATTCCGCTTTGCGGCGGATTGACGATCGGCGTGGAGAGGAGGGAGCCGAAAATGCCGCCGTTGGAGATGGTGAAGGAACCGCCTTCGAGATCGGCAATCTGAATTTTTCCGTCACGCGCCTTTTTGGCGTACGCACCGAGTTCCTTTTCGAGTCCGGCGAGGGAAAGCTGGTCGCAATTCCGAAGAATCGGGACCATCAAGCCTCTTTCCGAGGAGACAGCGACGCCGACGTCGTAGAAGTTGTTCTGGATTAATGTGTCGCCATCGATCTGGGCGTTCACGGCCGGAACTTCCTTGAGCGCGTAGACGGAGGCTTTGATGAAGAACGACATGAAGCCGAGCTTGATGCCGTGGCGCTTCACAAAATCGTCCTGATATTTGGCGCGCAAATCGCGGACGGCGGTGAGGTCGACCTCGTTGAATGTCGTTAGGAGGGCGGCCTGTTGCTGCGCGGAAACGAGACGTTCGGCGATGCGTTGCCGGATTGGCGAAAGCTTTTTCCGGGTGGTGCGTTCTCCGGAGGAAACCGGTGCGGCGGGCGCGGATGCCGGCGCGGGCGTTGCCGATTTCGCGGAAGAGGCGGAAGGCGCGGGTGCCGATTTTTGTTGTTCGGCGGCGGCGAGGACGTCGCCTTTGGTTACGCGGCCCGCTTTTCCGGAACCTTGCACGGTGGCGGGATCGATTCCGGTTTCGGCGGTGATCCGGCGAACGGCTGGCGAGAGAATTTCGCCGGTGGCGGTTTTTTGAGTCTTCTCAGCGGCTGCTTCCGCGCCTCCGGAAGCTTGCGGAGTGGGAGTGGCGCCGGCGGCGGACTCGTCAATTTCAGCAACAACGTCGCCGATGGAAACCTCTTCGCCTTCCGGAACTTTCAGCGAAATCCGCCCTGCGGATTCGGCGATTCCTTCGGAGGTGATTTTATCGGTTTCGAGTTCGAAGAGAATCTGATCGCGCTCGACGATGTCACCATCTTTGACCCGCCAGGCGGAAAGGACGCCGCCGGTGATCGATTCTCCCATGGGGGGGACTTTAACTTGTATTGGCATGGATTAGACTGTGAAGGCTGCGGACAAAAATTCCTTCAGCTCAATTTTGTGGATGGCGAGGGATCCGACGGCCGGGCTGGCGCTGGCTTCGCGTCCGACGTAGATCGGTTTGCGGCCGGCGATCGCTTCGAGTTGCGGAGCGATGAACGACCAGGCGCCCATGTTTTCCGGTTCTTCCTGACACCAGACGATTTTCTTAGCCTTGGAGTATTTCCCGAGGATTTCGCGGATCTTTTCGCTGTGGAGCGGGTAGAGTTGTTCGATCCGGACGATGGCGGTGTCTTTGTGGCCGTTTTCCTCGCGGGCCGTGTCGAGATCGTAGAAAACTTTGCCGGAGCAGAAGATAACGCGTTCCGGTTTTTTCGG
>CAZJCL010000536.1:0-1711 GCA_964544025.1 uncultured Opitutales bacterium | reverse complement strand
CGTCTGCTCCTTCGCCTCGATCTCCACCGAGATTCCCACCGAACGCAATTTCTTCGATGTTACCGGCCCCAAACTGCACGCCTTTGGCGTCACCGCCCCCGCCGCCAGTTTCAAATTCCCCGCCTGCTCCACAAACGAAGTCACCGCCGACGAACTCGTAAAAACGATCAAATCCGCCCCCCGCTCCCGGAAATCCGCCGCCACCGAATTCTCCTCCAGCTTCGCCAAATCCGTCCGGTAAACCGGCAACGTATCCACAATCGCCATCGCCTCACTCAAAGTCTTCACCAACACCTCCCGATTCCGATTGCCCGTCACTACCAAAACCTTCGCGTTGTCCAAACTCTCCGTGGCGATCAACGCCTCCGCCATTCCTTCTGCCGTCGAATTCTCCGCCACCAATTCCACCTTCAACCGATACGACTCAATTTCCCGCGCCGTCGGCCTTCCGATCGCCGCGAAACGAATTCCCCCTAACGACCGAATATCCTGAAACCGTTCGAAAAACTGGTCGAAAAAGTGCCGCACACCGTTCGCACTGGTGAACACGATCCACTCATATCCCCAAAATTCCTTAAAAACATCCTCCAGGGTTTCCGGATGCGGATCCGGTAAAATCTCCACCAGCGGCAACTCCAAAACCTCCGCCCCCAGCGCCTCAAACCGCTCCCGCAACTCCCCCGCCTGCGACCGGTTCCGCGTCACCACGATCCTCCGTCCAAAAAGCGGACGATCCTCGAACCACCGGATCTCCTCCATCCGATTCACCACATCTCCTACAATAACGATCGCCGGAGCCGCCAGTCCCGCCGCCTTCACCTCTTCCACCAGCCGCGAAATCGTCGTCCGCAAAGTCCGCTGCTTCGACAACGTCGCCCACTGCACCACCGCCGCCGGACGCTCCGGATCCATCCCGCCCGCCAGCAATTCCTCCACGATTTCCCCAAGCCGCCCCATCCCCATGTAAATGCAAAGAGTCGCGTCCAACTTGGCAAATTCCCGCCATTTCACCGACAAACTCTTCTTCTCCGGATCCTCATGACCGGTCAAAAACACCACCGAGGAACTCGTGTTCCGTTGCGTCAACGGCACCCCCGCATACGCGCTCGCAGCCACAGCCGCCGTGATTCCCGGCACCACTTCAAACGGAATTCCATTCCGGCTCAACGTCCGCGCTTCCTCTCCCCCACGTCCGTAAACAAACGGATCTCCGCCTTTCAACCGCACCACCCGCTTCCCCGCCTTCGCCAAATCGACCAAAATCGCCTCGATCTCCTTCTGCGGCTTCGAGTGAAATCCGGACCGCTTCCCGACGTAAATCCGTTCACAATCCGCCCGGCAATTTCCCAGCAGATCAGGATGCACCAGATAATCGTAAACCACCGCGTCCGCCAGCCCCAAAAGCTCCCGCGCGCGCACCGTGATCAAACCCGGTTCCCCCGGACCCGCTCCCACTAAATAAACTTTTCCCGCTTCCATTCTCATGGCGCTACATCTCGCACAATTGGTTCCAGATCAACCGCCGCCGACTCCAGCGTCAGCTCCGGCAAACAATACCGGCGATAACCGGTCGTCTCATGAAAAACTTCCAACACTCCATCCGCGAAATGCGCCCCGAACGAAGTCTGACATCCGCCGCCGATCCGCGACAAAAACGTCCGCTCCACCGTCACCGCCAACCGCGTCGCCTCATCGAAAAGGGGCCGCAACT
>CAZJCL010000535.1:0-1713 GCA_964544025.1 uncultured Opitutales bacterium | reverse complement strand
AACGACGACGCAGGACGCGAAAATCACGATTCACCACACGGGAGATTCGACGCTTTGGGTGCAGGATCAAAATCGGGACGGTTTTACGTGGAAGTATGTCGGGACGTATTATTTCGAGAAAGGTTCGAATCCGGAAACGGGATCGGTGACGATCGATAACCGGAGTTCGGTGGCGGGACGGCGGGTGATCGCTGGCGCGGTGCGTTTTGGCGGGGGAATGGGCGATATGGTGGATCCGGCGGGGGGAACGGTGAGCGGGAAACCGCGTTGGGAGGAATCGGGACTTTATTATGCCGGTTTTTTGGGGAAGAGCGATTGGGCGAGTTCGGGAACGGTAAACGCGATGCCGCGGTGGGCGGCGTGGGAGCATGAGAGCTGGGAGAGCGGGAAGAGCGTGTATGTCGCGTGGCACACGAACGCGGCGGGAGGAACGGGAACGGAGACTTTCGCTTTTTCGAACCGTTCGGACAGTGCGTTCAATGGAGTGGCGGGTGGAGACCGGCTTCGGAATTATCTCCAGGATCAGATTATTCGGGACGCGCGGGCGGCGTGGAAATCGAACTGGGCGGACCGGGGAAAGAAGACGGCAAATTTCGGGGAATTGAATCCGAGCAATAACAACAAGATGCCGGCGGCGTTGATCGAAATGGCGTTTCACGACCGGGAAGAAGATGCGAAGTATTTGCTCGATCCGCAGTTCCGGCGGGATATGGCGCGGGCGGTTTACAAGGCTCTGGTGCAGTTTTATGCGAATGAGTTGCCCGGCTTCAATAACGCGACGTATTTGCCGGAGCCGCCGCGGAATTTCGGGGTGACGGGGAACGCGGACGGGACGGTTCAGTTGTCGTGGATTGCTCCGGTTTTTTCGACGGGAGCGACGGGATTGTATGGGCATCCGGCGACCGGTTACCGGATTTACCGGTCGAGGAATGGTTATGGTTTCGACAACGGGACGCCGGTGAGCGGGACGGGGGCGACGTTGGGCGGTTTCACTCCCGGCGAGGTCGTTTATTTTCGGGTGGCGGCGACGAACGCGGGCGGGGAATCTTTTCCGACGTCGACGCTGGCGGTGCGGATTCCGGAGGCGGATTCGAAGAAGGTTTTGCTGGTGAACGGGTTTACGCGGAACGACCGGTTCATGAACGTGATCGAGGACGATCCCTATTCGGCGAATCCGTTGCAGCGGGGTTATGTGGGGAAACTGAATACGTATAATTACGCGATTCAGCACGCGGAGGCGATCGCGGCGTATCCGGAATTGATTGGAGTCGATTCGGCCGAGGTGGCGGCCGTGGAGGGGGGGCAAGCGCTGTTGGGCAATTATGACGCGGTGATCTGGATGGCGGGTTTGCAGGCGCAGGTAAACGATATCGGGAATCCGATTTTGCAGACGCCGGCGTTTACCTCGACGGGGCGGAGCCGGATTGCGCAATACGTTAACGGGGGCGGCCAGCTTTTCGTTTCCGGAGCGGAGGTTGCGTGGGATTCGGATCGGGCCGGAGCGGGAGCGTGGTTGCGGGATGTTTTAAAAAGTGGGTACGTGAGACGGTCGGCGATGGCGGAACTGGCGACCGGATTGCCGGGGTCGTTTTTGCCGGAGTGGAGCGGGACGTTCAATATGGCCGGCGGGGGAAGCGGTTACCGGGTGGATAATCCCAATGTGATTTTGCCGACGGGCGGCTCGGTCGCGGCGATGCGATATACAGGATCGGG
>CAZJCL010000534.1:0-1713 GCA_964544025.1 uncultured Opitutales bacterium | reverse complement strand
GCTCCCTTCGCTCCCTTCTGTTAAGCTCCCGAGCCCAAGCCTTCCGTGTATTCCGTGTATTCCGTGGTTAAAAAAAACAGAGTCCCAGCATTCCCAAAATTCGTGTTCATTAGTGTCCATTGCTTCGCCATCTCCGCTCCCGCTCCGTCGTGGTTGAAAAAAACAATGTTCAAGTCCCACTTCCTCCTCCCCTTCGCCCTCCTCCTCGTTCTCGTCTCCCCCCGGCCCGCCTCCGCCGAAACCTTCTCGGTAGTCGTCTACAACGTCGAAAACCTCTTCGATGCCGACGACATCGCCCTCTACCCCGATTACCGCCCCCCCGCCTACACCCGCGAACATCTCCTCACAAAACTCACCAACATCGCCGCCGTCCTCACCCAATACAACTCCGGACGCGGCCCCGACATCATCCTCTTCCAGGAAATCGAATCCGACCAAACCCCCGCCCAAAATCCCGCCGCCCCCGCCCCCCTCCTCCAACGCCACGCCCACGATTCCGTCGAAACGCTAATCCGCGAAAAATGGTCCCCCGAACTCGCCGATCTCCCCGCCGAAATCTGGCTCCACAAAACCCTCCTCGAATCCGGAACCTTCGCCTACGAAATAGCCATCGGCGACGACCCCGCCCTCCCCGCCGAACAACGTCCCGCCGTCAAAAACGTCACCTTCTCCCGCTTCCCGATCCGCGAAACCCGCCTCCACCCCACCGACCAAGCCCGCCCCATCCTCGAAACCATCCTAGAAATAAACGGCCACCCCTTCCACGTATTCAACAACCACTGGAAATCCGGCGCCTCCAATCCGGCGACCGAACCGATCCGCCGCCAAAACGCCCGCGTCCTCCGCGACCGCGTTTCCGAAATCCTCGCCGCCGATCCCCGCGCCGACATCCTCATCGGCGGCGATCTAAATTCCCACTACAACCAATCCGCCCGCCTCCCCGAAGTCTCTCCCACCGCCATCAACCACATTCTCCGCTCCCAAGGCGACGAACTCGCCCTCCGCCTCCCCGACGGCCCCGCCCTCTACAACCTCTGGCACGAACTCCCTCCCGAAAAACGCGGCGTCGACATCTTCCGCGGCGAATGGGGAACCCTCCTCCACATCATCCTCTCCCGCGGCCTCTACGACCACCGCGGCATCCAATACATCGACAACTCCTTCGCCGTTTCCCGCTTCCCCGGCCTCAACGCCGACCCCGCCACCCACCTCCCCCTCCGCTGGACACCCGTCGAAAACGGCGGCGGCCACTCCGACCATTTCCCCCTCGTCGCCCATTTCCGCACCGCCGAATCCGAAACCCCCGACCGCTGGCTAAACCTCGAAAACCCCAGCCGCCCCAACTCCGCGAAACACCCGTCCGCCAATCCCATCGACTACGCCGCCGCCGACTTCTCCCAAGCCCTCGACGCCGAAAAAATCTCCCGCGAAACCCCGCTCCAAAAATCCCCGCACCTCATCGGCCGCACCTTCCACGTCCGCGGCCGCGTCACCGGCGAATACCCCTTCCGCATCACCGTCGGCGCGCACGACGAAATCTTCGGCATCTGGAACCACGACGAAGAATTTCGCGTCCAAATCTACAAAACCCACCCCCTCGGCGAAAAAATCCAATTCCACGCCCAACTCCTCAACCACCACGGCACCTGGCAATTCCTCATCCCCCACAAAACCTGGCTCCTCCGGCCCCCCAAAACACCCCCATCCCACCCG
>CAZJCL010000533.1:0-1728 GCA_964544025.1 uncultured Opitutales bacterium | reverse complement strand
CATCGGCGACGGCGGGTCATCGGCGAAGCGCCGATGCTACGTACGGTGCGGGAAGCGAACGATGGGGACGGCTTGTTGCGACGTGGTCATCGGCGAAGCGCAGATGCTACGGGGTGCAAATTTACGCGTCGTCGGTTATGCGCCTTCGTTTAGGAGTTCGATTACGCGGCCGTGGATGCGGCGGTTGGCGGCGACGATGGAGTTGCCTTTGCGGGGATCCGAGCCGTCCCAGGTGGTGATGATGCCGCCGGCGCCGTTGATCACCGGGATGAGCGGGAGGAGGTCCCAGGGGTTCATGATCGGGTCGACCATGATGTCGGCCCAGCCGGTGGCGAGGAGGAGGTAGCCGTAGCAGTCGCCCCAGGTGCGGAACATTTTTACGCGGCAGGCGAGGCTTTCGAAGTTGGCGCGGTTTTGGTAGGTGAAGATGTTTTTGATGTCGGTGGTGAGGAGGCTGGCTTCCTCGATTTGGGTGATGTCGCGCATCTGGACCGGTTTTCCGTTGCAGGTGGCGGTTTTGTGGTCGCCGTAGCAGAATTGGCCGAGGATCGGCTGGTGGATCGCGCCGATGATCGGGTTTCCGCCTTGGAGGAGGCAGATGAGGGTGCCGAAGAGGGGGCAGCCGGAGGCGAAGGATTTGGTGCCGTCGATGGGGTCGAGGACCCAGACGAATTCGGCGTCGGGGTTTTCCTCGCCGTATTCTTCGCCGATGATGCCGTGGGTCGGGTATTCCTTGTTGATGAGATCCCGCATGATGCGTTCGGCTTGGCGGTCGGCTTGGGTGACGGGGGTTTCGTCGGCCTTCATCTCGACTTCCATGTTGTCGTTGCGGAAATAGGGCGTGATGACGGCGGCGCTTTTATCCGCCAGTTTCCTGACAAATGGATAGAGGGTTTCGGAGATCATATTTGAGTCCATCGGCAATCTAATCGGAATGGTTGGTGTTTCAATTGGTTATGTCCGGTTGGCGGGGCTGGTGGCAACGGCGCGTTGGGAAAATGTTTGAAAATGGGCAACGGGTGGCGCTTCATGGCGGCTCATGGTTTGGACGGACGCGACGATTCACGTGGTTGATTTCGAGGGTTCCCGGCGGTCGGGGATTCTGGAATACGGGGTGGCGACGTTGCGCGGGGGCCGGGTGACGGCGGCGCGGACGCGGCTTTGCGGGCCGACGGGGCGGGTGGATGAGGCGGAAATCGCGGTGCACCGGATTGCGCCGGCGGCGGTGTCGGGGGCGGCTCCGTTTGCGGAGGAATGGCGGGATTTTCGCGAATGGCGGGCGGGGGGAGTTTTCGCGGCGCATTTCGCGGGGGCGGAGAATCATTTGCTGAAATCGGTTTGGGCGTATCCGCCGCCGTCGCCGGATTTCGGGTCGCCGGGGCGGATGGTGAACGATTGGGGGCCGTGGATCGATTCGGGGCGGATTTACGAGAATGTTTTTCCGGGGTTGGAGTCGGCGAATTTGGAGGCGCTGATCGGGGTTTTCGGGTATCAGGCGGAGTTGGATGCGCTGGCGGCGGAGTTTTGTCCGTCGGAGCGGTGCGGGTATCATGCGGCGCTTTATGATGCGTTGGCGGCGGCTGTGTTGCTGGTGAAGCTTTTGGAGCGGCCGGAGATGTCGGGGGCGACGGTGGCGTGGCTTTTGCGGATGAGCCGGGGGCGGGCGGCGGGGAACGCGGTGGCGCAGGGGGAGTTGTTTGAGGGTGGTTATTAGTTATTGGTTATTGG
>CAZJCL010000532.1:0-1731 GCA_964544025.1 uncultured Opitutales bacterium | reverse complement strand
CTACCGCAGCAACCGGAACTCCGAAACCACCCCGCGATGATCCGTCGGATAATCATCGATCACGATATCCGCGCGTTCCGGTTTCTCCCCCACGATCTGCGATGACCGCGCTTCGACGCCGTCACCACCAAAAAATACGAAATCAATCCGGTCGTGCCGGTCGCGCGGATCGTCCTCCGCCGTGATCGGCGTCCAAGTCAATCCCCGCGCCTTCCGCTCATCCGGAAAAATCGCCCGAAAACTGTCCGTCAGTCCCGCCTCCGTCACCGCCTTCGTCGCCGGCCACTCAACCGGCATCGGACAAAGCCCCGCCGCCGCCGCGCGTTCCGTCCAGTCCAGATGCGATGGCTCGTTGAAATCGCCCGTCAAAAACACCGGATCGCCCGCCTCCAAAACCTCGCGCATCTCCCCCAAAACCAACTCCACCTGATCTCCCCGAGCCTCGACCGCCGCCCGCACCGCCTCCTCCGCCGTATTCAGAAATGGCCCGCCCATATACGGAATGTCGAGCAGTTGATACGGCTGATACGGCGCGTGCATCAGATGCACATTAAAAACCCAGACCCGCGTTCCCGAAGGCAACTCCACCTCGACGCCGCTCCGCTCCGGCGTCTGCCCGACAATCGGAAAACGGCTCAAAATTCCCCGCGCTCCCCCTTGATCGAAATAATGAAAACCCAACATCTCCGCCAACTTCGCCGCCCGGTCCGGACGCGTTCCATCCGCTCCCGGATTTCCCGCCGTTTCCTGCAACCCCACCAAATCCGCTCCCGCCGCTTCGATCGCTTCCGCGCTTTTCGTCAACGGCTGCCCGCCCGCGTCTCCCCCCACCCACAAATTGAAACTCATCACCCGCACCTTCTCCACCGTCAACACCTGCCCATCCGCCAAAAGCCGTTCCCGCAATTTGTCGTACGAAAGATCCTGCACCGCGATTTCCCCATCCATCGCCAACGCCGCCGCCGTCGCCGCCGATTGCCCCAGAATCATGAAAACCGGCTCCATCCGGATCGATCCGAAAGCGATATGCGAACTCGAAACCGCCACCGGCACCAGCAGATTCTCCACCTGTTCCTTCTTCGGCGTCAGCGATCCATAAGCGATCTCATACGGCCCATCCAAACGCACCCCAATATCCCCCTCATTCTGCACATAACCATCCGGAGTGATATAACGCTGCACATTATGCGAATCAATTGTATATGACCCCATGCCAACCGAGTCCGGCGTGAGACTTCGCTTCATTAATTCGTTCTCCGTCATCACAAACTCGCCGACCATCCGCCGCGCTTCCCTCACATAAATCTGATGCGGCCAGTTTCCATTATCCTTAAACTCATCCGACGCCAATCCCCACTTCGCCATTTCGCTTCGCACCTCTTCCGGCACCCGCGGATCATTAGCAATAAAGTAGTACAACCCTTTCTGATAACGTTCGTGTTCTTGTACGATCTCCTTCCGCCGCTCATAACTCGCCTCCGGATAATCGTAATTCATCCCGATATTATCCGCATTAAATGGCCCATGGTTATTTGTATCGGTCTTCAGATTCGGAATCGGGTCGAACTTGCGAAATGTCTCGCGCCAACCCGCCTCGAACACCCGTAAAAGTAACTCGTATTCCGCCGGATCGTACCCTTCCGGCTTCGGAAACGGAACCCGGTTCTCCGGGTGTTGCGTCATACATACCCGAAAGCAATAAGCCTGCACCTTATCATCCCCCGCGCCATA
>CAZJCL010000531.1:0-1738 GCA_964544025.1 uncultured Opitutales bacterium | reverse complement strand
CATACAGCGGCAAATACCGCTCCCGCAAATACCGCAACAACGCCTCCGCCCCCAACTCCTTCCCCGTCGCCCGCCGCACCATCTCGTCCGTATCGAACCGCTTTCCATGCCGGTGAACCCGCTCCCGCAGCCACCCCAACAGCGCCCCGAAATCCCCCTCCGCGATCTTTTCCTCCAGCCCCGGAATCTCCCCCAGCACCGTATACCAAAGCTGCGCCGCCATCATATTTCCCAAGCAATAACTCGGAAAATATCCAAACGATCCATACGCCCAATGAATATCCTGCAACACCCCCTCCGCGTCGTTCTTCGGCCGCAGCCCCAGCATCTCCTCCGACAACCGGTTCCACTCCGCCGGCAAATCCGCCACCCGCAAACTCCCGTCAAACAACCGCTTCTCCAGCTCGAACCGCAGCATGATGTGCAAATTGTAAGTCACCTCGTCCGCGTCCACCCGAATCGGATTCCGCTGCACCGCGTTGATCGCCAAATACAAATCCTCCGACGCCACCGACGCCAGCTGCGACGGAAACGCCTGCCGGAAAATCGGCTCAAAATGCTTCCAAAACGCCCGGCTCCTCCCCACCTGATTCTCCCAAAGCCGGCTCTGCGATTCATGCACCGCCATCCCCACCGCCTGACCCAAAGCGTTCGCCCGATACTCCAGCGGCAACCCCTGCTCATAAAGCCCGTGCCCCGTCTCGTGAATCGAACTGAAAATCGCGTCCAACGGATTATCCGCCGCGAATCTCGTCGTCATCCGGCAATCCGCGCCGTCCCCTCCGCAAAACGGATGCAACGACCGATCCAGCCGCCCCCGCGAAAAATCGAACCCGATTTTCTCCACCACCAACCGCACAAAATCCTCCTGCTCCGCCTCTCCAAATCCGCGGAAAACCGACAAATCCGCCTTCTTCTCCGACCCCAAAATCCTCTCCACCAACTCCACCAACGGCCCGCGCAATTCCGAAAAAAGCTCCTCCACCCGCGCCGCCGTCATTCCCGGATCGTGCAAATCGATATGATAATCGTAAGCCCGCTTCTCCCACCCCAACAACCGCGCCTCCTCCTTCGCCAACTCCAGCATCCTCTCCAAAAACGGCGCATACCCCGCGAAATCGTTCCTCTTCCGGCATTCCGCCCACGCGTGATACGTCCGCGACTCATGCTCCGCCTTCTCCGTTACAAACTCCACCGGCAACTTCGTCGCCCGGTCAAAATCCCGCCGCGCCCACCGCGCCACCGTCCGCTCCTCCTCCGAAAGCGATTCCCGCGCCTCCAAATCCCCCAACAACTCCCCGATCTCCGGCCGCGACATCTCCGCGTGATAAACCTCCGCCAAAAACGCGCTCTGCCCCGCCCGCTGCTCCGCGCTCCCCGCCGGCAAGTTAACCTGCTCATCCCAACTCAACAGCCCCCCCACCGACCGCGCCCAATACCCACGCTGCAACCCCGCCAACAATTTCTCAAAACTCTCCATAGCCATATCGTTCAAAGTTTCCCGTTCAAAGTTCAAAGTCGACCGTCCCACCATCACCTTCGCTCCCTCTGAAGAGGGAAAATTGCGCGGCTCGGGACGCTCCATCAGCGGATTTCATCTGCGCGATGCACTGGACCTGGTGTCCAAGCAGGCGCCCAGCCTGATTGAAAAATTCGGCGGCCATGCGATGGCGGCGGGGCTCACCATACGCGCCGATGCCTTCGAGGCATTTTCCGAAGCCTTTGAAGCCGTGGGGCG
>CAZJCL010000530.1:0-1751 GCA_964544025.1 uncultured Opitutales bacterium | reverse complement strand
AGCCGGCGGAGTTTTATCAAGAAAGCGGCGACAGCGACGGTGACGGCCGCGTTGGCGTCGGTGGCGGGCCATGGGCAAACGCGGGACGCGGGGACGGCGGTGGCGAAAATTTCCGGCGGGGGAATCGGAATTGGCGACGGCGGCCAAGGCGAATTTGGCGGTGGGGATTTCGCGGCTGGGGAATTGCGGGCGCGGGCGGAGCGGCGGTTGGCGGAGACGTTTCTTGGGGTGGATTATTACCGGATCCGGCGGAAACTGGCTTTTCCGTTGCCGCTCTCGGAAATGCCGCGACCGGGGATGCCGGTGCGGGGAATTCCGCGGTATCCGTGGTCGATTTGGGTGTTGTGGGAATTGGAGGAGCGGATCGGCGCGCTCGGATGGGCGGGGGAATTGTTGGGCGACGAAAAAGCGAGGGCGTTGGCGATGCGGGATCTTCGCGGACTCGGAAGTTGGCCGACGTATCATGAGTATCCGTCGGCGTCGTTGTGTTTGGGGCACGCGGCGCGAACGATGGCGACGGCGTTTCGCGAATGGTCGTGGCTGGATGAGGAAACGCGCGACGTTTTGCGCGGCGGACTTTCCCGGGCGATCGCGGAGGCGACGCCGATTTTCGAGAAGGACTTCGGACGTTTTCGACCGGAAAAGCTGGAAGCGTGGAAAAAAAGCGGCGGGCAATATCGCATCCACAACATCCCGCTGATCGAGGCGATCGGTTTGGCGTTCGCGGCGGACGCGTTGGGGGAGAAAACCGCTCCGGAAATCCGGGAGACGTTGGTCGAGGTCGTTTTGGCGGTGCTCGATTTGCGCGCCAACGGGCAATCCGAGGGCGTGGCTTACGATGGCTACATCATGGATTTCGTGTCGGAATGGTTCGCGATTTTGCCGATGGAATTGCGGCAACGGATCGTCGGGCATCCGCGTTTTTTCGATTTGCTGGACGAGTCGATTTTTCTGGCCGCTCCCGGCGACATCGCGGCGGTGGCGGAAATCGGCGATGTGGAGCCGGAGGAAATGCCGTTTCATTTGTCGGCGCATGTGCAGTTCGCGCGGTTCGTGGACGACGCGCGACTTCGTTGGCTGGTCGGGAAAACGCCGGCGGCGAAATTGACCGCCACCGGTTTGGCGCGGCGAATCCAGCTGGGCGAAATCGGAGCGGGCGAGGCGCCGGAGCCGGGGGCGTTGGACGCGCATTACGCGGTGGTTTTGCGATCCGGTTGGGCTGCCGAGGACGTGGCCGTGGCGATGGCGGCGAGCGATTCTCAAATGGGCCACATTCAATCGGATAACGGCTCCATCGTGATCGGCACGGCGGGTGTTTGGGTGCTGGCCGATCCGGGTTACCAGCAGTACATGAAAACGTCGGAGCGCGAATTCACGATCGGCGAACGGGCCCATAACGCGCCGGTGATCAACGGAATTTCCCAGAAAGCGAAAAAGGTGACGCGTCCGCGATTGGCGGGCGAGGATGGCAATCTTTCGGCGGAGATCGATTTGACCGCTTGTTACCCGGAGGATTTGCAACTGGAAAAAGTGGAGCGGCGGATTTGGCAATCGGGGCGGACGATCGTCGTGGCGGATACGGTTCGTGGCGGATCGGCGCGGACGGTCGCCTATCACTGGCACTTGAACGCCGACGCGTTTGTCGAACAGGCGCCGCCATCCATCAGTGCGCGGATGCGCGGCACGGAGCCACTCTGGATTCAGAATCCGGCGGTGGAGTTCGCGGGAAAAGATATCGACCGGCTTCGCGG
>CAZJCL010000529.1:0-1755 GCA_964544025.1 uncultured Opitutales bacterium | reverse complement strand
CTCATCATTCGCCAAACACGCCGCATGATAAATCTCCGCCAACGAATAATCCTCCCGCGGTTCCAACTCGATCCCCTTAACCGCCGCCAAACGCCTGGCTTCCGATGTTGAAAGCCGCCGGAAATCCCGAAACCCGATCAACCGACCCTCACGAAGCAATGCCGGATCAACCGGTCCCGCTTTAGGGTTCGCGATGAGCAGAAGTTGCAGGTTTAAAGCGTCTCCCGCCAAACCATCTCCTACATCCAAAAGATCGGATACGACATCGCCGGTTTCCCGCCACCTCTCCGCGATCAACGAACCCGCCTCCTCTAGCACCAACACCCGCCGCCGAGAATCCCTCTTTTTCTCATTCAGCCAGAACTCGATAAAGGCGGCGCTCCCCAGCCACGCGTGCAAACGAACCGGAAGGATATAGAACGCGTGAGTCGCATGCATCTTGTGAATGAGGTGACGAATGAAGTAAGTCTTCCCCGTCCCCGGACCTCCCCGCAAAACCGCAACTCCTCGACCGCGACCGCGCACCGCTTCGCCCCAAGTGCTTTCCCACTCAGAGAAGCCGGATCCATAGTGAAGATCCAACTCCTCCGCCGTCATCTCCTTTCCCGATTCCAAAGGAACCGCCAGCGGCCTCACCTCGCCCATCACGTCCTCTCGCAACAGGAAAAAGTGAGCCGCCTCGCGATTCCCGTCAAAAATAGCCTCCACTTTCTCGCGCCATTCTTCCGCCTCTTCACGGCTGGCCGCAAATACCTCCACGGAGTTGCCTTCCACCAGTATCAATACCCCCATCTTCGCCTGAATAAGAAAGTCCGTGTAACAAACCTTCTGTCCAATTCGTTCTCCCGTTGCCCAAATCGGCTTCCCGAACTTCGCTGACAACGCGTCGAACTTGTTCGGACTCGAAGAAACGAACGCGACCGTAAAGCGCGGACGACCCTGGAAATACCAAACAATGGCCATCCGCCTTTCCCCAACATCGATACTGAGAGCGGATTTCGCTAATGGCATGGAACTCATGGACGCAGCCTATCAAACTCACTCGGACATCCGCTGGGGGAGCTCGATTTTTTCCTGATGTCCCAATTTCACTTTATTACGGCCGCCCGAACAAACTTCCGTCCGGCACCAACCGAACCGGCGGATTGACGACACCCCACCATCTCCGGCATGAATACCCTCATGCCCGCCTCCACCAGCTCCCGAAAATCCCGTCTTTCCAGCAAGTCCCTTCAAAAAACCACCCGTCCGCCTCTGGAACGCATTGCGCGCATTCATAACGCCGTCGCCGCCAGAAAATTTCCCAACTGCACCACACTGGCGCATGACCTCGAAGTATCCACGAAAACCGTGGCGCGGGATCTGGAGTTTATGCAAACCCGCCTTAAACTTCCTCTCGAATACAACGCCGGGAAACGAGGCTTCGAATACACCGAAAAAGTCGACGGTCTTCCCATGTTTCGGGTAACGGAATGGGAGTTGCTCGCTCTGTTCGTCGCCCAAAAAGTCATGGCGCAGTTCAACGATACCGCTTTCGAAAAAGCGATCGGACAATCGCTCCAGAACATCGCTGGCGGTTCCGACGATAACGGACAAACTCCCTTCACCGGCACCGGCGACGTCATTTCCTTCAAAGCCTCGGGAACCGCGAACGTCGATCTCGAACTCTTTTTCAAACTGCACGGTGCCATCCTGGAAGGCCGCGAAATCGAGTTCCGTTACCGGCGTCGCGGCGCGCGCACTCACAAACTCCGA
>CAZJCL010000528.1:0-1761 GCA_964544025.1 uncultured Opitutales bacterium | reverse complement strand
TCACCGGGCTGCCACGGCTTCGGCGCAACGCACGCCATCGAGCGCCGCGCTCACGATTCCTCCCGCAAAACCCGCCCCTTCGCCGCACGGGAAAAGCCCCGCGATTTCCGGATGTTCCAGCGTCTCCGGATTTCTCGGAATCCGCACCGGCGAACTTGTCCGCGTTTCGAAACCGAGCAGATTCGCCTCATCGGTGATGTATCCGCGCAACTGTTGCCCGAACAGCGAAAACCCGCGCCGAAGACGCCCGACGATCCAGCTTGGCAAAATCTCGTCGATCCGCGCCGAAGCGATTCCCGGAAAATAGCTCGTCCCCGGAAGCTCCGAAGAAAGCCGGCCCGCCACGAAATCCGTCACGCGCTGGGCAGGCGCGACCTGACCGCCGCCCCCCGCGAGTTTCGCCGCCCGCTCCAGTTTTTTCTGAAACGCGATCCCCGCCAACACGCCATGCTCCCGCGCCAAATCCGCCGTGTCCTCCGGCTCGACCGTCACGACCATTCCGCTGTTCGCGTACGGGGAATCGCGCCGGGCCAGACTCATCCCGTTCACCACCACCTCGTCGTTTTCGGTCGCGGCCGGAACGATAAATCCGCCCGGGCACATGCAAAACGAATGCACGCCCCGCCCGTCGATTTTCGTCGCCAAGCGATAGCTTGCGGCTGGCAATAAACGCGGACGTTCCTGCGCGCGCGGAGTATGGTAAAGCAGACTGTCGATCAACGGTTGCGGATGCTCGATCCGGACGCCGACGGCGAAAGCCTTTTGCTCCAGACGAATCGATTGTTTCAACAAAAGCGCATACACATCCCGCGCCGAATGCCCCGTCGCCAGAATCACCGCCTCCCCCAGAAACTCCCGCCCATCCGCCGTCACCACGCCTTTCGCCCGATTCCCGTCAACCAGCAAACCCGTCATTTTCGCCTGAAAATGCACCTCCCCGCCCGCGTCGCAAATGCTCTTGCGCATCGCCATCACCACCTTGGGCAACAAATTCGAGCCGATGTGCGGATGCGCGTCCACGAGAATTCGATCCGGCGCGCCGTGAGCCACAAACGTCTCATACACCGAACGAACCGGTCCGCGTTTCGTCGCCCGCGTGTAAAGTTTTCCATCGGAAAACGTCCCCGCCCCGCCCTCGCCGAAACAGTAATTCGAATCCTCGATGACGGTTCCCTTCCGCAAAATCGGCGCCAGATCGAACCGCCGCGCCGACGCGTCCTTTCCCCGCTCCAACACGATCGGCTTCTTCCCCAACTCAAGACAACGAAGCGCCGCGAACATCCCCGCCGGACCGCAACCAACGATCACAACTCGCGGAGCGCCGGAACGAACGGACGGATAATCCGGCCGCGGAATCTCGTCCGCCGGGAGTGCCACATCGATCCCGGCCTCCATCCGCAATTGCACCTTTATTTTCCGCTGACGCGCGTCGATCGAATGTTTTCGCAAACGCACTTCCGTCACCCGGGCGACCGGCACACCCAGTTTTTCCGCCACCGCCTTCTTCCGCGCCTCCACATCCTCGGACAGCTCCAACGGCAACGTGATATCCACCATTTCGATTCCCGAAGCGCCCGTGCCGTCCGATTCTTTAGACATAATAAACGGCAAATACTCATGCGACCTCCGCCTTCTGACACAAACAGGAAACAAGTTTTTTTCACCCGTCACGACTCCACCGCGCAACTTTCTAGCTTTCCGAAACACGCGGGTTTCGCCCGTTTCTCCGCAAATCACCAATTGAATCTCCCGCAACTTTCC
>CAZJCL010000527.1:0-1767 GCA_964544025.1 uncultured Opitutales bacterium | reverse complement strand
TACTTGGCTCATGGTGATTGGTGATTGGTTCGGGTTTTTGAAGGGAGGTGAATTTGGAATTTTGGATTGGTGATTGATTGAAAGTGGGGGAACAGGCAGGAATGCCTGTGTCACAATGGTGAGGAGGGAATGCCTAGATTGGAGGAGGGAGGCACGCTAGGAGCATGCTCAGGTTGTTTTATGAGTTAAGGGTTCTGGGGAAGAAAAGTACTGCTTCGACGAGTTCGCCTACCACGCCGGGTTCGAGGGCCATAGCCATAAGCCATGCGGTTTGACTTCCGGAAATGCCGAACAGGCAGCCGTCGGGGCCGTCAACCAATTGAAGACCGTACGGGTTAGCTAGATGGAAGATGTCCGTGCCTAGTTTGACGCGAACGGTTCCGGCAAGTCCTCCGGCGGCGATGGCGACGGAGACGTTTTCTCCGCTTTTGCCTCCTTTTACGAGGACGCCGATGGGTGGATCCGCATCGACACCTTGGGTGATTTTAACGGTGCCGTCTGAGTTGATACTGATGGGCTCGCCTTCCCGTCCGGTCATGTCGTGGCTGGCGGTGTATGGAAGGATGGCGTTATCGCGAACGGTGGATACACTCACAATTTTAGATTTTAGATTTTAGATTTTGGATTGGGGGACTTGGGCTCTGGGGGAGGCACGCTGGAAGCGTGCTCTACTTTAGGTGAAGAGGTCGGGCGACTCTGCCTGGGCTTTGGCGAAGAGGGTTTCGAAGGGGGCGCCGGGGTTGGCGGCGCGGAGGTCGTTGAGCTTTTTCAGCTGAAGGGCCTCGATGTTTTGAATGGGGGTGCCGCCGGGGTCGCGGGCGGTGATGATGGTGGCGAGGGCCGGGTTCGCCGGGAGGGCTTCGAGGGCTTTCGTGGCTTTTTCTTCGTCGCGGATGAGGGCGTCGATCCAGAAGGTTTTGGCGTTCTCATCCTTGGGCGGAATGCGCCCGGCTTGGATCGCGGCTGCGACGTTGGCTTCGGCTTTGGCGCGGATGGCGGAATCACGTTCGGTCTCGAGGGCGGTGAGGCGTTCTTTGGCTTGGGTGAGTTCGGCGTTGGCGCTTTGGAGGGCGGTGACGCTGGCTTTCACTTGGGCGATGATGTCGGCTTCTTCGGTGGCGGTGGCTTGGATGAGGCCGAGGGTGGTGAGGGCTTGGAGGAGGGTTTTCATATTTTGGATTTTGGATGGCGGATTTTGGATTGAGGGAGGACAGGCAGGAATGCCTGTGTCACGGGCGAAGAGTGGTTGGATGCGTTTGAAGGCGGCGCGGTTTACGAGGCCGCCCATGTTGGTTTCGCTGCCGGTAACGGTGCCGGTTTCGTCGAGGTGGAAGGTGGGGCTGAAGCGGCGGTAGGCGCGGTCTTGGATGGCTTTGCGGCCGACGCCGGACCAGTCCACTTTGGCGCGGACGCCGCCGGTCGTGGGGTCGTCTCCGCCCCAATAGATTTTGGTCGGCCAGGCGGCGGCTTCGCGGTCGTCGTGGTTGAAATCGAAGAAGGGTTTGTCTTCGGCTCCGGCGGCCGCGAGCGCGAGTTGGCGGGTGAGGAAATCGGATAGTGCCGTAGCCGTGGCGGGGGTGACGTCGATTTCGAGGTCGATGGGTTGGCCTCCGCGGCTGGCGCGGATGCGGTGGCGGCCGGGGGGCATGTATTGGATTTCTTCTGGCGGGGTGTCGGCCTGTGTTTCGGGGAGATCGATCGAGAAACCTGCGGTGACTGGGGAAGATGCTGACGGAGCGTTAGCGGAGATGGCGGAGCAAATGCTGA
>CAZJCL010000526.1:0-1777 GCA_964544025.1 uncultured Opitutales bacterium | reverse complement strand
GGGGCGAGTTTTTTGAAGAGGGAAATTAATTCCTGGCGGGCCCAGAGCGGATCGAAACCGGTTGGTTGGGCGGGAGCGGACCAGTGGGCGAAGCCGTGGCGGGGTTGGCGGCGGAAGTGATTGCGCAGGAGTTCGATGGCGGCGCGGGTGAAATTTTCGTCGTGCTGCGCGGGGTTCTCGGCGGGGGTGATGGCGGATTCTATGGCGGATTTCACTTGTTGGGCAAAGTAGAAATCGGGGCCGATGGAGTCGGTGAAAAGGGTGTTGATGAAGTGGAGCTTGGCGAGTTCCTGGTGGGGGACGCTCATGGTTGCCGCGGGGATTTCGCGTGGGTGGGCGCGGGGGACCGGCTGAAGCCGGGACTACGAGCGGGGGGAAGAAGTTCGCCGGAGGGATTTGCTTGTTGGATGGGGGCGTTCATGGGCGTTTGGCGAGGCGGCTGATTTCCTCCATGAATTCGTTCACGTCGCGGAAATCCTTGTACACGCTGGCGAAGCGGACGTAGGCGACTTTGTCGATTTGGTGGAGTTTCTCCATCACGAGTTCGCCGATTTCCTGGCTGGGGATTTCGTCGTCGAATTTGTCCTGCAACTCGTTGGTGATGTCGGTGACGAGCATGTTGATTTGCTCGATGTCGACGGGGCGTTTTTCGCAGGCGCGGCGAATACCGGCGAGCATTTTGGCGCGGTCGAAATCTTCGCGGCGTCCGTCGCGTTTGACGACGATGAGGCCGTCGCGGAGGATTTCCTCGGAGGTGGTGAAGCGGTGGCCGCAGGCGAGGCATTCGCGGCGGCGGCGGATGGAGGTGCCGGATTTATTGATGCGGGAATCGACGACCTTGTCTTCTACGGAATGACATTTGAGACAGCGCATGTGTCAGATTCGGGAATGCCGGCGTGGATTCAAAGTTGCAGGAAATTTTCGAGGAGGCGCATTCCGCCTTCGGTGGCGTAGGATTCGGGGTGGAATTGGACGCCCCAGATGGGGAGCGTTTTGTGTCGCATGGCCATGATTTCGCCCTCTTCGGTGTCGGCGGTGATTTCGAGGCAATCGGGAAGGGTTTCGCGTTCCACGAGGAGGGAATGGTAGCGGGTGGCGGGAAACGGGTTTTCGATGTTTTTGAAGAGTTCGCGTCCGTCGTGGTGGATCGGGGAGGTTTTGCCGTGCATGAGGCGGGTGGCGCGGACGACGTTTCCGCCGAAATATTGGCCGATGCATTGGTGGCCGAGGCAGACGCCGAGGAGCGGTTTTTTCCCGGCGAAGGCTTCGATCATGGCGAGGCTGACTCCGGCTTCGTTGGGCGAGCAGGGGCCGGGGGAGATCATGACGCGATCGGGATTGAGGGCGACGGCTTCTTCGGGGGTGATTTCGTTGTTGCGGAAGACGCGTTGCTCCACGCCGAGCTGGCCGAAGTATTGGACCAGGTTGTAGGTGAAGGAATCGAAGTTATCGAGGACGAGGAGCATATTCTAAAGTTTGTCATTCGTCCGGCGGCGTGGTGAAATCTTGGCTTTCGGTCGAGATAAGCTTTCGCGACTTCACCGTTTCCCGAACGAGGAACGATTGTTGTATTTGCTACGGTAGTTTGACCGGCGTAACAATTCAAAATGTCCGCACATTTTCAGGTAAAAGCGCGCGATGAGGCCACTGGCGCCCGGCGCGGAACGTTGCAAACGCTTCACGGCGCGGTGGAGACACCGATTTTCATGCCGGTGGGAACGCAGGGGACGGTGAAGGCGGTGACGCCGGCGCAGCTGGAGGAGGTGGGGAGCCAGAT
>CAZJCL010000525.1:0-1782 GCA_964544025.1 uncultured Opitutales bacterium | reverse complement strand
CGGTGTATGGGGCGCGTCCGTTGAAGCGGTTTTTGCAGAAGCAGCTGGAGACGAAATTGGCGCGGGCGATCATTGCCGGTGATTTGTTGGAGGGGAGCGTGGCGCGGTTTCGGGTGGAGGACGGGGTGTTGGTGTTTGGAAGTTAGAATTCAGGAGTCAGGAGTTAGGAGTTAGGAGTCAGGAAGGTGGGAAGGTGGAAAGGTGGGAAAGTTTGGAGGTGGGAAGGTTTGAAGGTGGAAAGGTGGGAAAGTTTGGAGGTGGGAGGGGTGGGGTTTCGGGATTGTCAGGGGGGCGGTTTCGTGCGATAAAACCGGGGGTTTTTCCTTAACGGAAAGGCCTCCGGGTTTGGCGCGTGAATCGCTGGGTGTTTGGTGACGGTCGAAATTCCCGGGCCGAGAAGGACGATGAAATTTTCACAACTGCCGATACGCCAGAAATTGATTCGCTTGGTGGTGACGACGTGCGGAATCGTGTTGTTGCTGGCGACGGTGGTGATCCTGATTTTCGAGGCGTTGTCGATGCGGCAGGTGGCAACGCAGGCGGTGGAGACACTGGCGCGGGCGATCGCGTTCAATAGCGCGGCGTCGCTGGCGTTCGACGATCCGGTGGACGGGGAGCGGGTGCTGGCTTCGTTGCGGGCGGAGAGGTATGTGCATGTGGCGGCGCTTTACGATACGCAGGGCCGGTTGTTCGTGGCGTATCCGGAGGACGCGCTGGAGAAGGGTTTGCTGGAGAGGTTGCCGGAAGAGAGGGAGGAGGGATTCCGGGGCGGTTTTTTCGATCTGTATCAACCGGTGACGGAGGGGGGGATGCAGTGGGGAACGATTTATATTTCGTATGAATTGACGATGTTGCGGGAGCGTTTGCTGCGGGATTCGCTGGTGGTGTTTCTGGTGGTGGCGGTGGCGATGGGGGCGTCGTATGTGATCGCGATGTTTGTGCAGCGGTCGGTTTCGAATCCGATCGTGGAGTTGGCGGGGACGGCGCGGCGGGTTTCGCGGGAGCACGATTTTAGTTTGCGGGCGCGGAAGCAATCGCGGGACGAGGTGGGGGATTTGACGGACGCGTTTAACGAAATGTTGCAGGAGTTGGGGAAAAAAGAGGTGGCGCTGCGGAGGAGCGAGGAGCGGTTGCGGCTGGCGATGGAGGCTTCGCAGACGGGGACGTGGACGCTGGATTTGGAAACGGGGGAATTCGAGGTGGAGGGGCGCGTTTTCGAGGTTTTGGGATTGGGGAAAACGAAGCTGAAGATGGCGGATCTGATCCAGGCGGCGGTTCATCCGGATGACCGGAGGCGGGTGGAGCGGGCGGGCCGGGCGGTGTTGGAGGAGAAGCGGATTTTGGATCTGACGTTTCGGGTGATGCTGCGGGACGGTTCGATGCGGCATTATTATTTGCGGGGAAAGATTCCGGGCGAGGTCGGCGGGGAGGTG
Source organism: uncultured Opitutales bacterium (assembly GCA_964544025.1). Lineage (GTDB taxonomy): Bacteria > Verrucomicrobiota > Verrucomicrobiia > Opitutales > T3Sed10-336 > CAZJCL01. The sequence continues at coordinate 349 of CAZJCL010000525.1, read as the reverse complement.
TCGCAGATGTTGGGGGTGGTGATGGATGTGACGGCGGCGCGGGAGGCGGAGGAGGAGATTTTGCGGCTGAACCGTTATCTGGAGCAGCGGGTGCAGGAGCGGACGTCGGAGTTGCGGAACGCGTTGCAGGAGATCGAGTCGTTCAGTTATTCGGTTTCGCACGATTTGCGGGCTCCGTTGCGGAGTATCGACGGGTTTAGCAAGATCTTGCTGGCGGAATACGAGGGGGCGGTGGATGAGGAGGGGCAGGATTTTTTGCGGCGGATCCGGTTGTCGGCGAAAAAGATGGGGCAATTGATCGAGGATTTGCTGATGCTTTCGCGGGTGACGCGTCAACAGATGAAGCGGG
>CAZJCL010000524.1:0-1787 GCA_964544025.1 uncultured Opitutales bacterium | reverse complement strand
GCTAGGCCCATCTTTGGTCAAAATTTCTTCATCCCTCCCTCGTCACCCCCCAAACCCCCGAATCACCTCCAACAACGGCGGCAAATACCTCCGCGCCTTATACGGCCCGATCCCCGGCAAATCCTTCGCCTCCTCCGCCTCCGACGGCTTCGCATACGCCAGCGCCCGCAACGTCAGATTCGGAAAAACCGTATACGCCGGAGCCCCCGCCGCCGCCGCGATCTCATTCCGTTTCCGCTTCAACGCCTCGAACAACGCCTCGTCCTCCCGCTTCAACGGCCACGCCACCGGACCATCCGCCAAACTCGCCGCTTTCGCCTTCGCCTTCGCCCCATCTCCCCCTCCCGCTCCTCCAGCCCCCGGCCAAACCAGCCGGCAAACCCGCTCCGCCTTCATCACTTCCTCCCCCTGACGCGTCAAAGTCACCAGCGGAAATTCCCCCACCTCCACCGCGATCAACCCCGCCTGCTCAAACTCCCGAAACAGCGCCGTCACATACGCGCTCCCCTCCGCCTTCAAAAGCCCGTAAGTCGAAAGTTGATCCAGCCCCGCCTCCAAAATCTCCCGCGACCGGCTCCCCAACAGCATCTGAATAATCTTCCCCCGCCCAAACCGCGGAATCCAAACCCCGCCCACCCGCCGCGACATCCGCGCCACCCCGCTCAACGCCTTGCGCGCGATAATCTGCTCCGCCGCCGTCCCCTCCCGCAACGGCTCCCCATCCCGCTCCCCGCAACAATCGCAACTCCCGCACACCGGCGCCTCCGCCTCCCCGAAATAATCCAAAATCCACTGCTGCCGGCACCGCCGCGCATAAGCGAAATCCACCATCGCCTTCAACTTCCCCCGGTCCCGCCGCTCCTTCTCCTCCATCGCCGCCGTATCCAACTTCAGCGCGTATCCCGGCTTCGCCATATCCACCACCCGCGTCCCCCGAACCCGTTTCCCCGGAATATCGTGACGCTCCACAAATCCCTGCCGGTGCAAAATCGACAACGACGTCCCCACCGCCATCGAATTCGTCCCCGTCCCCATCATCTCCGCCAACTCGTTAATCCCGATCGCCACCTCGCCATCCGTCCCCGCCATCCGCCGCAACATCTCGTAAGTCTCCAGCAACAGCTCCCGCGACGGATTATTCCCGTCCACGAAAAACTCCTGAATCCGCGTATCCGCGAAATTGAAAAACAACTCGCAAACCGCGCTCCCGCCATCGCGCCCCGCCCGCCCCGCCTCCTGATAATAAGCCTCGATACTCCCCGGCACCTCGAAATGCACCACAAACCGGATATCCGCCCGGTCGATCCCCATCCCAAACGCGTTCGTCGCCACCGCCACATCCTTCTCCCGCCGAATAAACGCGTTCTGCGCCGCCGTCCGCGCCATCTCATCCATCCCTCCATGATACGCCACCACCGACAATCCCTCCGCCGCCAAACTCTGGCTCACCTCCTCGACCCGCTTCCGGCTCGCGCAATACACAATCCCCGTCCCGTGCTCCCGGATAATTTTCTGCAACCGGCTATACTTCTCCGCCTCCCCCGAAACCTGCCGCACCCCCAGCCGCAGATTCGGACGCGAAAACCCCGTCACAAACATCGCCGGCTCCCGCAAAGCCAAATGCGTCAAAATATCCGCCCGCACTTCCGGAGTCGCCGTCGCCGTAAACGCCGCCACTTGCGGACGCCCCAACTTCTCCAGCGCCTTCCCCACCCGCAAATAATCCGGACGGAAATCGTGCCCCCACTGCGACAAACAATGCGCCTCGTCCACCGCCACAAACGAAA
>CAZJCL010000523.1:0-1792 GCA_964544025.1 uncultured Opitutales bacterium | reverse complement strand
TTGATCGAGGATTTGCTGATGCTTTCGCGGGTGACGCGTCAACAGATGAAGCGGGAGGCGGTGGATTTGACGGAGCTGGTGGAGGGGATTTTGGAGGATTTCGAGCGGATGGAGCCGGGGCGGAAGGTGCGGATCGAGGTGGAGCCGGGAATGACGGCGTCGGGGGACGGAAACCTGTTGCGGATCGCGTTGCAGAATTTGTTGGGGAACGCGTGGAAATTTACGTCGGAAGTGGAGACGGGGCGGATTCAGGTGGGTTCGCGGCGGGAGAGGGCGGAGCGGGTTTTTTACGTGCGGGATAATGGCGCGGGTTTTGATATGGAGCACGCGGAGAAGCTTTTTATGCCGTTCCAGCGGTTGCATGGGGCGTCGCAATTCGAGGGAACGGGAGTGGGGCTGGCGACGGTGAAGCGGATCCTGAACCGTCATGGCGGGCGGATCTGGGCGGAGGCGGTGGTGGGGAAGGGGGCGACGTTTTTCTTTACGCTTCCGGAGAGGATCGCGGAGGACGTGGAAGAGCCGGAAGTTGCTGGCCGGGAGTGATCCCGCGCGATGAGATGCGTGCGCTGAGGAGGCGGCGGAGCGGAGGCGCGGCGGAGGCTCAGTGGCCGTTATGGCACGGGAGGAAAATCGTGAAGGAGGAGCCTTGGCCGAGAACGGATTCGAGATGGAGAGCGCCTTGGGCGGATTTCACGACTTTGGAAACGATGGAGAGGCCGAGGCCGGTTCCTTTGTCGCGGGAGCGGGTGGTGAAATACGGTTCGAAGATTTCGTGCACGATGTTGCCGGGAATTCCGCCCGCCTGGTCTTGGACGGTGACGCTGACGAACGGGGGCTGGTTGCGAAAAGTGTCGGCGTGGAGGAAGACTTGGCCGGGGGCGTCGCGGAAAATGGAGGGGTGGACTGGTTCGCGATGGATTTTCGCGGAAACGCGGATCGCTTGGGTGTCGCCCGAACTTTGGAGGGCGTTGATCATGAGGTTGAGGAGAATTTGGGTGAGCTCGGCGCTGCTGAGGGGAACTTCGGCGTCGTTTTCGAGCGGTTCCACCTGGATATCGCCGGAGCGGATGATGGGGTGGACTTTGATGAGTTCGCTGAGATCGCGGAGGACGAGGTTGAGGGAGGAGGCGGTGGTGTTGCTGGGGCGGCGGAGATAGTCGAGATGGCGGCTGGAGATTTCGGAGCAGATTTTGATTTGCCGGGAAATGGTGGCGAGTTGATCGCGGAGTTGCCGCACTTCGGGCGTGCCGAGGACGTCGGTGGAGGAAACGCGCTCCATGACGATGTCGAGGAAGCAGTTGACGATGGTGAGGGGGTTGTTGATGTCGTGGAGAATGCCGGCGTAGACCTCGTTGATGCTGCGGGTCATGTCTTCGCGGGCGACGGTTTCGGCGAGTTCTCCGGAGATCCGCATCAGCTCGTCTTCGACCTGGTGGATGCGGCCGGAAATTTTGCGGTGCATCATGGCGTTGGCGACGGCGCGGCGGAGGGTTTCGACGTCGAACGGTTTTCCGATGTAGTCGCGGGCGCCGAAGCGGAGGGCCTGGCGGGCGGTTTCGAGGGTTTCGTAGGCGGTGAGCATGATCACCTCGATGGAAGGATCGATCTCCTTCAGCATCTGGAGAACTTCGATGCCGGAGTGGCCGACCATCCGGATGTCGAGGACGGCGACATCGACTGGTTGGGCGCGGGCGTGGGCGAGCGCTTCCTCGAAGCCGGAAGCGAGGAGGACGTGGTATTCCTGTTGGAAAACGATCCGGATCGACTGCCGCGGACCTTCCTCGTCGTCGAC
>CAZJCL010000522.1:0-1793 GCA_964544025.1 uncultured Opitutales bacterium | reverse complement strand
ACCTTCCCACCTTCAAACTTTCCCACCTTCTCACTCTTCCTCCCAAGACATCCTCAACCGCAAATCCCCCGTCCGCTGCAACCGAAACCCCTCCACCTCCGAACGCATCACCACGATATTTTCCCCGTGAACCAGCGGCACGATCGGCAAATCCCGCCGCCAAATCCCGATCACCTTCTCATAAATCTCCTGCCGCTTTTCGGCGTCCGTCTCCCGCCGCCCCGCCAACAAAAGCGCGTCCATCTCCGGATTCTCATAAAACGAGAAATTCGTCGCCGATCCCTTTTCCGCCGCCCAGCTCCCGAAAAACAGACTCAGAAAATTATCCGGATCCCCGTTGTCCCCGATCCAGCCGATCAACGCCATTTCATACTCCCCGTTCCGCAAAATATCCAAATGCGTCTTAAAATCCCGCGCCACGATCTCCACCCGTAACCCCACCCGCTCCAAATCGCTCCGGATCAACGAAGCCGCCCGCACCGAATCCGGAAAATACGCCCGCGGCGCCGTCATCGCGTGCAAAGTAATTGGCCTCTCCGTCACCTCCGGAAACCGCGCCAAAATCTCCCGCGCCCGTTCCGGATCATACGGCAAGACATCCGGATTCTCCGGCGCGCCCGGAAATCCCGGCGGCAACGGATACTCCGCCACCCGCCCCGTCCCATCCAGCGCCACCTCGGCCAACGTCTCCCGGTCGATCGCCATCCCGATCGCCTCCCGCACCTCCGCCTCCTTTAACCGATCCGAAAACCCACTGAAACTCAAATACCCCACATTCATCCCCGGCTCCCGGTAAATCTCAAACCGCGAATCGTTCTCCAGCCCCGCCAACTCCGCCGGCTGCACCCCATCGATCCCATGCACCCGCCCCGTCTGCAACTCCAGCACCCGAACCGTATTCTCCGGCACCACCCGAAAAACCAGCCGCGCAAACTCCGCCTTCTCCCCCCAATAATCGTCATTCCGCTCCAGCAAAATCGACTCGTTCGGCAGCCACCGCACAAACCGGTAAGGCCCCGTCCCCACCGGATTCCGCACCGCCTCCGCCCCAAATTCCTCAAAAGCCGCCGGACTCACCAAATACGCCGGAAAAATAGCCAACGACCGCAACAACGCCGCATTCGGCTCCCGCAAATGAAACCGCACCGTCATCTCCCCCACCGCCTCCACCCGCTCGATTTCCTGGTATAAATAATTCCAATACTGAAAATTCGACCCCGGCAAATGCCCCGGATGCTCCGGATCCATCTGCCTCTCAAACGAAAACAAAGCCGCCTCCGCGTCCAGCGCCGTCCCATCGTGAAACCGCACCCCCTCCCGCAAATAAAACGTATACGTCAACCCATCCTCCGAAATCTCGAACCGCTCCGCCAGCGCCGGCTCCACCTCCAGCGTCCCGCTCTTAAACCGCACCAACCCCTCACAAATCTGCGCCAACGTATTCACACTCTCCCCATCGTCCACATCCGCCGGATCCAATTTCTGCGCATCGCTCCCCCGCGCAAAAACAAACGCCTCCGGCGCCCCCGCCTCCCTATCCCCACCCCCGCACCCGCCCCCCAAAACCACAAAAACCCCCAGCACCCCCAACAAAACAAATCTTTCCATACCTCAAATTCTTAACCCCAAATAAACACAAATACACCCAAATAAAACCGCCCCTCTCCCCGTATTCAGTCGTTCCACAATTAACAAAATCCCCCACTCGCACCCATCGCTTCGCCATCTTCGCTCCGTCGCGGCTAGAAACCAGAACCCCATCCACCGTACGCTGCGTAATATTCCCCCCGAGC
>CAZJCL010000521.1:0-1801 GCA_964544025.1 uncultured Opitutales bacterium | reverse complement strand
TCATGCGACAAAATCAGCCCCGCGTGGGCTCCTCCAAAAGCGTTTGCCGTCAAAATCGCCGCATCGTAATCCGCAATCGCGAAGGACTCCGAAGCCACCTGATCCGAAAAAAATGGCCCCTCCGACCCCACCGTTCCCGGCGCTTTTCCTTCCCGCAAGGCCACCGCCGCTATCGCCAATTCCACCACCCCGCAACTTCCCAGCGTGTGCCCGATTCCGCCTTTCCACGCCACCAGCGGCGCATCCGGCAAGACCTGTTTCCACGACTCGCACTCCATCCGCCCCGCATCCAGCGTCCCCGCTCCATGCCCTCGAATCCACGCCCGCCGACCGCCCAATCCCCGCGCCAATTCTTCCGCGAGCCGGGCAAATCCGGAACCCGACGAATCGTTCCCCGTCAAGTGGTACATCTCGTTCCAGCAAACTTGATGGGAAAGCGAAAACGGTGCCGCCTCCGAGGTCAAAACGGCAAATCCCGCTCCGTCGCCCAAACCGACCGAACTCGTCTCCCCGTCATGATACGGACGCGGAAAATTCCCGTTCAGGATCTTCAACGAATGAAAACCCGCCGCGACAAACGGACTCAGATAATCGAAACTGAACACCAGAACTTTCTCCGCCATTCCTTTCCGGAGCATTCGCCCTCCCAGTCGCAAACCGAGCGCGGCCGAAACACACGCGTGCGAAAGTATCCGCAGATCCGGCCCCCAGCCGAACGTTCGCCGCAAAAGCTCGCCGCAACCATGCAAAGTTCCCCAATCCGCATGATTCCCCTCCGCTCCCAAAACCCGGATCGCATACAAGCTTTCGATCGAAAAATTGCTGCTCGTCAAAATCACCGGAAAACCCGGATTTCCCCACGGCGCAAAGGCATCGGCGGTTTTCGCCAGATCGCGAAGATCCTCCATCCACCGCTGCGGCTGCCGGCAAACCATTTCACTGCGCAACGCCAGCGGCACGTTTTCGCCGCCTTCTTCCCCGCGAACCGGAACCGCCCGCAACGCCGACCGTCCCTCACAAAGCGCCTCCCAGGTCGACCGCGCATCGCCCAGAGCCGTCAAACAACCGCTCGCTTCCAGTCCGGCGCGAGTCGAATCTTCCGTCGAATGTGGGGCAAAAACAGACACCGGATGTCGATCAGGCGGATTTCTTTTCCTCAATAAAGGCAGCCAGCGTGTCGATCGTCGCCAGCGCCTTTCGGGATTCTTCACTGCTCGCTATTTTCACGCCGTGACGCTTCTCCAAACTCAAAACCAGTTCCAGAGCATCGATCGAATCCAGCCCCAGCCCCGACTCAAAAAGCGGTTCGTCATCCTTGATCGACGCCGGATCGACGTCGTGCAGATTGAGAGTTTCCACGATCATCTGCTTCAATTCGGTTTTTAAAGATTGGCTCATGCGTGTTGTATTCATCCCAGCAACTGCCGGGAAAGATCAAGATTATGATTAATTTTCAACCCCACTGCAAGAAAACCGGCTCTTCCAATCCAAAATCCAAAATCTAAAATTCCCCTTTAAAATTCCCCACCCCTCCTCTTGAAGAAAATCGTGCCGACCGTTCCCGCCAGCAGGATTACCACCAGCGCCCCGGAGATGATTGCCCACGGCTCGACATGCCGCGTCAACAAGCCGGAAGAAACGATCACGACGCACGCGATCAGCCCTTGTCCGAGCAAGGACACCGGAAGATAAATGGCAAAGGGAACCCCGGCGAGCGCCAGCAGATAATTCTGCACCGAAAAAGGCGGTCCCGGCACCGTCCGGAGCAAAAACGTGACGCGAAATTGATTCGTCGCTGTTT
>CAZJCL010000520.1:0-1804 GCA_964544025.1 uncultured Opitutales bacterium | reverse complement strand
TAAACCCCCGCCGCGAAATCGAAATCCGCCCCGCTCTCCCACCGGAAATCCTCCAACTCCCGATACGGCATATTCCGCGGATGCGGCGCCTGATACCACGGCCGCCGCTGCGGACGTCCATCCACCGCCGCCGTATTATGCGAAAACGAATCCCGCGCGTAACTCACCAGCGGATCCGTCTCGTCGTAACCCACCAGCCCCGGATCGAAAAGCACCTGCCGCCCAAACGCCCAAACCGACAAACTCAATTTGTCCTGATGCGCATGCCGATACCCCACCGGCCCGAAATCGAAATACCCGAAATTCGCCTCCCGCTCCCACCCGCTCCGCATCGCCGCAAAACCGGCATAAGGAAAAACCGCCGACCCAAAACCCGGTTCCTCCCCCTCCTCCCCATCCGTCGCCACCCACCGAAAATCCGCCCGCTCCGGAAAATACGCCAACGCCGATTCTAAAATCCCCCGCACATCCGCCGGCCCGTTGTCATTCGTTGCCGGCGCAAAACGATCCGGTGCCATCCCCTTCAAATACGCCTCAAAAAGCCGCTCCGTCCTCCCCGGATAATCCCGCATCCCAAACTCGTCCAGCCGCCCCGCGAACTTCGCCAAATCGTAAATCCGGAAATAATTCGTGAAATACTTCCCATACCCCGGCGTCAGCTCGACCGTCATCCCGTCCGGCAACCAACCCCGCTCCAAATCCGCCACCGCCGTCTCGCTCGCAATCCGCCGCCAATCCTCCGCGTCCCGAAATTCCGGATACAGCACCCCCGACGAATAAAGCCCCGCCATTTCGAACGTCAGCCAATTCGACGTCTCGCTCGCGTTCCCCCGCAAATGATTCGTCTGATCCCAAACCGACTTCAAAAACAGCACCAAATCCTCATCCGAAACCGCCTCCGAATCCGCCAACGACAAAAACGCCACCGGCCACCCCGACCGCATCCGAATCCCCACATTCATCGACGACCACATCTGCCCCGTCCGCTCCGGCCCGCTCTGATACTCCTCGACAAAATCCCGCGCCAATCCCATCAACGCCACCGCCACCCGATCCCCCTCCTCCAACGCCGCCGCCCGGCCAAACCCCTCGAAAAAATACGTCCGCTCCTTCATCCGCATCCGCGCCTCCGTCCACCGAAACCGCCCCTCCTCCGTCCACACCTCCGGCCCGAATTCCCCCGTCCGGTTCACCAGCGCCTCTCCCGCCATCCGCAACCTCCGCGCCGACATCCCCTCCCCCACCGGATCCCCCGGATCGAACGGAAAAAATTTCCCCTCCCGCCCCCGGTAATACTCCGCGAGTTCCCCCTTCGCCCGCTCAAAATCCCCCGCCTCCACCGCCCGCTTCACCTCCCCCAACCCTGGAAACGCCAAATCGATCTCCCCAAAAAACTCCCGATCCCCCAACAACCCCGCCCCCGCAAAACTCCCCACAAAAACCCCCATCCAAACCAAAAAAACCCACCCCACTCCCCGTAGCATCGGACCTTGTCCGATGAATCCCAACCTCCCAAAATTCACCTTATCCAAAACCCAACTCCTTCCATGTATTGCATCGCCATCTCCGCTTCGCTCCGTCCGTGGTTAAAAGTCCCCCCAAGCCAAAGCCTCCCAAAATTCGTGTCATTAGTGTCCATTGCTTCGCCATCTCCGCTTCGCTCCGTCGTGGTTAAGAATCCTCCTCCTCCATCCCCGCCTTCCTAATTCCTCTTCAAATCCCCCCCTCCCCTTTCCGGGTATTCCGTGTAGTCCGTGGTTAAAAAATCCCGAGCCAAAGCCCGCCAAATGCGTGTCCAGTAGTG
>CAZJCL010000519.1:0-1808 GCA_964544025.1 uncultured Opitutales bacterium | reverse complement strand
AAGACGCCGCCGGCGAGAATTTTTCCGTCGGGTTGGAGGGTGAGATTCCAAACGACGTTGTCGAATCCGCTGCCGGGATCGAAACCGGTGTCGAGGCTGCCGTCGGGGTGGAGGCGGGCGATGCGGTTGCGGCTGATTCCGGCGACGCGGGTGAAGTTTCCGGCGATGAGGATTTTGCCGTCGGGTTGCGTGGCGATGGCGTAGACGGGTCCGTCGGGTCCGGCGAAGGGATCGAAGGAGGGATCGACGCTGCCGGGACGGATGGCGTTGGCGGGGAGAACGGTGAGAGTCGCGGGGTCGCTGTGGAGGGAACCGCGGGAATTCGAGAGGCGGACGGAATATTCGGCGGCGTCGGTTTGGCTGAGGTTGTGGAGACGGAGAACGCTCTCGGTGGCGCCGGGGATTTCGACGCCGTTTTTGAGCCATTGGAAACTGAGGGGAGAGGTTCCGGAGGCGGAAACGCGGAAGGCGACCGATCCGCCCGCGACCCCGGTTTGGGATTCCGGCTGAGCGAGGATCGCGGGTGGAACGGCGTTGTTGCCGCGGGAAATTTCGACGTCGACGTAAGCGGCGGCTCCTTCTCCTCCGGAGGCGATGGCGCGGATGGTGATGCCGTTTTCGAGATCGGAAAAGGTTTGTCCGACCGGGAGCGGATGGTCGTCGAAGCCGTGCGGGGACTTCGGGTTCATGTCGAGGAGCTGGCTGCCCTGGCTGCTCATGAGGTGAGAAACGGTGTGGGCGCGGCGGATTTCGATGCCGTTGTTGAGCCATTGGTTTCCGGCGAACAATCCGCGAACGCCGAGCCAGTAGGAGCGGTTTTCGTCGATGCGGATTTGGATCGCTTGCAGGCCGGCGGAATCCGGGTGGTCGTGGCGGTGGAGGCGGTAGATTCCGTTTTCGGCGATTTCGAGGGATTCTTCGGGGGCGAGCCAGCCGAGGTAGGTTTTGAACCAGGAGTTGAAATGGCCGTTGCGGAATTGGCCGCCGAAAACGTTCGAGCTGATGCCCATGACGTCGAAACGGTCGGCGTATTCGAGGTGGCGGCCGTCTCCGGCGGGATTGTTGCCGGACGGTTCCCAGGCGTTGGCGTGGAAAACGCCGTAGTTGTGGCCGATTTCGTGGGTGGTGATGCCGGCGTCGAATTGGCCGTTGAGCCAGACGTCGCGACCGCCGACCGCGGCGCGTCCGCCCCAGCCGGGAAAAACGGGTTTGAAGGCGAGGACGAGGAGATCGTGGTGGTCGGGGTTGAAGTCGTTGGCGGTGCCGTTTTGGCGGTCGAATTCGCGGGCGGCGGCGATGGCGTCGTCGCGGAGCTGGAGATAGCCAGTCTCGCGATACCAGGCGGCGGTTTGCGGGAGGCGGAGGGTTTGCGGGAGAACGGTGGGGGAAAGGGAGGTGCGTTGGCCGGAGTTTTCGCGGAAAAAGGCGTCGGCTTCGGCGAGGGCGGCGGCGGCGGAATCGGCGCTGACGGGTTCGCCGGGGAGATCGGGGAAATCGAGGCGGAGGTAGAGGACGCGTTTTTCGCCGGTGGTCCAGGAGGTGTCGGCGTTGGCGGAGAAGGGGGCGGAGTTTTCGCCGGTGGCGTGGAGGACGTCGGGACCGATGGCTCCTTCGGCGGCGATGATTTGGCGTTCGAGGAGGCGGGCGGTTTCGGTGTTTTCGACGGAGATTTGTTCGTCGCCGATTTGGAGGCGGATGGAGGCGGACGGGGAGGCGGCGCTTTCGGAATCGGCGAGGAGGCGGACGGGGCTTTCGTGGAGGGCGGCGACGTTGTCGAGGCGGATGCCGTGGACGGGGATGTCGTATTT
>CAZJCL010000518.1:0-1810 GCA_964544025.1 uncultured Opitutales bacterium | reverse complement strand
GGCGGAATCGTCGCCGCCGGTTCCTTCTCCTCCTTCAACGAAAATCCCGCCAACCGAATCGTCCGCCTCACCGCCGCCGGAGAAGTCGATCCCGCTTTCGAGTCCATCGAAGGAGCCGACGACTTCATCTGGAGCCTCGCCCGCCAACCCGACGGAAAAATTCTCGCCGCCGGCTGGTTTTCGAAATTCGACGGCCTTTCCCGCAACGGAATCGCCCGCCTCACCCGCGACGGAAACCTCGACACCGCCTTCGATCCCGGCACCGGTGCCAGCGATTTCGTCTGGCCCGTCGCTCTCCAACACGACGGCTCCGTCCTCATCGGCGGCCGCTTCTTCGAAGTCGACGGCATTTCCCGCAACCGGATCGCCCGCCTCCACGGCGACGTTTCCCTCCCCGCCGAAATCGAGTCCAACTACGAAAACTGGATCGCCGAACAATCTCTCCCCGCCGCCGAATCCGCCCCCACCGCCGATCCCGTCGGCCTCGGCATCCCGAACCTCCTCCGCTACGCCTTCGGAATCGACACCTCCACCCCGGACCAAAAGAAACTCCCCAAACCCGGCCAATCCTGGAGTCCCACCGCCAGCGGCACCGATCCCAGCCTCACGATCACTTTCCATCGCCGCAAAGACGCGACCGATCTCCATTACATCGTGGAAGGCTCCACCGATCTCCACGCCTGGAAACCGCTCGCCGCTCCCGAAACCATCCGTGTCGAAGACGCCGGCCCCACCGAAATCGTCACCATCCGCGACGAACCCACCGCTTCCCACCCCGCCCGTTTCCTCCGCGTCCGCGTAATCCTCGAATAACCAACAACCCAAAAAAAATTCGTGTGGATTGGTGTTTATTCGTGGTTAAAATCTTCTTCCGCTGCCGCGTTTGGAATAACCACCAACCGCCCCCGCCCTACCGCCCGGCGCGCAACCGCAAGCTGTTCAAAACCACCGAAACGCTGCTCAACGCCATCGCCGCCGCCGCGTACATCGGATTCAGCAACCATCCGAAAAACGGATAAAAAACACCCGCCGCCAACGGAATCCCCAACGCGTTATACACAAACGCGAAAAACAAATTCTGCTTGATCGTCCGAATCGTCCGCCGCGAAACCTGAATCGCCGCCACCACGCCATTCAGATCGTTCTTCAAAAGCGTCACATCGCTCGCCTCCAACGCCACATCCGATCCGCTCCCGATCGAGAAACCGACATCCGCCTGGGCCAGCGCCGGCGCGTCGTTGATTCCGTCCCCCACCATCGCGACATTCGCCCCTTCCTCCTGAAACTCCCGCACTTTCTCCAGCTTCTCGTGCGGCCGCACATTCGCCATCACCTCATCGATTCCCACCTGTTCCGCGATCGCCAACGCCGTCCGCAGATTGTCTCCCGTCACCATCGCCACTTCCAATCCCATCTTTCGCATCCGCGCGATCGCCTCCTTCGCGTTCGGCCGAACCGTATCCGCCACCGCCACAATCCCCATCAAATCCTCCCCGCAACCCGCCAGCAAAACCGTTTTTCCCGCCGCCTCCAACCGCTCCATCTCCCCCTCCACCGGCTCCACCCAAATCCCCATTTCCGACATGAAATCCCGGTTCCCCAGCAACACCGCCCGCCCTTCCACGACCGCCGTCACCCCAAGGCCCGGAAACGCCTGAAAACCCTCCGCCGCCTTCACCGGATAATTCTTCTCCGTCGCGTGCGCGATCAAAGCCGCCGCCAACGGATGCTCCGATCCCCGCTCCACCGCCGCCGCCAGCGAAATCAAATCCGCCTCCGAAAACCCGTCCATCACCACCACATCCGTCAC
>CAZJCL010000517.1:0-1815 GCA_964544025.1 uncultured Opitutales bacterium | reverse complement strand
TGGTTTACGTATTATTATTGGCAGGACGATGCGAAGGCGCCGGATTTCGCGCGGTGCGTGGATATTCACCGGAAGCCGGGATACGATCCGGTGGAGTTGTTTGTGAATCCGGAGATTCGGGCACCGAAGGTGAAGGCGGCGTTCAAGCTTTTGAAGAAGAAGATGGGTTTCCGGATGTTGATGGATTTGATTCCGCTGGATGCGACGCTGGTGAAGGGATCGCATGGAAGGTTGCCGGAGGAGCGGGAGGATTGGCCGGTGCTGGCGGGGGATTTCGGGGATTTGCCGGAATCGATCGAGGCGGTCGATGTTTTTGATCGGTTGCTGGAAATTTGCCGTCGCTGACGGGGAAAAGGAGGAAGCTGTGCCGGAATTGGCGGAAGTGGAGTTTTTTCGGAAGGCGTGGAATCCGGGGTTGGGAAAGCGGGTGAAGCGGGTGGCGGTGCATGCGGGGGCGCGGGTTTTTCGGGATTGCGATCCGGAAAAGGTGGCGGCGGGGTTGCGGGGGGCGCGGTTTGCGGATTCGGCGGCGCATGGGAAGAAGCTGTTGTTCCGGTTTGTGGCGGAGGGGACGGAGGAGCGGTTGTGGCTGGGGATTCATTTGGGGATGACGGGGAAACTTTGGGCGGCGGGCGCGGATTTCGTGGCGGGGAAGCACGATCATTTGGTGCTGGAGCTGGAGGGAGGCAAGGGGCTGGTGTTTTCGGATTCGCGTCAGTTTGGGCGGGTGTTGTTTTGGCGGGGATCGGAGGCACCGGAGTGGTGGCGGGATTTGCCGGTGGAGATTTTGGATGAGGGGTTTTCGTTGGCGTATGTGGAACGATTTTTGGCGCGGCGGAAAGGGGCGGCGATCAAGTCGGTTTTGTTGATGCAGAAGGCGTTTCCGGGGATCGGGAACTGGATGGCGGATGAGATTTTGTGGCGGGCGGGAATCGATCCGGGGCGGGCGGCGGGGAGTTTGAGCGGGGCGGAGCGGCGGGCGGTTTGGGCGGAGACGCGGGAGGTGACGCGGGTGGCGTTGGAGACGGTGGGGGTGGATTATCGGGATCCGCCGGAGGGATGGCTATTTCACGAGCGTTGGGGGAAGGGCGGGAAATGTCCGGCGACGGGGGAACCGCTGGAGCGGAAGGTGGTGGGCGGGCGGACGACGTGTTGGTCGCCGGGGAAGCAGAAGTGAATTTTAGATTTTAGATTTTAGATTTTGGATTTGGGGGGCGCAGATGGCGGTGCGGATTTCGGCGGATTTCTCGGGGCCGGAGAGTTTTTCGACTAGGGCGAGGGCGAAATCGACGGCGGTGCCGGCGCCGCGGGAGGTGACGAGGTTTCCGTCGATGACCACGGGTTGATCGATGCTTGAAGGGAGATCTTTGGCCACGGTGGGGTGGGCGGTGTGGCGTTTGCCGGCGAGGATTCCGGCGTCCTGGAGGACGATGGGGGCGGCGCAGATGGCGGCGAGGCACCGCTGGGAGGCGGCTTGGGTGCGGGCCAGTTTGAGGACTTTGGGATCTTTGCGGAGGTGACGGACGCCGGGGCCGCCGGGGAGGACGACGAGATCGAATTCGCGTTCGGCGAGGGCGTCGGTGAAGAGTTCGTCGGCGACGATCTGGATGCCGGTTTTGCCGGTTACGAATTTGCTATCATGCTGAGCGGCAATCGTGCAATCGATCTCGGCGCGGCGGAGAATGTCGATTACGGCGACGGCTTCGATTTCTTCGAAACATTCGGCCAGAATCAGCAAAGCGGTTTTCATAAAGAATGGAATTCTATCCATTACGGATTTTTTACCAAGTGAAAAAGCGGGTTCGCGCTGTGGCT
>CAZJCL010000516.1:0-1816 GCA_964544025.1 uncultured Opitutales bacterium | reverse complement strand
ACGATGTTCGGATGATTCAATTTCGCCAGCGTCCGCGCCTCCCGCGCAAACCGCTCCACGAAACCCGAATCCCGCTCATCCCGATTCAAAATCTTCAACGCGATCAACCGGTCCAGCTTCGGCTGACGCGCCTTATAAACCGCCCCCATCCCCCCGGATCCGATCAACTCCAGCACCTCCAACTCCGGAAAACACGCCGCCACCTCCGCCACCGGCAACGCCTCCACCCGCCCCGCCGGCACCGTTCCCGTTTGCATATACGCCGCCGCCAAACAAGCCGGACAAACTCCCTCCGGAGCATCGGCGGGCAACTCTTTTCCACAACGCGGACACTGGCTTTGGTTCTTCATAATATCTCCTTCACCCCATCCCATAAAGAAACCGCCAAAAACGTTACATCACCAGAAAAACAAAAACCTCCATTCGCGTGGATTCCCCTATACAGAACATGATTCCCGAATCCCCATCCCCAAACGTTCTCCCCAATTTTCATGCCGCAAATCCCGCCTTCATCTGTGCCCATCTGTGCCATCTGTGGTTAAACCTCCAGAGCCAAAGCCTCGTGCCCTCAAAATATAACCCCTAAAAAATCACATTCCTTCCGTGTATTCGGTGTATTCCGTGGTTAAACAAATACAGAGCATTCGCCTTCGCGCCCTTCGCTACCTTCTGTTACCCCCAGAAGCCAAGCCAAAACCTCCGCCGCCGCCGCGCTGGCGCGCCTTGTCTCGCCGCGGGTGCCCTCCGTGTCTCAGTGGTGAATTCCCCTCGTGCCACCAGCGCGACCCCGAAACCGCTTAATTCCGCACCACCTTCAACCGCGCTCATCCATAAGCTCCCCATTTGTGTGAATTCGTGTCAATTGCTCCGCCATCTCCGCTACCGCTCCGTCGTGGTTAAGAACTCAAAATCCCCCGCAAATGCCGCAACTCCTCCTCCAGCTTTTCCGGCGTCACCGTCTCCGCCAGCTCCTCCCGAAAAACCTCCCGAAACCGCCGCCGCAACCGATGCACCGCCACCCGCGCCGCCCCCTCCTTCACCCCAATTTTTCCCGCCAATTCCGCGTACGACGAATCCTCCCCGCCCGCCAAAAACTCCTTCAAACACTCAAACGCCGCTCCCCGTCCGCCCGCCTCGAACTCCCCGCGCAGCCGCGCCATCGCCCGATCCAGCAACGTAAACGCCCACCGCCGGTCGTAGAGCATCTCCGGCGTCAAACTCTCCACCGGCTCCGACGCGTACCGCTCCTCCGCCTCCCGCGCGTCGAACGACAAATGCACCGCCCCGCCGCCCCGTTTCTCCGCCCGCGCCTTATGCCACTCGTTCGCCAAAAACCGCTTTAGCGCCATCAGCAAAAACGTCCGAAAGCGCCCCTTCTCCGGCACCACCCGCAACAAAAAATCCTTCTCCAGCAACCGCGCGAAAAAAGCCTGCGTCAAATCCCGCGCATCCTCCGCCGAATTCCCCGACCTCCGCACAAACGCGTACAACGGATACCAATACGCCCGGCAAAGAACCGCCATCGCCTCCTCCCCCGACGCGTCCCGCCGCTCCTTCGCGGCCAAAACCACCGTCCACCGCGTCGTCTGAAAACGCGGCGAAAAAGCCGCCGAACCATGATCGTCCTTCATCGAGTCCCAA
The DNA here is from genome assembly GCA_964544025.1 of uncultured Opitutales bacterium. Taxonomy (GTDB): domain Bacteria; phylum Verrucomicrobiota; class Verrucomicrobiia; order Opitutales; family T3Sed10-336; genus CAZJCL01. The sequence continues at coordinate 175 of CAZJCL010000516.1, read as the reverse complement.
AGCGATGATCATCTTTCATCACACCGCTTCCCAAACCAATACAAATTCCCCCACCAACGTTACATCACAAACCCCAACTCCCCCCTCCTTCAACCTTCAACCTTACTTCTACCTTCTAACTTCTACCTTCTAACTTCCCCTTCCTCCCCCAGCGCATTAATCCAAGCCGCGATCT
>CAZJCL010000515.1:0-1831 GCA_964544025.1 uncultured Opitutales bacterium | reverse complement strand
GATCGGAAAGGGATTGCGTGAATTGCCTCATGCGCTGCCGAACGTGCAGGTCGTAATTGTCGGCGACGAGGTGAATGAAGAGATCGGGATCGTTCGGATCGCAAAACTCGTGGCGGGGAGTGAGGCGTTCTTTGGGCGGATCGTCGAGGTGATCGGATACGGTTATTCGGACGGGGGCCGTGAGCGGTTTCTTGACGGCGTGCAGAATGACGCTTTCCTGCAAAACTTCGTCCTCTTGGAAGGTCGAGGCTCGGCTGTTGAACACGTGGACGCGGCGCGCGCTGACTTCATCAAAGAAGGCTCTGCGGAAGGGGCGGTAGTAGGGGCCGTTGGCAAAGCTGCGGGGCTGGATGCTAACCAGTTGTCCGCCGGGTTTAAGGTCTTTGGCCGCCAGCCAGAGAAAGCCGGTGTAAAGATTGACAGTTTCCAAACCCAAACCGCTGAGGATGCGGCGATGGGCGGAATCGCTCGCCATCTTTTTGTAGGGAGGGTTCATGATGACGCAGTCGAAACGTTCCTTTCCGCCATCGAAGAGCGGACCGTTTTCGAGGCACGGCGGGACGGATTTGATGAAATCATCCTCGATGACCTCGGCGGAAAACTCCGTCCCGCACTGGCGGCAGAGTTCCCGGCTGAGCGCCATCGACTCGCGCAGAAACGGGATCAGGCGCGGGTCGACTTCGTAGGCGGTAACCGCGATTCGACGGGGCCTCGGACTTTGGCTGAGAGCGCGCAGAACGAAGGCGGCCGTTAGCATCCCGGCGCCCGCGCCCGGATCGAGGACGGAAAGTTCCTCCGGGAATGGGTCGAAAAAGTCGGCCATGAAGGAGGCGACCGGGGCCGGGGTAAAATATTGTCCCAAGGCTCCTCGTTGGGCGGGATCGAGGCGAGCGTAAGCGAAGAGGCGCAGTTCCTCCACCTTATCGAGCAGGTTGGCGAAGGTGACTTCGGGATCGGCGAGGGATTGGACGCTCATGGCTTGGTCTTTTTTCCGTTCTTTTGCCCACCGAACGCGGCGGCGCTTTCTTGAACGATCTCCAAGGCGCGTGAAGCGGCGGGATTGTCGCGCAGGTCGCGGAGGAATTTTCCCGCCACGCGCGCCGCCTCCATCTCGGAAGCGGGGATCTCGTAAAAATGAGCCAGTCGCGCCGTTTGTTCCGGCGTGGGCAGCCGGTCGCCGAGTTCGATCTTGCTCAAATGCGCCATATCCATTGCGACCGCCGCGGCGACTTCCCGCAAGACCAGACCCCTCGCTGCCCGAAGTTCTCGCAACCACGACCCAAACTCGAAGTGGCTCAACCGATCGTTGGAGGCAATTGACTGGTTCTGCCTAGCCATAATTTGTCTAAATTACGTGAGCTTTCGGCCACTTGGCAACGGTCTTTCGAAGGCGAATTTTGCTCTGCGGCGGAATTGACTTTGGGGTGGGGGCTTTTGATGCTGGGCGGATGCGTTGTTATCCCTTTGTTATCCTTGTTTGTGTGTGCGTCCGGTTTTTTGTGGGGGCGGCTTGGGCTCAGCCGCGGATTGTGGAGATCAGTCCGGGGCAAACTTCTCCGGGGGAGATTTTGACTTTGGTGGGGGAGGAGTTGGATACGGCGACGCGGGTTTGGGGGACGGAGTGGCGGGGTGTTTTGGTTGAGTTTCCGATTGTTGGTCAGGCGGCGGGGGAGCTCGAGGTGGAGGTGCCGTTTATGCGGACTTTGTGGCATCATGATTTCGAGGTGCAGATTTTTGTGGAGGGGCCGGGGGGATTGACCTGCACTTTGCCTTCGGATTTGGCGGTGGTGGAGGGGTTTGCTTCTACGGAGGATTTGCGGGCGCGGGCGTA
>CAZJCL010000514.1:0-1835 GCA_964544025.1 uncultured Opitutales bacterium | reverse complement strand
ATCTTTATCATCTGCGGTTGCTTGGGATGAGCCAGTGGTTTAATCCGGTCGGCACGAAAGATGGAGCGGGCGAGGGGATGGCCGAAATGCTGGACGGGACCGAGTCGGACATGCTGGGAGCGCGCGGGATTGGGATTTTGCGGAGCGGCGACGGATTGAACCGTCGGGCGCTTTTCATGCGTGGTGGTGTGAACAATGTGCATGGTCACGACGATCAGATGGGTTTGATTCTCTATGCTCGCGGAATGTCTTTGACGGGACTTTACGGCTATCGATTTTCCGGAATGCCCGATCATTGGGGCTGGGGAACGCGGGCGATTTCGCACAAAATGGTGACGGTGAACCAGGATTTGCCGGCAAGATCGCCCTATAAAGACGGTCCGGCGGCGGATATCCTGGCATTCGTTCCGCAGGACGGTCCGGAAAGTCAATCGGCGCAATTGATGGAAATGTCGGGGGCGAAGCAGTGGCGGGGAACGGAGGAATACCGGCGTGCGGTTTGGCAGGTGGACGTCTCGGACGATCAGTTTTATTTTCTGGATATTTTCCGGGTGCGCGGGGGCAAGACGCACGATTACGCGTGGACGGGGCCATATCCGCGTTCGGGTCCGGCGGAGAAGGGATTCTCGATATCGGGGGTTTCGCCGAAGCCGGTGGAGGGTGTCTGGACGTTGGCGGGATTCGACAAAAAGTATCGGAACGCTTCGTTCGACGCGGAAGGGCGGAGCTGGGGCGAGCGGTTGATTATCAGTTCGGGTAAGGTTCGGGATTTGAAGATTCCAGGCGAGGAGGTGAAGAACGTCTCGCGATGGAGTCCGCCTCCGGGGAATGGTTACGGATTTATTTGGGATGTAAAATCAGCGCGGACGGACGGGGAATGGTCGGCACGTTGGAACTTGTTAGATGGAAAGAGTCAGATGCGTCTGACGATGCTGAATCCGGATGGGCAGCAGGTCATTGTGGGAAAGTCGCCCGCTTTGAACCAGGGACGTCATCATGCGATCGTGGTGGCTCGGCGGGAGGCGGAGGGAAGTTCGCCGTTGCGGAGCCGGTTCGTTTCGGTGACGGAGGTGGCGGACGGAGAGAACTGGCCGGTGGCGGATGCGGTTTGGATTACGGCGGAGACGGCGGGTGACCCGGGGGATGTGGCGGCGCTGGAGCTGCGACTGCGCGACGGGAGACGGGATATCGTGGCGACGACGACGGCAAAGGATCCGGTTTCGGCGGGTGGGATGGATTTGCGCGGCGGGCGAGGATTTGTTCGTTTTTCGGCTTCCGGTGGGGTGGAGGAAATGCTTTTGCAGGAAGGAACGGCCCTTCGCGCCGGGGGCATTTTGGTGCAGGCGGCTCAGGATGCCTGGCGAGGAAAGGTGACGGCGGTGGAAAGTGTGGACGGGCGGAACCGGGTGAAAGTCGATGTCGATTTGCCGGCGGCTTTGCGAACGGAAGGAATTCTTTTCGATGGGGAAAGCGGCTCCGGTTATACACATAACGAGTTTTACCGGATTTACGATTTGGGTGGAGGGAGCGGCGGAAGCATCGTCGATCTGGGACCGCAGTCGTTGGTTGGCGCGCGGTTGACGGTGACGGAAATCGATGGAAACGGAGTTGTGCAAACCCGCTGGCCAAACGCGGTGGGCGGGCGTCCGCAAGCTGGTTATTTTAACGGAAAGCAAATTGTCGGACTGAGGGATTTCGCGCCGAAAGGGTATGTGGCGAAATTTACCGGTGCGCGTTCTTTGGTGGTGACGGATTTGAAAAAGGTGAAAGCGGGCGACCGTCTGGCGGTGCGGATGGTTCAACCGGGGGATGTTTTTTCGGTGCCGTCACGCGTT
>CAZJCL010000513.1:0-1840 GCA_964544025.1 uncultured Opitutales bacterium | reverse complement strand
CTGGCCATCGTACGGATCATCTCCACGAGTTCCCGCGCGTTCTCAATGAATTCATGGTCGGGATCGGCGAATTCCAACGCCTTCTGCAACGAAACCGTCATGGGAACGGTTTCCAGCAGCTTTTTGTGAGCAATTCCCTTATTGTACCAGGCTTCGGGCATTTCCGGAGAAAGCCGAATCGCTTCATCCAAATAGGCCAACGCCCTCCTGTTGTCGTCCACCATACCAGACAACGCTCCGAGTCCGAAATAAATCATGGCGGATTCAGGATACTGTTTCAACAACCGCCGCAATTCCTCCATGGCCGCGCGAGGCGAACCATCCACGCCGCGCTGCAAAATTTCCTCCACCTGGACGTGGACTGGATCTTCCTTGATTTCCATCAGAAAGTCGAAGTTTCCCTCCCCGCAACGGACCTCGAGATGACGGATAATCGCCCGCGCCTTCTCCATGGAATCGCTCGGACTGGCGATGTAGAACGGCTTCCCATCCACGCCGTAAACGAACTCTTCCCCACAATCTTGCACATTTGTTCCGCCAAAAACCCGGGCCGCTTTCTTGTAATCGCGGTGTGGCTTAAAACCCAGCCTCTGCGCGTATGCCACCGCGCCCTCCACGAATTTCCGCCCCCAAGCCGCTTCCTTTTCCACGCAGGAATTTGGGAAAAGCCGCTCCTTAAAATCCGCCAGCTCCGACTCGTCGATCTCCTCGTAACTTGCATCCCGCACACCCAGGCACGCCGGATCGACAAGGAAGCAACCCACTTCGAACCTCGTTGCGCCGCGCCGCCGAACGACCGCCACAACCCCGGCGCCCGTGGAGCCATCGTCGCCAAGATGAGAATCAACGAGAGAAAATCTCCGTGCTGTCATTCCCGAGCATATCGGCGGAAACCTCACCCGGATTCAAGAAAATCCTAACAATACCGGGGTATCCGAAAGTCGTGCCGAACCAGATACCTAAACCGGCCCCCTATACGTGCCACCGGCAAATTTCCTTATTCCATTTTCTTCGGGTCGAACAATATAACCGTAAACAACACGGTTCCTCGTAAACACTCTGATAATCACTTCATCCTCCCAAACATGAACACTCCGCGGCTTCAGCCGGGCAATTTCCGGCGGATAAGTTTCCCGATCCAGTATAGGCGAGGAGCGCATTCCATCCTCCCAGCCGGATATCAACTCTTGGCACTCGCTTATGAGCTGCTCCTTATCCGCGATCCGTGGGAGGAGCCATTCCCCCGGAATCACCGGGAATCCGGCGAAGTGTAAAAAGCCTATGGCGACAGCCAAAAGACTGAAAGTAACCGCTACCATTTTGAATAATCGTTTCATAATCGATCCCGGACTCTTCACCAACGTCATTCCACCTTCACCCCCTCCTCCGCCGCGAATTCCCGGATCGCCGCCAGCGATTCCTCCGGTTTTCGTTGCAGCACGCAGTGCGACGTCTCCACCGTCACCACCCGGAAATCTGGACGCAACCGCTCCACCAGGCGCGTGTTGTGCCCCCAGATCAGCCGATCCTTCCCGCCTTTCAAAAACAGCATCGGCAATCGGCAACGCCGCAAATCCTCCGTAACGTCCACCCGCAGCGCCTCCCGCGCCCGAAAACCGAGCACTTCCGGCGTCGATTGCGCCATCACATGGCCGAACAGCTCGCACAGTTCCTCCGGCGGATTCGCGCCCAGCACCACCGCCGTCGCCAGCCAACGCGGCAACGGACGCCGAAATAGCCAGCCGCCCGCGATCCGGTTCAAAGACCGCGGCAACGGATTCCGCGCAAACGACGCGCTCACCACCGCCCCCAGCATTCCCTTCGGCGCGCTTGCCGCGAT
>CAZJCL010000512.1:0-1845 GCA_964544025.1 uncultured Opitutales bacterium | reverse complement strand
AAAATCGAGCGGTTGTATGAATCGACGGGGGCGGTGGAGATGAGGGCGGTGGATGCGCGAGTGTAGAAGGTGGAAGGTGGGAAGATTTGAAGGTGGGAAGGTGGGAAGGTGGGAAGGTGGGAAAGGGGGGAAACGTTCAACTTTCAACGTTCAACGTTCAACTTTGGACTTTGAACTTTGGGCGGGGGTAAGGCTTGTCGGGGGGCGGGGTTTTGTGCGGGACTGGGCGGCATGAGGTTTTTGGGCGCGGTTTTGGGTTTTGTTTTTGCGGGTGCTTTTGTTTTGGGGGCGCGGGGGGAGGCGCTGGATTTGCCGTTGGTTTTGCAGCCGGACCGGGAGTTGGAGGAGCTTTATGATTATCGGCCGGAATACGCGCCGAACGTGCCGACTTTCGATAGCAAGAACCGGCCGTATATCCGGAGCCGGGGACGTGATATTCATGAAACTTCGCATATCCAGACGTTGCGGGATGGGGAGTGGGTGAAGCTGGATTTTCTGCCGGCGCTGCGAAAGGCGTTTCCGGATTTCGAGCGGACGGAGCTGGCGGCGGGGACGATGGATGTGCGGGTGATTTTCGACCGGGAGGACCGGTTTTATACGATTTTGCGGATCCGGGAAAAAGGGCGGAGCGCGCGGACGGTGATGCTGTACTCGACGGATCTCGGGGAGACGTTCGGGGTGGTGGAGTTGCCGTCGGGAGCGGTGCCGGGGGAGCATCACGCGGGCTATAATCTGCTTTCGGGGCCGCCGTTTTTGATGGTGGGGGAGCGGTTGGGGGATCATCCGGGGCGGTGGGCGCGGCGGAACCGGTTGTCGGTGACGCAGCCGCGTTGGGAGGGGGATGAAATTGTGGTGCCGGAGCCGGTGGAGGTTTCGCGGATGCTGGTTTCGCTGGGGCAGCATTCGGGCGGGTCTTCGCTGGCGGCGACGCGGGACGGGAAAACGCATTTTGTTTGGGCGGAGGTGACGGAGGACGAGAAAGCGCCGGGAACGCCGACTTATGTGGCGACTTACGACCGGGAAACGGGGCGGGTTTCGAAGCCGTTGTTGCTGGCTTACGCGCCGCCGCTGAACAACTCGCACAATGTGCCGGGGATCGTGATGGACCGGAGCGGATTTTTGCATGTGGTGACGGGGTCTCATCATGGGGAGAGTTTTCAGTATTTGCGTTCGTTGCGGGCGAATGACGCGACGGGATGGACGAAGCCGGAGCCGGTTTTGGCGGGTGGCTGGCGGGCGGTTTCGGGGCGGGACGCGGGCGGGCAAACGTATGTGTCGCTGGTGTGCGACGCGCGGGATGTGTTGCATCTGGTTTTCCGGCATTGGCAGACGGGGATGAGGAAGTATCCGCATCTGGATGTGGGCGGAAAGGATCAGATGGCGGCGCTTTCGTATCAGAGTAAACCGGCGTCGGCGGATAAGTGGAGTCCGGCGCGGACGCTGGTGATTCCGGAGCGGCCGACTTACAGCATTTATTACCAGAAGCTTTCGCTGGACCGGCGGGGGAATCTTTATTTGTCGCTCAGTTATTTCGACCGGGTTTTGGGCGAGCGGTCGGAGACGGAGCGGTTTTTCCGGCGGATGGTGCTGACGTCGACGGATGGCGGGGAGGAGTGGGAGTTTGCGCGGTGGGAGTAGGAGGAGCGCGGGGGCGTTGTTTGGGAACAGATGGAAGCCGAAGGGAAGGAAGAGTGGGAAGGGGAGGGATGAATACGGATTATTTTCGACACGGAAGACACGGAAGACACGGAAGGCTGGGGATGGGCTTTTAAATCATGGATTTCCTGGCGCGGCGTGGCCGCAACCGAACTTGTAGGATGAGATTTACCACGGGGTCACGGAGGA
>CAZJCL010000511.1:0-1859 GCA_964544025.1 uncultured Opitutales bacterium | reverse complement strand
GACGAAACCGATCCCCACGCCCAAAAACTCGCCGAAACCGCCGGCACCCAATTCCTCTCCGACGGCTACATCGCCCTCCAATCCGAAAGCCACCCCGTCGAATTCCGCGAAATCGAAATCCTCGTCCTCGCGGAATAACCTCCGCCTGCTCCCCGCGATTATTTTCCCCGGGCAGTGCCGCCGCGGGTCCTTGCCGCGAGTCGCGACTGATCCACTTTCTGATTCCGGATCTTCGCCGCATGATCAACAGGCTTTCCAGATTTTTCGGTCTTGGCCGCGGCATTCTTCTTCTTAGGAGGGCGATTCATGCGGCCAACAATGACGACTCTCCTCGCCTTCGCAAGTTTTCCCTCAATCAGTCGCCCCCCACCCGATTTAAAACATCGCCTCTCCCCCGCACCGTCCCGCCCACCACCAAAGCCGCCGCGATAATCACGAGATTTTTGATAATGTATTGCCCCTCCATCGTCGGCGCGAACGGAATTCCCCCCGGCTGAAACACCACCGACGGCAAAATAACCAGCGGCAAAAACGTCCCCGCCATCTGGATCGCCAACAACCCGATCGCGATTCGCACCGTCCGGTGAAACAAAAACGTCACCCCGATAACCACCTCCCACCAGCCAATGACCGCCACCCAAATTTCCGGGCTGAGCAGCGGCATCCAATCCACCGTCGCCCGCACCAACGGCTGCGCCGGCGACATCCCGAGCGGCTTCAACAAACCGAACCAGACGAAAATAACCGCCAGCGAAATCCGCAACGCCACCATCCCCCAGTGACGCATGAAGCCGGCCACCCGCCGGTCAAACGCATCCAGACGCGAATTCACCGGCAAAACCGCTCAACGGGTCCACCGCCGCAAAACCGCCACCGCCGGCACCACCGCCCGCATTCCCCGCCACCGCCAAGCCACTCCGGCCACCACCGCCATCACCGCTAATCTCGCTACCTTGTTCATAATCGCTCTTCTCCTTTTCTAAAAAAATGGCGGGCTCCAAAAGAAGCCCGCCTCATTTCATTTTACCGCGAACTGCTGCCGCCACCCGACTGCGAGCTGCCGCCGCCGGATTCCGAGCCGCTATCGTCCGGCTGTTCTCCCGCCGAAGAATCGCTCTGCCCCGACTGGCTCGAAGCGTCCTGCGACTGCTGCCGCCCGCCCGCCGCGCTAGAGTTCGCCTCCCGCGATTGCGACTGCTGGTTCCGCTCCGGCGAACCATACTGCTGCGACACACCCTGCTGTCCCGCGGAGTTCGATCGCGCTTCCGCCGCCTGCCCCGCCTGGGCTCCTCCGGCGCTCGTCGAAGCGTCGGCTCCGTTCTGACTCGGATAAACCGGTCCAGAGTTCCCCGACTGCGTCGCCGCCCCAGTTCCTGGATTCCGCGCCGGCGAACCATACTGCGGCCCGCTCTGCTCAACGGCCTCCCGGCGAGCTTCCGCTCCCGGATCCTGACGCCGCTCCAAATCCCGCGCCCCTTGCGACTGCTCCGAACGCCGTTCCGCATCCCGGGCCTCCGGCAGCTGACGGTCTTCTCTTTCGTTCACGCTCCCCGGAAGTTCTCCGTCGCGCCCCAACGCTCTTCCCTGCGGCTCGGTCTGCCGATCCGAACGCCCGAACGATTGCGATTCATCCTGGTCATCCGGCTCGATAACCTGAACATTGCTTTCCGTCTCCGAGCTTCCCATACCCGACCTTTCCGTATCGCTTGTCCCTGTAGAGGAGGTGGAAGAACCGGTTTCGCCCGCGTCACGTTGCGGACTTCCGAACTCCGAAGCGCGCTCCGAACCCACGTCCGACCGCGCCCGCTCCATTTCCCGCTGCTCATCCGCCTGCTCCCGATCCGTCCGCTGCTGCGACC
>CAZJCL010000510.1:0-1860 GCA_964544025.1 uncultured Opitutales bacterium | reverse complement strand
CGAACGACGCGATCTGGGATTGGAATCCGGAGGAGAGGAAGCTTTGGTGGAACGAGTCGTTCCGGAAAACGTTTGGTTGGGACGACGGGGAGATCGAGTCGACGTTGGAGTTTTGGTCGTCGCTTGTGCATCCGGACGACCGGCCGGGGGTCACGGAGGATTTGGCGCGGGCGTGGCGTTCGAACAAAGAAAACTGGTCGAGCGAATACCGGTTGCGGCGAAGGGACGGCGAGTATTCGTATGTGCTGGACCGGGGGTTCATCATTCGGGACGCGGAGGGGAAACCGCGGCGGATGATCGGCGGGATCACGGATTTGACCGGACACCGGAGGGCGGAGGAAAAGGTGCGGGAGCAGGCGGAGCTTTTGAATAAGGCGCAGGACGCGATTTTGGTGCGGGACCTGTCGCACCAGGTGATTTTTTGGAACAAGGGGGCGGAGAGGTTGTATGGCTGGACGGCGGCGGAGGCGGTGGGGCGGCCGATTCACGAGTTGATTTATGAGGACGCGCGGCCGTTTTTTTCCGCCACGGAAGTTACCCTGAGCAAAGGGGAATGGGTGGGGGAGATGGAGCATGTTTCGAAGAGCGGGGAGATTCGGGAGGTGGAGGCGCGCTGGACGCTGGTGCGGGACGCGGAGGGGAAGCCGAAGTCGATTTTGGCGATCAATACGGACGTGACGCAGAGCAAGAAGTTGCGGGCGCAGTTTCTTCGGGTGCAGCGGATGGAGAGCATCGGGACGTTGGCGGGCGGGATTGCGCATGATTTGAACAACATCCTTTCGCCGATCTTGATGGGGTTGGAATTCATGCGGGCGGAGGAGACGGACGAGCAGCGGATCAAGTTGTTGGATACGTTGTTCGGGAGTGCGCGGCGGGGGGTGGATTTGGTGACGCAGGTTTTGAGTTTCGCCCGGGGAGTGGGCGGGAAGCGGACGGTGGTGGACGCGGGCGGTTTGATCCGGGATTTGCGGGAGGTTTTGGCGGAAACGTTTCCGAAGAACATCGATTGGCAAGTGCGGTTGGGGAAGGCGTCGTGGCGGGTGGAGGCGGATCCGACGCAGCTGCACCAGGTGTTGATGAATCTTTGCGTGAACGCCCGGGACGCGATGCCGGAAGGCGGGACGTTGACGATCGCGCTGGAGAACGTGGATTTCGACGAGACTTCGGCGGCGTTGAGTCCGGAGTCGAAGCCGGGGCGCTACGTGCTGATCCGGGTGGAGGATACGGGAACGGGGATTTCGAGGCAGATTCAGGACAAGATTTTCGACCCGTTTTTCACGACGAAAGAAGTGGGGAAGGGAACGGGGCTGGGGTTGTCGACGGTTTTATCGATCGTGCGCGGGCATGGCGGTTTTGTGAACGTCTACAGCGAGCGGGGGAAAGGGGCCTGTTTCAAGGTGTATCTGCCGGCGAAGGTGGGGGCGGAAGTCGCGGAGGTGAAGCCGGAGGAGGCGCCGCGTTTGCCGCCGGGGGAGGGGGAGACGGTGTTGATCATCGACGACGAGGAAGCGATCCGGAATGTGACGAAGAAGACCCTGGAGCGGTTCGGCTATCGGGTGCTGGTGGCGGCGAACGGGGCGGAGGCGGTGGGTTTGTACGCGCGGAAGATGGACGATATCGATGTGGTGGTGACCGATATGGCGATGCCGATCATGGATGGGCCGGCGACGGTGGTGGCGTTGCAATCGATGAATCCGGAGGTGAAGCTGATCGCGTGCAGCGGTTTCGCGGTGAATGGAGAAATGGCGGAAGCGGTGGCGGCGGGGGTGCGGCATTTTATCCCGAAGCCGTTTTCGTCGGAAACGCTTTTGACGACGTTGCGGGAGGCGGTGAAAGGGTGAATTTTGGATTTTAGATTTT
>CAZJCL010000509.1:0-1863 GCA_964544025.1 uncultured Opitutales bacterium | reverse complement strand
TCCTCGACCGCCAATCCACCGCCCCCCTCCTCCGCGCCCTCCACATCCACCGCCCAAATGCCGAGCGGTAAAGATCCCATATCCGGGTAGAACGATAGCAGGCGAATCCTCCCCGAAAGCGCCAACCGTCGCACGATCACGTCAAATTTCGCGTTCCCGCCCGCTTTCGCATTTCTATAATCCATCTGGCGAAAAGATAATCGCCGCAGAGCAAGGCACCCAAAAAGGTTGCCTTCCCGCCTCCAACGGAACACCTTCGTGCAGTTCAACATGAACTGCTCAAAACTCTCGAACCGAATGCCCAAGGTCGCCCCAATCCCGCCTATCACAGATAGAACCGTCCCCGTCATCCTCTTTCATAAAAACCGCTTGACCGAACGGTATCAATTGGTAACATTCAGGAGTGAAAATTAGAAATGAAAGCGGTCGAACCCTTACCCCGGGCATGGGTCTCCGCAGTCGTCCGAATTCTTCAAACCCGTCAGTCCGGATCCATCCGATGGTCGTTCCGGGCCCAGCAGGACTGGCAACAATTCGGACTCACGTATCAGGCTTTCGACCTCCTGATCGACACCCTTCAGAAGCCGGACATCCTGGGTGAAAAAATCGTTGGCATGTCGCCGCTCCCCGGGCCACCGGCGGGCAGCGGCAACCAGACCGTCTATGCTTTCCTCTGTCCTCATCCACTTGGCGGCCCGAAACCGCTATACGCCAAAATCGGACTCTTCGCCGACCACATAACCATCGACCTGTTCTCCCTGCACGTCGATCTGTCCGGTGATCTGGAAAAGCGGATTGCCCGGACTCGCAAAAACAGTAAATGAAAACCAAGAGCAAAAAAGTTCCGTTCGACATCTACATTCCCGCCACTGAACATCGCCCGGCGATCAAGGTCGAAACCATCGAAATCGATGTGGTGGCCGACGCTACCGGCGAAGAACGGGTGACAGCCGAATCCACCGCGCTAATCGACAAAATCCAAGCTCGCTACATGGGCCTTCTCGCCGGTGCCGACATTCGCGCCCTGCGCGAGCGCCTCGGTTTTTCCCAATCTCAGCTCTCCGAACTGATCGGCTGCGGAAAAAAATCGCTCTCCCGCTGGGAGAACGGGCATGAATTCCCCAGCCAACTGGTCAACCTCCTCCTCCGGCTACTCGATGAGGAGCGCGTCACGCCGGAAGACCTCCGCGCGGCCCGCCAGCCCCGCTTGAGCGAATGCGACAAAATAGTTCACTTCATCCAAGGACGACAAAACGCTCCCCGCGTCTACGATCTTGCATCGGCATGGGAGCGCCCTCCTACGAAACAAAACACTCCCATTGCCATGTAAATTCCATGGAACTCGCACCCTTTCAACTCACCGACTATTTCGTACCCTCCATCCGCGTGGAAGCCGCGCTCGATTACACTCCGGAGAAACCGGCGGACCTCGATGTGGAGGCACTTGAACTCGAACACTCCTGCGTTCCTCAAGGAGTGCCGAAAGAGCGACAATTCATCATTGAGATGACCATTCGTCAAAAAGCGTCGAAAGGGAAAAATCTCCCCTATACCTATGAAATCCAACTCGTAGGATTTGTCCTCGCCCACCCGGACTTTCCGGCGGAGAAACTTCAGCACGCGGTGGAAGTAAACGGTCCCACCATGCTCTTCGGCGCGGCCCGCGAGATTATTCGTGCCGCAACCGGTCGCGGACCGTACGGCCCCGTTCTCATCCCTTCGACCACCTTCTTTAAACGCACCGAAGGTGCCACACGAAAAACCCGAAAGCCGATATCTCAAAAGAAGCGAACCCCTGCAAAGAAGTCCGCGGTTAAAAATGGTGGAGGTGGCGGGAGTTGAACCCGCGTCCCCTACGCCTTC
>CAZJCL010000508.1:0-1866 GCA_964544025.1 uncultured Opitutales bacterium | reverse complement strand
TGCTTCTCGTGGTTGGCGGCGCTTTTGGCGGGGTCGAACTCGAACATTCATCCGTCACCGTGCGCGCGATCCGGCTGAATAGCAACATCGTTTTTCAAGTCGGGGAAAAGCGGCCAGGTAGCTTGGACGGAAGAAATCTATCAGGCGAGGCAAATTGTTGGGCCGGATCGAGGCGACGACGCGGACGATATCGTTTGGGTGCTGGAGGAGGATTAGCCCCGCCCGGCGGGGCGGCGGTTTTCGGAATCAGATTTCAATGGTGCCTTCGTAGACGACGGTGGCGGGGCCGGTGAGGGTGACTTGGCGGAAGCTTTCGCCGTCGGGACGGAAATCGACTTCCATCGTCTGTCCGCCGGCAACTTGGACGCGGACGGGCCGGGGGATTTCGTGGATCAGGTGCGCGGCGATCGCGGTGGCGGTGACGCCGGTGCCGCAGGCGAGGGTTTCGTCTTCGACGCCGCGTTCGTAGGTGCGGACGCGGACGAGTCCGTCGGAGTCGACTTGGGCGAAATTCGCGTTGGCGCCTTTCGGGCCGAAGGCTTTGTGGCGGCGGAGTTCGGCGCCTTCTTTACGGATGTCGATTTCGGAAATGTCGTCGACGAAGCGGACGGCGTGGGGGACGCCCGTATTCAAATAGTGGACGATGGCGGTTCCTTTTTTCAGCGGGATTTCCGAGTTGAGGCGGAAATCGGTGGGCGGGGTCATTTCGACGGTGATGAGATTTCCGGAGGCGGTGGCGGACATCGGGCCGGCGTCGGTGAGGAAACGGAGAACGCCTTTTCGTCCGAGGCCTTTGGACATGGCGAAGGCGGTGAAGCAGCGGGCGCCGTTGCCGCACATTTCGCCGCGGGAGCCGTCGGAGTTGTGGTACACCATCCGGGCGTCCATGTGGGGGCCGGTCGCTTTTTCGAGCAGGACGATGCCGTCGGCGCCGATGCCGAAACGGCGGTGACAGAGGCGCTGGATTTCGGCGGTTCGGAGGCTGATACGGCCGTCCCGATTATCTAGAACGACGAAGTCGTTACCCGCGCCTTGCATCTTCGTAAAGGAGAGTTTCATACGTGGAAGAAATGGATTTGCCGGGAGAATGGCCGGATGTAAAGCCGCCGCATCAGAAATGATTCGAAAATCGCGAAATCATTTTTCCGGAGCGAATCGGGGAGGAGGAATTGTTTATTCCCGCTTGCTGTGTTCTTCGACCCGGTCGTTTTTGTCGCGACGGCGGATGTTTAGGTTTTCCCCTTTGTAGTAGGCGATGCTGTTGGGGGGAATGGATTCCATGAGCCAGACGTTGGCGCCGACGACGGAATTCGCGCCGATGCGGGTGTCGCCGCCAAGGATGGTCGCGCCGGAATAAACGGTGACGTTGTCCTCGATGTCGGGATGGCGTTTAATGCCTTTGACGAGCGTGCCGCAGGAATCGACCTTGAAGGATTTCGCGCCGAGGGTGACGCCTTGGTACAGTTTTACGTGCGAACCGATGGTGCAGGTTTCGCCAATGACGACGCCGGTGCCGTGGTCGATAAAGAAATGGGAGCCGATTTGCGCGCCGGGATGGATGTCGATTCCGGTGCGCCGGTGGGCGTTTTCCGTGAGCATGCGCGGGAGGAGCGGAATGCCGCGTTCGTAGATCACGTGGGCGACGCGGTAGAGCGCGAGGGCGAGAACGAACGGGTAGGCGAGGATGATTTCCTCGTAATTGGGCGCGGCCGGATCGCCGCGGTAAGCCGCCTCGACGTCGGTGCGGAGAAGTCCGCGAATCACCGGAAGCGTCGCCATGATCTGGTAAGCTTCGTGTTCGGCGTCGCCTTCGACCTGCACGGAGGAGCAGCGGAGGCATTTGCGGATTTCGGTGGTGAGGTGCAA
>CAZJCL010000507.1:0-1870 GCA_964544025.1 uncultured Opitutales bacterium | reverse complement strand
AAAATCTAAAATCCCCCTACACGTTTTGCTCGCTCAACCACCGCTCCGCCTCGATCGCCGCCTGACACCCCATTCCCGCCGCCGTAATCGCCTGACGGTAAACATGATCCACGCAATCCCCCGCCACATAAACGCCCGGAACCTTCGTCTTCACCATGCTCCCCGTCTCCGCTTTGAAATACCCATCCCCATCCAATTCCAACGCCCCCGCGAACGCGTGCGTGTTCGGCACATGTCCGATCGCGATGAAGATCCCTTTGCAATCCAAACGCTGCGCCACCCCGGTTTTCAAATTCTTCACGATCACCCCGGCCACCGCGTTCTCTTCCTCGATAATCTCCGTCACCGCGCTATCCCAGCACATCGAAATCTTCGGATGCGCCAACACCCGGTCCGCCATAATCTTCGACGCCCGCAGCTCGTCCCGCCGGTGAATCAACGTCACCTTGCTGCAAAACCGCGTCAAAAACAACGCCTCCTCCGCCGCCGAATCTCCGCCGCCCACCACCACCACATCCATGTTCCGGTAAAACGCCCCGTCGCAAGTCGCGCAAGTCGTCACCCCGCCGCCTCCAAACAATTTCTTCTCGTTCTTCAAGCCGAGCAAACGCGGCGAAGCTCCCGTCGAGATAATCACCGAATGCGCCCGGAAAACCTCGTCCCCCGAATGCAACACATACGGCCTCTGCGAAAAATCCACCTTCTCGATCAACCCCTGCTTGAACCGCGTCCCAAACCGCGCCGCCTGATTCCGCATGTTCTGCATCAGCGTGAATCCATCGATGCCGTTCTCAAACCCCGGAAAATTCTCCACCTCCGAAGTCGTCGTCAACTGCCCCCCCGGAAGCCCCCCTTCCACCACCAACGGATTCAGATTCGCCCGGGCCGTATAAATCGCGGCCGTCAAACCCGCGCAACCGGTTCCTACAATAAGAACGTTTTCGATTTGTGAAGTCATGCGTAACCCGGACACTAGACGATTCTTCCGAACAAAAGAAAGCAAAACCTATGACCGCCCTCATCGACAGCCACACCCACCTCGAAAGCTTCCACCGCGCCGGTCGCCTCGACGAAATCCTCGCCCGCGCCGAAGAAGCCGGCGTCGCCCAAATGATCTCCGTCGGCACCGATCCCGAAGACTGGCAACTCTACCAAAACCTCGCCCGCGCCCGCCCTGCCCAAATCGCCTACACCGTCGGCATCCACCCCTGCCACGTCGACGAAAACTGGGAAAACGCCGCCGCCCAAATCCACGCCTTCTTCCAATCCGAAACCCCGCCCGTCGCCCTCGGCGAAATCGGACTCGACCGCTTCCACCTCAACAAAAACCCCGAAATCGCCGAACGCGAAATCGCCCACCAAAAATCCGCCCTCCGCGCCCAGCTCCAAATCGCCAAAAAGCTAAACCTCCCCATCGTCATCCACTCCCGCGGCGCCTTCCAGGAATGCGTCGACGAAATCGATGCCTCCGGCTTCCCATGGGAAAAGGTCGTCTTCCACTGCTTCACCGAAGGCGAAAGCTCGATGCAAATCCTCCGCGAACGCGGCGGCCGCGGCTCCTTCACCGGAGTCCTCACCTACAAAAAAGCCGAAGAAGTCCGCCAAGCCGCCCTCTTCCAAGGCCTCGAACACCTCATGATCGAAACCGACGCCCCCTACCTCGCCCCCGCCCCCCACCGCGGCAAACCCAACGAACCCGCCTACCTCGCCCACACCGCCGCCTTCGCCGCCGACCTCTTCAAAATCCCTCTCCAAGACCTCGCCACCCGCACCACCAAAACCACCCAAACCTTCTTCAATTTACCCTAACCAGTAGCGATGAAGCCCAAGCTTCATCGACCTCCCCGCCGGAGCAAAAGGTAAGAGTGAG
>CAZJCL010000506.1:0-1875 GCA_964544025.1 uncultured Opitutales bacterium | reverse complement strand
CTCGGCCCCGACCGCCTCCTCGGCCTCTCCACGCATTCGCTGGAACAAGCCCAAGCCGCCATCACCCTCGGCCCCGAAATCCTCTCCTATTTCGCCGTCGGCCCCGTTTTCCCCACCCAAACAAAACCCGACTACATCCCCGTCGGCCTCCACCTCGTCCGCCAAGTCGCCGACCTGAATCCCCCGCTCCCCTATTTCTGCATCGGCGGCATCAACCGCCAAAACCTCCCCCAAGTCACCGCCGCCGGCGCCCCCCGCGTAGTCATAGTCTCCGACATCCTCCTAGCCCCCAACAGCGCCACCGCCATCCGCGAGGTGAAAAACGTCCTCGGCCCGCCAAATCGATAAACCGCGCCCTCTCCGATAACATTTTCCGAAGGAAATCCACTCCCCTCAACCCCATTCCCCCGAAATTCAAGTAACGTAAGGCAACCGCCCGCGATGCTTGCGCTTTGCCTCCAAAATGTTACAACGGACAACTCAATTTTCTATCATCCATGAATTCCGCCAACCAGACACAACTCGCCCAGCTCAAGCAAATGACCACCGTGGTCGCCGATACCGGAGACGTCGAAGCGATCCGCCGCTTCCATCCCCAGGACGCCACCACGAACCCCAGCCTCATCCTCAAAGCGGTGCAGATGGAGCAGTATCGTCACCTCCTCGACAAAGCCGTCACCGATAACCGCAACTCCTCTCTCCCGCACCACCAGCAGATCGAGCTGATCAGCGACGAATTGCTGATCCTCTTCGGCGTCGAAATCCTCAACATCATCCCCGGCCGCGTTTCCACCGAAACCGATGCCCGCCTCTCGTTCGACGCCAAAGCGATCGCCGAGAAAGGACGCGATTTGATCTCCCGCTACGAGAAACGCGGCATCGCCCGCGAACGGGTCCTCATCAAAATCGCCTCCACCTGGGAAGGCATCCGCGCCGCCGAAATCCTCCAAAAGGAAGGAATCAACTGCAACCTCACCCTCCTCTTCAGCCTCGCCCAAGCAGTTGCCTGCGCCGATGCCAACGTCCAACTGATCTCCCCCTTCGTCGGCCGAATCTACGACTGGTATAAAAAAGAAACCGGCAAGGAATACCCGCCGCAGGAAGATCCCGGCGTCCAATCCGTGCAGGAAATCTACACCTATTACAAAAAGTTCGGCTACAAAACGGAAGTGATGGGCGCCAGCTTCCGCAACGTCGGCCAAATCACCCAGCTCGCCGGCTGCGACCTCCTCACCATCAGCCCCGATCTTCTCGAAAAACTGGAAGCAAGCCGCGAACTTCTGGAACGACGCCTAAGCCCGGAGCAAGCCAAAGAAACCCAGATCGAGCGACTGGAACTGGACGAACCCCGCTTCCGCTTCTGTCTCAACGAAGATCCAATGGCGACCGAGAAAACCGCCGAAGGCATCCGCAAATTCGCCATCGACGCCGTCACCCTCGAACGCCTGATCGAAGAAAAGCTCTAAAAAAGTCAACCACCCTTGGAGGGCCTCAGTCCCTGAGGCCCTTCCGCGTTCCGCGGTACAACCCGCCCACCTCAGCCTTTTCCCCCTTAGCGTCCTTCGCGCTCTTTGCGGTTAGACAAAATCGGCGGTTCCAGTTTCAGCTTTCAACTCGCCATCACCCCAAGCGCTACCTCGCCTTCCGGCCCTTCAATCTTGTTTTCCGAACAAGATTTCTCCCTTCACTCCAGCCTCATCTGTGCCCCTCTGTACTACAATCCGTGGTTAAAAAAACAGAGCCCAAGCCTCCGTGCCCTCCGTGACTCCGTGGTGAATCCCATCCAAGTTTGTTAAACCTCCACCGTCAGCAACTCCGTCTTCCGCAATTCACCCCTTCAGCTTTCCCTCCCCCTCAAAACACGCCAGCGGATCA
>CAZJCL010000505.1:0-1880 GCA_964544025.1 uncultured Opitutales bacterium | reverse complement strand
CGGCCTCGAAATCTCCCTTTCCGAAGCCAAAGCCACGGTAAACGATTTCCGCAAAGCCAACCCCGCAACGGTGGCATTCTGGGAATCGCTGGAAAAGTCCATGCGGAGCCGCGTCGGCCGCACATTCTACATGCGCCTCCCATCCCACCGTGTCATCCGCTACTTCGATGTCGCCGACGACGACGGACTCACCGCCGCCACCGAACGCGGCGGTCCACGCCTCCACTGGTATGGCGGTAAGCTGACCGAAAACATCGTCCAAGCGACCGCCCGCGACGTATTCGCAGAAGGCCTCCTTCGCATCCACGACGCCGGCATCCGCATTCTCTGGACGGTTCACGACGAAGTAATCTGCGAAGTTCCCGAAGACTCCGGCATCACCGCCGATCAAGTCACCTCCCTCCTCGCCCAAACGCCCAAATGGATGCCCGGCCTCCCCGTCGCCGCCGAAGGCACCGAAACCCAAACCTACTGCAAATAAAGTGGAGCGAGCTTCCAGCTTGCTCCGTCGTGCAAGCAACAGAGCACCCAGCAATCCAAAATCTAAAATCTAAAATTCCGCCGCCATGGCCATCCTCGACCCACTTCCCAAATCGCTCGCCGAATCCCTCTCTGCCGAACCCCAACCCGGCAACCGCAACATCTGGTTATTCACCGTCGCGAAACGCGCCCGCCACCACGCCTCGCCCGAAAAAATCCGAACCTTCCTCCAGCGCGTCGCCGCCAATTGGACCGACCGCGACTTCCACCCCGAAATCGACCGCGCCATCACCCGCGCCTTCGAATCCCCTGACCAACCTTCATCCTTCAACCCTCAACCCTCATCCTTCCCCCAACTCCCTCCCTGGCCTCCCTTCAATCCCGACGCCTGGACCCGCCGCATCTCCCATCCGCCACTCTTCAATCTCGATCCCCTCGAAATCTCCCCCGAGCAAATCCTCGACACCCTCTACCCAACAAACCTCGTGACACAGGCATTCCTGCCTGTTCCCCCCACCCTCCAATCCAAAATCCTACCGAGCGAAGCGACACATCTACCAGCCGACAGGCGCAGAATAACAAATCCAAAATCCAAAATTCCCTCCGGGCCGCTTCTCTGCCTCGCCGCCGACGTCCGCACCGCCCAAACCCAACCCCGCGAACATTGGCGCGGCCAAGAATCCACCATGCAATTCATCGTCGCCAATCCCATGACCGCCCTCACCGGCATCACCCAATCCGGCAAAACGTCCCAGCGCTGTCATGACAACGCCACCCGCAACCGCCGTTTCCAAGTGATCGAATTTGATCGCGGCACCCTCCGCGAACAATCCGCGATTCTCTCCTCACTTCAATCCGACCAAACGCCGCTCATCCTCGTCGTCTGGTCCGGCGGCAAATCCCTTCACGGCTGGTATGACGTCAACCGCCTTTCACAATACGCGAAACTCCGCTTCTTCCGCCACGCCGTTTTCCTCGGCGCGGACTCCTCCCTCTGGGATCCCGCGAAACTCGTCCGCATGCCCGGCGGCCGGCGCGAAAACGGCACCCGTCAAAACGTCCTCCACTTCTCGCCGGAAAACCTCGCATGAAGAACGACTTTCCAAAACCATCCCATCCGGCACCCGCCTTCCAGAACACCCCGCGAGCCATCTGGAACGCCATCGAAGATCCCGCCTTTTCCGCCGCGGAAAACGCCGCCCATCCGCCGCCCAAACCATTCACGATCCTCACCGGGGCACAGCTGGAAACCATCTCCCTTCCACCCCGGATCGACGTTCTCGGAACCGGCGTCATCGCCCTCGGCCAACTCACCACGGTGATCGGCCAGGGGGGAACCGGAAAAAGCCGCTTCGTCATGCAAGTCGCCATCTCGCAGGTTCTGAATTGGCCCGTCGCCA
>CAZJCL010000504.1:0-1881 GCA_964544025.1 uncultured Opitutales bacterium | reverse complement strand
GAATTGGCGATGCGGCTTGCTTCCGGGGGCGCGGGTTTCACAGTAGAGGTTTTTATGCTCACGCTGTCGCAGGTTTCGAAATCGTATGGGGGGCGCACCTTGTTTTCCGGGGTGAACCTCCAAATCAATCGCGGGGACCGGATCGGGTTGGTCGGTCCGAACGGCGCGGGCAAATCGACGCTTTTCTCGCTGATTTTGCAGGAGAACCTACCGGACGACGGCTCGATTTTCATGGAGAAACGGGTGTCGCTCGGGTATTTGCCGCAGGAGAGCGCGCCGGTGGGGGAGGAGACGATTCTGGATTTGGCGACGGCGATTAGTCCGGAGGTCGTGAAATTGCGGGCGAAGTTGAACGAGTTCGAGAAGGGCGGGGAGCAGGATTACGAACGGTATCACGAGTGGCGGGAGCGGTTCGCGGATTTGGGCGGTTTTGAGTTGGAGCCGCGGGCGAAGAAGATTTTGAGCGGACTGGCGTTTCGGGAATCGGATTTCGACCGGGCGGCGCGGACGATGAGCGGCGGCTGGATCATGCGGGCGCATTTGGCGCGTTTGCTGACGATGGAGCCGGATTTGCTGATGCTGGACGAGCCGACCAACCATTTGGATTTGGAGTCGCTGGGGTGGTTTCAGAATTATCTGAAAGGATATCCGGGAGCGATTTTGATGATCTCGCACGACCGCGAGTTTTTGAATCAGCTGACGGATAGCATCATTGAAATACGGCACGGGACGCTGCACCGCTACCGGGGAAATTACGATTCCTATCTGGAGCAGCGGGAAGCGCGGGCGCAGCAGCATTTGGCGGCGTATGAAAACCAGCAGAGGGAGATTCAGCGGCTGCAGGATTTCGTGAAGCGGTTCGGGGCGAAGGCGTCGAAAGCTTCGCAGGCGCAGAGCAAGCTGAAGCAGATCGACCGGATGGAGAAGATCGAGGCGCCGCAGGAGGACAACCGGAAAATTCATTTCAAATTTCCGCAGCCGCCGAAATCGGGGTTGAAGGTGATCACGCTGAAGGACATTCACCACGCTTACGGGGATTTGGTGGTGTATCGGGGGATCGATTACAAGGCGGAGCGGGGGGAGCGGACGGTTTTGGTCGGGCCGAACGGGGCGGGGAAGTCGACGTTGTTGAAGATTTTGGCCGGGGTTTTGCCGGTGCAGAAGGGGGAGCGCGAACTCGGACTGAATGTGAAGGTCGGGTATTATTCGCAGCAGCGGGTGGAAATGCTCGATCTGGACCGCACGGTTTTGGAGGAGGCGATGGATTCGCCTCATCGGGTTCCGGAGCAAAATGTGCGGACGTTGCTGGGGTCGTTTTTGTTCCGGGAGGAGGACGTTTTCAAGAAAGTGGGGGTGTTGAGCGGAGGGGAGAAGAGCCGGCTGGCGTTGGTGAAGTTGTTGCTCGATCCGCCGAATCTGTTGCTGATGGACGAGCCGACGACGCACCTGGATATGTCGAGTATCGACGCTTTGGTGAGCGCGCTGGAGCCGTTTGAGGGGACGTTGGTTTTCATCAGTCACGACGTGCATTTCATTCGGACGCTGGCGAAAACGGTTCTCCACGTGAACGCGGGGAATCTGACGTATTACGCGGGCAACTACGATTATTACCTGGAGAAATCGAACGCGGTTTCGGCGCGGGCGGCGTTGACGGCGGGGATGCCGCCGGAGGCTCCGCGGGATTCGGGAAACCGGAAAGCGAGCGCGGGGGCGGCCGAGAGCAGTGGGTTCAAGAGCAAGGAGCAGAAACGTCTGGAGGCGGAGCAGCGTCAGGCGGAAGCGCGGGCGCGAAAGCAGGATGAAAAGCGGATCGCGACGCTGGAAAAGGAGATCATCGGTTTGGAGGAGAAGCAGGCGGAATTGACGGTGCGGCTGGAGGCT
>CAZJCL010000503.1:0-1886 GCA_964544025.1 uncultured Opitutales bacterium | reverse complement strand
CGCGGGAGAATCCGGATTGGGGGAAACGGTTGGATTCGCGTTCGGAGGTGACGGGGGCGCAGGTGATTTGGGCGGCGCGTCATGAGATGGCGAGGACGGTGGAGGATGTGTTGGCGAGGCGGACGCGGGAATTGTTGCGGGATGCGCGGGGGGCGATGGAGGCGGCTCCGGCGGTGGCGAAGTTGTTGGCGGCGGAGTTGGGGCGAGATGGAGAATGGGAGGAGGAGCAGGTGCGGGAGTTTCGGAGATTGGCGACGGGGTATTTGATCAAGGAGTAAGGCGCGCGCGTCCTCGATTTTTCGGGCGGGGGGATTGTCACCAGACTGTGACGGCGAGGCAATCGGATCGGCACAAGTGAAGGCTAGGTTGTGATTCATCTTTATCACGATGAATCAGAATTGGCGAAGTCATCCAACGGGATCGGGTTCAGAAATTGTTCTGAACCGGCGACCCGGCGGGTGGCGGCCCTTTCTTAACCTAGATCCAACTGAGCGCTTAGCGCACCTATTCCGATGATTACGTTACTCAAGTCCGCTTTTCGAGGCGGCATTTCGCGGTTTCTATCCGCTGGTCTGCCGGTGAAGTTTCGGCATTTTTTGGGGGTTTTTGCCATTGGGGCGGCGATGACGGGGTTTTCCGCGCAGGGGGCAAAGGTCGTCGAGTATGACACCACCTTGCAGCCTGGAAGCCAGGTGGAAACTGTGGCGACAACGGTGGCGGAAGGACTTTCCGCGGCACCTATTGTTCGTGGCCCGGGAATCGAACCGGCGGGTTTGATCAGGAGTCTTTCGTCCCAGAAATGGAATAATCTGGGATCGGGAACGCCTGAGGAGGAGCGGTTGAATCCGACCCGAGAGAACGCGATCGCCACTGGAGAATATTTCGAATTCGCGATCACGGCGAGGGAAGCAGCGCGACTTTCACGACTTCCACGATCGAGTGGAACTGGCAGCGCGAAAACCGCCTGTTGTTGGCGGCGGAAGGGGATAGTGTGGTGAACGTAACGACGACTGAGCGGCGTCCGTTGCTGGGTTGGGATTTTGCGGCTTACCGGTATCCGAGTGAGGAATCTCCTTTGCTGCCGGGACAGATCTCGAACGCGGATGGTGTGCCGACGGCTTTTGAGGCACCGGAGTTGGAGCCGACGCGGGTGACGCGGGCACCGTATGACGACGTTTCGGAAGTCGGGTTGAGTCCGGCCGATCTTACCGGCGGTCTGAGTGCGGCGATGTGGAGGCATACGCCAAATCTGGAGGCGGCGATCCAACGGCAGAAATATTATGAATTCGAAGTAACTCCTAAGCCGGACGAAAAGGTTTCGTTTCATTCGCTATATTACAATTACCGTTATACCGCAACGGGTCCGCACAGTGTGGCTTTGCTATATAGTTTCGACGACTTCGCGACCTATACAATTATCGATTCTTTCCGGATTCAGGATCAGAGTTCGGGGACGCAAGTGGCTAGCCGGACGATTCTTTTCCCGAGCGATCCGGATTTGCAGGATGTTTCGCGGAAGATCACGTTCCGGATGTATGGCTGGGGCGGGACGGGACAAGGCGTCGGCACCTACGCGTTGCGCAGCATTGGGGCTGGCGAGCTGGACATGATTTTGTATGGCGGGGCTTCCACGACCAGGACGATCGCGGAGAACGAGACTCTTTGGATCGAGAGCAGCTCGCAGTTCGACATTGAAGCCGAAGCGGGAATCGATGGGCTTTTCACTGGTTGGAGTGGCAGCTACTTCAGCAACATCGCGGAAATGCGCGGACTGGATATGCGCCGGCCTCTGACGATGACGGCGACTTTCGCGGCGGATGTGAATGAGAACGGAATTCCGGACGATTGGGAAATGACGTTCTTCGGAAATCTGGACGCGACAAGTG
>CAZJCL010000502.1:0-1896 GCA_964544025.1 uncultured Opitutales bacterium | reverse complement strand
ATCCACAACGCCGTCGGCATCAGCGGCCCCGCGCCATTCGTCTCTCCCCTGCTCGCCCACGCGGAGAAGTTCAGCTTCACCTTCGAAAAAGAGGGCGAATACGAATACATGTGTACGCCGCACCCCTACATGAAGGGCAAGATCATCGTCGAGACGGAAACCGAAAAACCCGTCGTCGCCGAAACGGCCGCCGCCACCAAAAACGGCGTCCCCATCTGGCTCGCCTCGCTCATGTCCGTCGGCTTGCTCGCCGCCTCGATCGGCCTCATCCGCAAGAAGCACTAACCTCCCTCAACAAATCCAAACCATTCGAAACCGGTAAATCCTATCATGAAAACCAAACAACTGTTCGCCTCGATTCTCGCCCTCGCGGCCGCCGCCGTTCTCCTCTCCGGATGCGGCGGATCCGCCACCGACAGCGGAGCCGCCGCCGCGCCGCAACCGGCGCCCGCTAAAACCGAACCCGCCAAAAACGCCGGTCCGGTCACGATCACCGGCGACGACATGATGAAGTTCAATCTGGCCGAATTCACCGTAAAAGCCGGAAGCGAGGTCACGGTCGTCTTCAAAAACATCGGCAAAATGCCCAAGGAAGCGATGGGCCACAACCTCGTCATCCTCCAGAAAGGAACCGATCCCATGGCCTTCGCGACCGCCAGCATGCGGTTCCCGAAAGAGGAATACGTGGCGGCGACCATGAAGGACTCGGTGGTGGCATCCACCCGCGTTCTCGGACCCGGTGAATCGCAAACCATCACCTTCACCGCTCCTTCCGCCACCGGAGATTATCCGTTCGTCTGCTCCTTCCCCGGCCACACTCCCGCCGGAATGCGCGGCCTCATGAAAGTCAATTAACCGCTCTTCCCACGCCCGCCCTCCAACACGAGGGCGGGCATTCTTTTTCCCAACCTCAACCGCTCGCCGCCCTCCGCCCATGAAAACCCTCCCCGCCAAACTCGCCGCCGCCCTCGCGCTCCTCCCGCTCGGCGCGTTCGCCCAAACAGACAATCCCGCCGCGTCCCTCCAACCGGCATTCCTCCACGACGTCTTCCACCACGGCGAAATCCTCC
Organism: uncultured Opitutales bacterium; assembly: GCA_964544025.1. Classification (GTDB taxonomy): domain Bacteria; phylum Verrucomicrobiota; class Verrucomicrobiia; order Opitutales; family T3Sed10-336; genus CAZJCL01. The sequence continues at coordinate 826 of CAZJCL010000502.1, read as the reverse complement.
TCAACATCCGCGCCCGCTACGAATTCGCCGACCAATCCGGACTCGACGCCTCCCACGCCGCCACCCTCCGCACCCGCCTCGGCTACACCACCAATCCCCAACTCCCCCTCTCCGCCACTATCGAATTCGAAGACATCCGCGCCCTCGATGCCGACGCCTACAATCAATCCGGCCTCAACGGCGAACCCGGAAAAACCGTCGTCGCCGACCCCGAAACCACCGAACTCAACCAAGCCTTCCTCCATTTCCAACACGCCAACCTCTCCGCCCGGATCGGACGCCACCGCCTCCTTCTCGACAACCAACGCTTCGTCGGCAACGTCGGCTGGCGGCAAAACGAACAAACCTTCGACGCCCTAACTTTCGAATACAAAATCGAAAACGGCCCGTCCCTCCTCTACAGTTACCTCGACCAAATCAACCGCGTCTTCGGCCGCGAACATCCCGCCGGACAATGGAATTCCGATTCCCACCTCCTCCACCTCCAAACGTCCCTCGCGCACCTCGGAACCACCGGTGCCTACGCCTATCGCCTCCGTTTCGACGAAGCACCCGCCATGTCCGCCGACACCACCGGCATCTGGCTTCGCCCCAACCTCTCCGCCCTCTCCCTCCCGACCATGCTCCACCTCGAAATCGCCCACCAAACCGACAACTCCGGCAGCCCCTCCGCCACCGACTTCGACCACCTCTATTTCCGCGCCGAACTCGAAACCACCATCGATCGCTTCACCTTCGGCACCGGCTGGGAACGTCTCGAAGGCGACAACCAAACCGCCTTCCAAACCCCGCTCGCCACCCTCCACGCCTTCAACGGCTGGGCCGA
>CAZJCL010000501.1:0-1897 GCA_964544025.1 uncultured Opitutales bacterium | reverse complement strand
CGGTTGCGGGGACTTTTGACGGCGTTGCGGGCGCGGGGATTCGGCACTGGGCGGATCTGGTTGCTGCATGTGGGGAAATTGCTGGCGGCTCCGGTGGCGACGATTTTGGGGACGACTTTTGGGATTTTGATTGGGGGAGCGGTTTTGACGGAAACGGTGTTTTCGTGGCCGGGGATGGGGCGGTATTTGGTGACGGCGGTTTTGGACCGGGATATTTACGTGATCCAGAACGCGTTGTTGCTGGTGGTGTTTTTGGTGTTGGCGGTCGTGCAGATCAGCGAATTGGCGGCGGCGTGGTTGAATCCGGTTTTGGCGCGGGACGATGAAAAGTGACTGGATGAGACGCGTGAGAATTTTGGCGGTTTTGCTGGTGGCGGTGGCGATTTTGGCGGGATTTTTTGCGACGCCGCATGATCCGATGAGTCAGGAGTTTATCGGGGAACGGCTGGCGGGGCCGTCGGCGGAGCATTGGCTCGGGGTGGATGGATTGGGGCGGGATTATTTCAGTCGGGTTTGGCGGGGAGCGGCGAATACGTTCGCGATGGGAACGGCGGGAGCGGCGGGGGCGTTTTTGTTGGCGGTTGTTTTGCTGGGAATCGAGCAGGCGATGCCGCGGGCGGTGGGGCGGGCGATTTTGCGGGCGGTGGGCGTTTGGATCGCGATTCCGGTTTTGTTTGTGGGGTTGTTGCTGCTGGTGTTTTTGCGGCCTTCGCCGGGAACGCTGGTGGTGGCGGCCGCGGTGGGGACGACGCCGCTGGTTTTTCGTCAATTGCGGGTTTTGTGGCGGGAGCAGAAGAGCGCGGAATATGTGAGGGCGAGCGTGGTGCTGGGGGCGGGAACGCGGCGGCTGGTGACGGGGACGATTTGGCCGAATCTGCGGCCGGATGTGTGGGCGTTGTTGCGGGTGGTGTTCGCGCTTTCGGTGCTGGAGTTGAGCGGGCTGGCGTTTTTGGGGCTGGTGGGGGATCCGGATTTTCCGGAGTTGGGGGCGTTGTTGCGGGAGAATCAGCGGTATCTGTTTTCGCGTCCGTCGCTGGCGGTGTGGCCGGGAGTGGTGTTGAGCGGGCTGCTTTTAAGTGTGCAGTTTTTGGGGACGCGGCGGCGGATTTGACCGGGAAAGCGCTCGACAGGCGAGTTGCGTGCCATAGGCTGGAACTCCGTTTGCGGCTCTCCGCGTCTTTCGAGCCGCGCGAACTTTCCCAAAAAATTTTATGAAGAAACCGCTTCGTTTTACTTGTTGTGCCTGGTTTGTCGCTGTCGGCTGTTTCCTTTCCGGTGGATCCGGGTTTGCGGAAACGCTCGCGCATGTTGCCCGCGCGGAGCGGGGGATGGTGGCGACGGTGCATCCGCTGGCGACGGACGCGGCGGTGGAGGTTTTCCGGAATGGGGGAAACGCGATCGACGCGGCGGTGGCGGCGGGGCTGACGCTGGGCGTGGTGGACGGTTATAATTCGGGGATTGGCGGCGGATGTTTTATTGTGATCCGGGCGGCGGATGGGCGGATCGTGGCGATTGATGGGCGGGAAATGGCGCCGGGGGCCGCGCATCCGGAAATGTATTTGGTGGATGGGAAAGGGGATACGTCGTTGAGCCAGACGGGGGCGTTGGCTTCGGGAGTGCCGGGAGCGCTGGCGGCGTATGCGCGGGCGGTGGAGGAGTTCGGGAGCAAGCCGCTGGGGGACTTACTGGAGGCGGGAGCGCGGATCGCGGAGGAGGGATTTCCGGTGCGGGCGAATTACGCGGCGCGGATCCGGTCGACGGCGGACCGGTTGAAGCAGTTCGAGGGATCGCGGGAGTTGTTTTTTCATGAGGACGGGTCGCCCTTGCAGGAAGGGGAATTGTTGAAGCAGCCGGATTTGGCGAAAACGTATCGCGGGATCGCGGAGAACGGGGCGGA
>CAZJCL010000500.1:0-1902 GCA_964544025.1 uncultured Opitutales bacterium | reverse complement strand
GATTCTTTCGCCGGTGGAGCGGATGGAGAAGTTGGTGGAATTGCGGGCGCAGTATGGGGATGAAGCGGTAGTTGCGGACGAGATTCATGTGAGCGGCGAAGTTCGAGTGGTTGGCGATGCGTCAGGATCGTTGCGATGGCACGTCGAGATATTTTCGCGCGGTCGGAGCTTGGGGACTGCTGCCAGTGGAATATCGGCGAGGCGCGAAGGCCGATTTTCCAACCGCGCCCCGGTGGGCGAAATTCACCTATTGGCAACCGGCTCGGGTTATGCGCCGAAAGTGGTGGGACCGCTGGATGGCACGAACGATTTGGAGGGGATTGAAGTGATTTTGGATCGCGGACATTCGGCACGCATTCAATTTATGGATCCGGAGGGGCGCCCAGTGCCGAATGTTACGGTTCGAGCGTGGCCGGATTTTGTCAGGAGCGGAATGCCGGTGGTCAATACGGTTTCCGATGAGGAGGGGATTTTCGCATGGGATCATGTTGGTGACTTCTCTCTGCGATTGGATGTCGAGGCAGCGAGGTTTGAGACGGATAACCGGACGGGCATTCGGTTGAAACCGAGGGAAACGATGGAGTGGGTTTTGCGGCCGGCGGTTCCAGCAAAGGGGACGGTTGTTTTTGAGGATACAGGTGAACCTGTAGCTGATGCACGAATACATGCTCTGTACCGGGCTGGAACTGACTCCCGCAGCTTTGGCAAGCCGAGCGAGGATAATTTGCGGGCGGTGACGGACGGTGAGGGGCGTTTTGAGTTGAAAACATTAGATTCCGGAGTCGGATATTTTGTTGCAATTCTTGCCGCCGGATCGACGCCGACCGTTGCGGGTCCCATCGCCGCAGGCGACCAGGAGTTACGACTGGAAGTTCCACGTGCGCGATACGTAAAAGTTCGAGCGCTCAACGTGAGTCCGGAAAAGCTGGACGAACTCGGCCGTCTGAAGCTCGTTTATCGTCCGGTGATCGAAATCCAAGACAGCAGGCATTATTTTAACGAGGCGTTTTTCGCGTTTCCGGAAAACGGTGAGGCGGAGTTTGAGGTGGGGCCTCTTTGGGCGGCGGCGGGGACGGTCGAATTGGGCGGGTTCCGGATGGAGATCGATGGGCGGAGCGTTTCCGCGAATGGCGAAGCGGTGCTTGTCGACATGCGGGCGCATGACAAGAAAGAAGAGGCGAAGGAGAAGGAGGCTGCGGTGCTGCGGGAAGTGGAGTTTGTGCTGAAACCGCCGACCGGTTCGCCGTCGCCAGTGGGCGATCTGGTTTTGGAATATGTGGCAAATGGGCGATTTGTGAAGCGCACGGTGGAGCTGATCGAGGGGCGTGCGATGACGGCGATTCCCGTGACGGCGAATCCGACGCGGGTAACCGTTTCAGCCGGACAGGTTCTCGGTTATTGGTTTCCGGGGCGCGCGGTCGAGGTGGCGGCGGGGGATTCCGTTTTTCGCGAGGAAATTCCGGTTTTGCCGGCCGGGGCCATTCATGGGCGGGTCGTGGAGTTGGATGGGGCACCGGCCGGCGGGGGGCTTGTTTATCTCGTTGCGGAAACCAGAGCACCGGGAATGGACTCGCCGCATGTGCGGATCGAGGTGAAAATTTCGAGTTCTCCGGACGGCGGGGGCGATACGTTCTTCGCGAGTCCGCTGCCGTTGGGAGGATCTTACCGTATTTGCTTGCGCCGCGGATTCACGTTTGCCGTTTCGGAGCCGATCATGCTGACCGAGGCGGAACCGTTTCGGGAAATTGTTTTGACGATGCCCGAAGGGGAGGAGGTCGCGGTGACGATTCTTCGTCCGGATGGAACGCCGTTTACGGGGGAGGCGCGCTCGCTGCAATACAGTCCAGTCCCGGGTACTCAATTCGGAGGAGAGGAACTCTGGCCGGACGTGGACGGGCGGTT
>CAZJCL010000499.1:0-1903 GCA_964544025.1 uncultured Opitutales bacterium | reverse complement strand
AAAAATGGTGGAGCCGATCGGGATCGAACCGACGACCTCGTCATTGCGAACGACGCGCTCTTCCAACTGAGCTACGGCCCCAAAAAAGCAGACTCTTTGCATCGAATCGATTCCCCGCTCCATTGCAAATCAAAATTTCCGCAAAATCCGCCCAACGTCCGTCGAAATCTGCCCCGGGAACACCTCCAGCCATCGCCGAAGAAAAAGACAAAAATCAGCCTAAACTTCGCTTGACTCACCTGCCGCAGACCCTAAGGTTACCTTCTTTCACTTCGCGGTGAAACCCAAGTTTTGGGGTAGTAGCTCAGTTGGTTAGAGCGCCTGCCTGTCACGCAGGAGGTCGCGGGTTCGAGTCCCGTCTATCCCGCCATTTCAAAAGAAAACCGGCCGAAAAAGCCGGTTTTTTTTGTGCTCCGATTCCGCCTTCTCTACGTATAGCTCCTCATCATTGAACCTTTTGACAATGACCGCAGTCTGACTATGGTCATTTCATGGAAATTACCGTAACGCAGTTCAAAGCGAAATGCCTCGGGATCATCGATAAGGTTCAAAAGGAACGCTGTCAGGTGACGATTTTGAAGCATGGACGGAAGGCGGCGACACTTGGCCCTGCGAGTGACGATCATGTCGTCCCGTTGTGGGGCCGTTCGCGCGACAACACGGAGATCACGGGCGATTTGTTGAGCACTGGAGAAACCTGGGATGCCGAAGATTGAGCACCTGTACGGGGCGGTTCTCGACACCCATGCATGGATTTGGCTCAGTGCCGGCGACCCCAGGGGCCAATCCCTCCGCGCCTTTCAGGGGCAGGCTATTATCTCAGCCATATCCGTGTGGGAAGTCGCCATGCTGGAAAGCAAGGGTCGCCTCTCGCTGAAACCGGATGTTGAAAGCTGGATTCAATCCAACCTCTCCCTACCCGTCGTGCTTGAACCCATATCGCCGACTATTGCCGTCGAGAGTTGCCGCCTCCCCGACTTCCATGGCGATCCGGCCGACCGCCTCATCGTCGCCACAGCATACACCCTCGGACTCCCGCTGATCACCGCCGACGAAAAAATCCTGACATGGAACCGCTCTCATCCTATCATCCAATTGATCGCGTTGTGAAGAGGGATGGCCGCTGATCATCCGCGCCGCAATCAATTGCCACCCAACGCCTCAGCGGCCTTCGCGACATCCAGCGCGATCTGCGCCTTCAACTCCTCCAATCCGCCAAACTTACGCTCGGGGCGCAAAAAACATTGCCACTCCACTTTCAACTCATCCCCTTCCCCAAACGGACATGAGCCGCCCAAAACATGCACCTCCAGCGCCGGCACCGTCTCTCCCGTCTCCACCGTCGGACGAATCCCGTAATTCGCGACGCCCGGCAAATCCGCTCCGCCCTTCCCGCTCACCCCCACCGCGTACACCCCGAATCGCGGCTGCAACTCCGGCGACCAGCGCATGTTGAGCGTCGGAAAACCGAGCTCCCGCCCAAGCCGCTTTCCCCCCACCACCGTCGCTTCCGAAAAATAGGTGTAGCCGAACAACGAATTCGCCGTCGCCATCTCGCCGTCGGTCAGCAATTGCCGGATCCTCGTGCTGCTGATCGGACGCCCGTTCCGGTGCAACCGCGGCGCGCTTACCAGATCGATCCCCGCGCTTTTCGCCAGCGCGACCAATTGCTGCACGTCGCCCTTTCGCCCTTTGCCAAACCGCCAATTCTCGCCGACATAAATCGCCGCTAAATTCGGCAAATAACGGTGCAAATGCCCCACAAAACCCTCCGCCGGGATCGCCGCGAATTCCCGGTCGAACGGCTGCTCGATCACCAACTCCACTCCCAACGACCGCAAAACCCTCGCCTTCGTCGCCGGATCCATGATCTGCGGCACCGGATTTTCCGGACGAAACAGTC
>CAZJCL010000498.1:0-1912 GCA_964544025.1 uncultured Opitutales bacterium | reverse complement strand
GCCCGCCATCGCTGGAAATTCGCCTCCCGCGATTCCTTCGCAAAACTCTACCAAGTGGACCATTTCCCGGTTTGACCGGCCAATTCTCCACCTCCACCTACCCCAACTTCCACGGCTCCCGATACCCCGTTTCCACCTTCAGCCAATCCGGATTCCCGCTCCCCGGCAAAAACTCATTCGCCTCCGGATTCCAGCCAAACCGCGCGTTATGCCAGTAAGCCATGTTCACCAAATGGCAAACCGTCACACTCCGCGCCCCGATCTCCGCGTGGCAAATCGGCTTCTCCCGCGACCGAATGCAATCCAGCCAATTCTGCTCGTGACTCGTCACCGCCGGCAGCCGAACCTTCGCCGCCGCCAAAAACGCCGCCCGGTCCAGCGTCTCCGGCCTGACCTCCAGCGTCCCGCGATTCACAAAAATCTCCCCGTCCGTCCCGAAAAACGTAATTCCGTTCCCCTCCAGATGCGTCACCTCCACCCCATTCCGGTAATAAAAACGCGCCCCCGACGACGCCCCCGGCACCGACGGCGGAATCACCTCCACCGGCCCGCTCTCATCCATATCCATCGCCCATTGCACGATATCGAAATGATGCGCCCCCCAATCCGTAATCATCCCGCCCCCATATTCGCGATAATCGCGCCATTTCGGAAAATGAGGATGCACGCCCACCGGACTCAAAACCTCATTCCACCCGCGCAACGGTGCCGGCCCCAGCCAAAGCTCCCAATCCAAACCCTCCGTCGGCGCCGCTTCCGGCAAATCGCAAAACGTCGCGATACCCGCCGGAATCGCCACCGTAATCCGCCGCACTTCTCCAATCGCCCCATTCCGGACCAGCTCACACGCCTCCCGAAACCGCGCGCTCGACCGCTGCTGACTCCCGGTCTGAAAAACCCGCCCCTCCGCCCGCACCGTTTCCACGATCGCCCGCGCCTCCTCCACCGACTGACAAAGCGGCTTTTCGCAATAAATATCCTTCCCCGCCCGCGCCGCCGCGATCGCCATCAACGCATGCCAATGATCCGGCGTCGCGATAAGAACCGCATCGACATCATCCCGCGCCAAAACCTCCCGAAAATCCGCGTAGGCCTCGCACCCCGCGTATTTCCCCGAAGCCATCTCCGCCGCGTAATGCGCGTTCACCGCCTCCCGCTGATGCTCCCGCCGAACCGTATCGACATCGCAAACCGCCACGATCCGCGCCGACTTGTTCTTCAAAAGCCGATCCACATGCGCCCGCCCCATCCGCCCCGTTCCGATAACACCGATATTGATCCTGTCGTTCGCCGCCACCTCCGCCGCCCGCAAACGACTCGGCAAAATGAACGGCACAGCGGCGACAACCGCGGAAGCTTTAAGAAATTCACGTCGGGATAGGTTTTTTGCGCACATAACTAAAATAGTGGGTGAAAACCCGACCGTAAAAGATCTCCCTCCCGCCGTCGAGCATTCCGTCGCACGCAACCGCCACCGCTTGCGATCCCACCCGCGAAATCCGACAATCATCGCCATGGACGTTCCCAACAATCCTTATCCGGCAACCATAGCGGAAAATCTCCACCGCATCCGCGCCAACATTTCTGAAACAGCCCGCCAATCCGGACGCGATCCAAACTCCGTCCGTCTGCTTCCGGTCTCGAAAACCGTTTCCATCGACGGAATCCGCGCCGCGATTTCGGCGGGCGAGCGCCGTTTCGGCGAAAACAAAGTCCAGGAAGCCCGCGAGAAAAGCGAAGCGCTCGCCGCCGAATCGCTCGACTGGATCGTCATCGGCCACCTCCAAACCAACAAGGTAAAAGACGTCGTCCGCTTCGCCCGCGAAGTGCAATCGCTCGACCGCCTGAAACTCGCGCAAACCCTGGAGCGGCAACTCCAAAAACTCGGCCGCCCCCTCGACGTCCTCGTCCA
>CAZJCL010000497.1:0-1917 GCA_964544025.1 uncultured Opitutales bacterium | reverse complement strand
GTAGGCGAAGGCTTCGGCGACGTGCCGGAAGGAGGGGGAGGCGTTTTTCAGTTTCGGCGGCAGTTTCTCGAAGAGGAAGTCGAGGAGCGGGAGTTTTTCCTTCGCGCGGGGGAAAGCTTGCTGGTTGAGGGTGGTTTCGGCTTCGGCGCGCCAGTTTTTAGCGGTGTATCCGAATTTTTCGAGCCAGCGTTTGCGAAAGGAGGAGGGAGTCACGCGGGGAATGGTAGTCGAAGCGCGGCGGGAAATCATGACAGCTTTTTGTCGCCAAACCGGAGCCTGGCGAGGGTGAATCGTTTGGGTTATTCTAAGGCGAAAACCCGATATGAACCGAAGATTCTATTCCGCCGCAACATCAATGTGTTTTGTTTTTTGCCTTTTCCTTGCCGGGTGCGGTGGTGGGCGCTCGGAGTCGGAGTTAGGGGAGGGAAGTTATTTTTATTTTCCGGATCCAAACGGGAAGCTAGCGCGGGAAAAAGTGCAGGTCTTTGAACTACGTGAGGACGGCGTCATTTGGGTGAAAACCGCCAATGGTAACGAGATTCTGACAAACGGGCAGTGGGTTCTTCAGAATGGCTTCTGGTGGTAGGGTAAAGGATGTAACTAATCTAAATCGCTTTTATGAAAACAACTTCTTGGCATAGCGTTTCGCCGCATCCGTTCGGGCCGGAGGGTTTTCCGGCGGCGGTGGTGGAGGAGTATCGTCCGGTGGCTTGGGTGCGGGACGCGGAGACGGCGGAATCGATCGCGAGCGCGACGTGGCATTGCTTCGACAAGGCGAGTTGGAGGGCGGATCGGCGGCGGAAGAGAATTCGCGGGAAGAAGCGAGTGGAGGCGAGCGGGCTTTTTTCGACGTTTCTCGGGGAGGAGATGGAGAAGTATTTCGGGCGGACAATGCTGGCGATGATTCCGGAGCCGCCGCGGGAGCGGTGGGCGGTGGAGGAGAGGCCGGACGCTCCGGTGAATTTGCCGTTCGCGGTGGTGGATGACGGGCGGATCGTGGCGTGGGCGACGACGCGGGAGGCGGCGGAATTTATCGCGACGGTCGGGAGAATCGCCGTGTTGGAGCGGCGGGAGGAACGGAGGCGGCGGCGGGCGGAACGGTTGTTGAGCGAAGCGCGGATCGCGCGAATTTTGGCGGGGGAAAACGGGGGAGGCGTTTGGGGGAGTTTATGAGCGGTTCTGGAAATTTGGGAAATTGGCGACGCGGGGTCGCGGTGGCGGGAGGTTTCGTGGCGGCGTTGTTGGGGACGGGTTGTGTGGCGGACGGAGTCGATCCGGAGCTGGGGCGTTTGGAGGCGGCGATGGATGGGGCGACGTGTCAGGCCGGGATGAATGGCGCTTCCGGGGATTTGGCGGCGTATTGGAATCGGCGGATGGAACGGGTGGAGGCGGAAATTTTGGAGAAGCTCGACGCGGAAGGGCGGGCGATTTTTACCGAGGTGAACGAGGCATGGCGACGGTACCGGGTGGCGGAGAGTAAATTCGCGGAGGATGAATTTCGGGGCGGGACTATTTCGCCGTTGATTTACAACAACCGGTTTTGGGGGCTGACGGAGAAGCGGGCGTTGTATCTGGAAAAGCTTGTGGTGGATTGGAAGGAATCGGGGCGGTGGGAGTGGATGGGGGAATAGGAGAGACGGATTCTTTTCGGGCTCTTTTAACCACGAATGGACACGAATGAACACCAATGGGGAAACTTATACAGGTGGTTTTCGAGATGTGAAACTCACCTGTCGGATGAACGAAATCACGGGGCAATGTTTATTATCAACTCGGTGTTTAGATTAAGGGGTTTGGCGGATGGTTAGGCGGGCGAAGACGCGGGTTTTGTCGTCCGGAAATGTGTAGGCGATTTGGGTGGCGTTGTTGGTGTCGGGGGTGACGGGTGTCCAGGAATTGGGATGCAGGGTTTCGGAG
>CAZJCL010000496.1:0-1934 GCA_964544025.1 uncultured Opitutales bacterium | reverse complement strand
CGGATTCGCCGATTGACGCTATCCTCCACCGGATCGAAACACCACTCCCACAAGCTTCCGCTCATATCGCATAATCCCAATTCATTCGGCGATTTGCTTCCGGCCGGCCAAGTGCCTCGATTACGGCTTACTACGCAGGGCGATCCCGCGGCGTTATCGGTAAACCACCCCACCAGATCCAAATCATCGCTCCCGCTATACCGATAACCCTCGCTCCGGTTTCCACCGCGGGCGGCAAATTCCCACTCCGCCTCGCTCGGCAAGCGATACCCGTTCGCGTTTTCGTTCCAGTCCGGATCCGTCTCGCCCGTTTTAAAAACGACGCCATTCACCGTGTAAACCGGTTCCAAACCGTCCATTTCGCTTTTCGCATTGCACCACTTGACGGCATCGAACCAGTTAATGCCCTGCACAGGATGGGAATCCGCGCACCCATTCCCGACATTGTGCAAATCATAACCATTCTCTACAGCCCATTGCCGCACCGCCTTCCATTCCCGCCAAGTGACCTCGTATTTGCCGATCGCAAACGCGCCCACAGTCTCGCTTCCCGTTCTCATCTCCACCGTCCCTCCATCGACCGAAATCAAAACACCCAGATCGTCCGCTCCGGCAACATCGCCCGCGAGGGAAATCGAGACATGTCTCAGTTTCGAGCCGGGAGCGACTTCAAGGAAACTTCGGCCTTCCCCGGTAATCGACCCCGTCATACTCTCGATCAACTCGCCCAATTGGAAAACGACCGCTCCACCAAAAACGGCGACATAAAAGGGAATCCATTCCCCTCGTTCAACCTCCGCGAAACTGAGTCCGCCTCCAACTTTTACCACCCCTCCTTCCGGAACGCCTTTTCCCTGAATTCCCCGCTCCGTCAGCTCGTAACCCTGGCGATCCTCCGTTTCCCGAATCGACATCCGAAAAACCGGTCCATCGGCTTCCGCTTCGGGTATTTCCGGCAGCCAAATCTCTCCATGAACAAAAAATTCACGCCCCGTAGTTCCATGCAGCTCGATCCGTTGCCCCGGCGCGACCGCGATCATCTCTCCCGATTCCGATTCCTGAAACCCCTCGCGCCAATCCCCCACAACCGGCCGCCCCTCATCCGCAAAAAGAGAGATCATCGATTCGAAAGTCGTCACCCGCGCCGGATCCGCTCCGACGACAGCGGCGAAACCCAAAACCACCATCCACAATATCGCTGATCGACGCTGACCAGACACAAATCGCCAAAATCGGAGAACACCTCTCATTACCGGAATCAGAAAGAAATTCAGCGCCACGTTACACAGTTTTCGAGAAAAGATCATTGGCGACGCGACCAAGAAACCGATCTTCAACCACGAATGGACACGAATGAACACAAATAGGGACGAAGAAGAATCTTGAAAAGAAGGGATTCCGAAATGGCAACAGTGGGCAAAATTCTCTCATCCTCCGAGCCATTCGTGTGTATTGCTTCGCCATCTCCGCTTCGCTCCGTCGTGTCCATTCGTGGTTAAAAATCCGGTTCAAACGCCACGCTCAAAACTCCACCCGATACCGCATCTCCAAATGCCCATCCGTCGCCGTGAGCGGTATGTATTCGAAAAGATACGATCCTGCCGCATCCACTTCCGTCGAAAAACGGATTTGCACCGTCTCCGCCACCGTTTTCCCAGCGATCCGGGCGCTTCCGTCCAACCAGCCGTCGATTTCCACCCGCACAACCACCTCCCGATCCTCCACATTTGGCGTGATCTCGAAAATCGAAACGCGGTCCACCCGTTCCAACGTCACGCTCCGCCAATCCTCCGCACCGGCCCCCGCCGGAATCGAAAAATCTTCCCCCGCCGCCCCGCCAACCGAACCGCCATCCGCCGACGGCAACGCGAAAACCGATCTCGCGAGCCGAAACCCTTGGGTGTGATTCCGGTCACTCGTCTCGCGATGAATGC
>CAZJCL010000495.1:0-1961 GCA_964544025.1 uncultured Opitutales bacterium | reverse complement strand
ATGCGGACGGCTTCGATGGCGGCGTTCAGGGGATGATGGGCCATGGATCCGCTGTGATCGAGGACCACGCAGAACGCGACCGACTGGGAGCGATCCACCGGGATTTCGGGAGCGGTAAAGCGGAGGGCTAGATGGACAGAGGCGGGGAGGCCGGCGGGAATGGTTTCGTGGTCGAGGAGCGTTTCGATGTGCATGGCGCGATGGATTTGTTTTTGGATTTAGAGATCTTCGAACGGAAGATTTTTCGTGACGCCATTGTAGGTGATTCGGTTGGACATCCGTTGTCCGGTGTCGGAGATTTCGGAGCTTTCGAAGAAGTTAGCCGGGTTCGGTGATCGCGAATGGTGCGGATAGGACAGCGGTTGTCCGGTTCGGACTGATACGATGCGGGAATGATGAAAATAATGCTGTGTCTGGTATTGGGGTGGCTCTTGTTTCCGTTTTGCTATGGAGGAGGCGAGTTGCCGTTTCTGACGGGTTTGTATTTGGCGACGGAGGAGGGGGATCAGATGCAACTGTATCCGGAAGATGGGGATGTTCGGGTTTTTCTCTTTCTGGACGACGGGAATTTGAAATTGAGAACGACGGTAACCGGAGTGGCCGTCCGGCCGGATCAGGAAGTGCGTTGGGCTGAGATAGAACCGCGGGATCAGCTTTATCCGGTCTGGAAGACGACTTCCGACGACCCGACGAATGCGGAGGAACCGGTGAATGGGCGGATCGATCTCGCGAGAATTGCCGAAGGGAAAGCGGCGGTGGAGGCGTTTGGACGAAAGCGGGTTTTTCGCCGGGTCGCGGAACATCGGATATTCACGATCGGCGATGGAGAAAAACGGGGAGCAATTCAGACGGGGGCTGCTTTTCCGGTTCTTTACGGTCCGGCTTTTGAGAAGGTTCCGTTCGAGGAGGATTTGTCGTTTTTCCTAACGAACCGAAACGCGGAGATCGCGCAGAACTTCCGGATGCAACTTCGGAGCAAAAATCACCGAGAGCATTTCGTGGTGGTTTATCCCTTGAAAATCACGGCTGATTCGGTGGGGCTTCTCGCGGTGGAGCGGCTTTACGTTGGCGGTGCCCATGGGTCGTATGAACTGACATCGTTTTCGTATTCGCGGGAAGAGGGGGAATGGCGGGAGCGAAATTGGGAAGCGGAGATTTGGGCGAATCCGGATTTGAGACGGAAGTTCGAGGCGGCGAGCGATGTATTGGCTAGCCGGTGGGGAGAAACGACTTGGACGGCGGAAGAAACCGGATGGGTGGCGACGCCGAGCGCGGGAGGCATTTTGGTAAAATTCGGCACTTATGTGATGATCGGCTTCGCGGGCGGAATGCCGGAAATGTATTTGGAGTTGGAGGGGAAGCGGTAGCGACGAGCGGTTTCTGGCGACGGATTTTTAACCACGAATTGACACCAATTCACACTAATCAGCTTTTGAATCGGGCTATTGAAAATTGCGGGGCGTCGAAATGGAACTTTATGGGTAAATCGCCGCCATTTTTCGGGCGTGATCGGCGAGACGCTGGCGGAGTTCGGGCGGGTCGAGCACTTCCGCGTGGGAGCCCCAGCCGAGGACCCATTGTTCGACTTCGAAGAGGGAATTTAGGGTCAGTTCCAAGATCACGCCGCCGTTCGGCAGCTTCTCGATTTTTTGGCTATCATGCCAGTGCCTCTCACGAATTAGATCGGCGGCGAAGGCGTCGAAGCGCAGCCGGATGTGAAATCTTTCGTCGCTGACGTAGACGCTGAGGCTGTTTTCGAGGAGCGATTTGAGGGTGACGTGTTTGTCCCGCTGGAACCGCTCGGGTTTGACGGCGAGTTCGCTGATGCGATGGACCGCGAAAACGCGGAAATCCTTTTTCTTGCTGTCGAAGCCGATCAGATACCAGGCGTTGAGCGCCCCGTGGATGAAGTAGGGTTGGAGAGCCCGGGGTTCGTGGGATTGCTCGCCGCGTCGTCGGTA
>CAZJCL010000494.1:0-1981 GCA_964544025.1 uncultured Opitutales bacterium | reverse complement strand
TGCGCGCCCAACGGCGCGGCGGCAAACGCCAATCCGGCGATTCCCGCGAAGAGAGAAGCAGTTGTTTTCTTCATGATTTTTATACTGATGGAGGATTAGGCGCGGCTCGAAGAAAGCTCCGAGGATTTATAACGTGAAAGAAAAGGTCCTCCCGAAACTTAACTTTTTGTTCCCTCCGTCAATCTTTTTCGAAAATCCGTCGGCGAAATGCGTACTATCCCGATCCCCAAATCCCGATCCCGCTCCGGTTCGGCACGAGGTGGCTTAAATTCGCCCTCGCCCCGAAACACGTCTCCCCTCCCCAACCTGAAAACATTCGCCACCTAGAAGCACCGCTTCTTGATCTGCGTCAAACCCATTAGCACAACTTACCGCTATATTTGCGCCAAGACCCAAACAGCTTCCGCTGTCGCCGGTCCGGAAAAACTCCCTACAGGAGGCGTAATCATGGAAACCGAATACAATTTCAACATCCTCCCATCCCGCGCCATGCGAATGGGACTCGCCGCCGGAGCCATCGCGCTCGCGGCTTTCGGGACGGTCGCCCACGCGTGCGACTCCTGCAACTACAGCTTCCAAAACCAGATTCTCACCGGACGAACCGACACTCTCGCCGGACAGGATATGCTCGCCGCCATGGAAAACCAGGCGGGGCTGCCGCTCGAAGGCCTCTCCAACGTAACCTTCGGGACGCCCGACGAGATGCGCAAAAAACTCGCCGGCGAGGAAAGCTGGGCCGCCGGCCGCGGCAAGGAAGCGCTCTATAAGGACGACGATTTCATCGAGATCATCGAGCGCGATTACAGCCTCCCCGTCGCTCCCACCAGTTACGTGCCGCAGGATTCGATCCCCGACAAAAAGTTCACCATCGAACTCGCGGAGGGGAATGTTTACCTCGGAAACGGCGTCGTCTACAGCGGCTTCCACATCGACGGAAAAATCCCCGGCCCGACGCTCATCATCGACGAGGGAGACATCGTCGAACTCACCGTGGTGAACAACGGAAACGTCCCGCATGGCGCATCGATCCACGCTGCCTACACCCAAACCTCCAAATACGTGGGCAAAATCCTCCCCGGCGAATCCCGGAAAATCCTTTTCCGTGCCACCCACCCCGGCGTCTTCATGTATCACTGCGCCCCCGGCGGACACGCGATCCCGATGCACGTCATCTTCGGCCAATACGGCATGATGGTCGTGAAGCCCAAGAAAACCCAATACAAGCTCGAGGAAATGCTCGGACACCCTCCCGATGCCGAAATCTATCTCGTGCAACACGAATGGTACAGCAGTGGTAAAGACGGCATCGAGGGCAACGCGCTCTACACCACCTTCAACGGAAAACTCTTCCGCTACGTCGAAGATCCGATCAAAGTGAAACCCGGCGACTACGTCCGGATCCACTTCCTCAACGTCGGCCCAAACCTCCTCTCCACGTTCCACATCGTCGGCATCCTCTGGGACTACGCCTACTGGCAAGGCCACCCCGAAGCCGTCCAAGCCGGCGGCCAAAGCATCACCGCCGGACCAAGCGACTCGTGGGTAGTCGAATTCCGCGTCCCTCCCGATGAAGGTGCCTACCTGATGCTCTCCCACGCCGTCGGAGCCACCAGTCGCGGCGCGATCGGAGTCCTCGCCGCCGACCGCAACGCCGAAACTCCCATCGTGGTCACGGCCGACGGCCCCGAACACACCGCGGAGGAGATGGCGGAAATCACCGAAAAAGCGATCCGCGTCATCTCCCCCTTCGACATCGGCACGCCCGACGTCGATCCCGTCGTCGCCCACAACAGCGACCAAAAAGAGGTCACCGTCCGGATCATCGGCAACTCCTATTGGCCCAAGGTCGTCCAGATAACTCCCGGCACCACGGTCACCTGGATCAACGAAGACGTCTTCACCTACATGGCGGGAGAATTCGCCGGCATCCACAACGCCGTCGGCATCAGCGGCCCCGCGCCATTCGTCTCTCCCCTGCTCG
>CAZJCL010000493.1:0-1986 GCA_964544025.1 uncultured Opitutales bacterium | reverse complement strand
GCTCCTTTTCGCCCTGCTTGCCGCCTACAAAGGCGACTCGCTTCCTTCGCCCCCCAAACTTTCACCGCAGGCCCTTCCCGATCAGGGCACCACCGCCGAGGACCTCCACCTCCGCCTGCTGCTTTCCGCGTTGGTAGATGCCGACCACCTCGACACCGAGAAACACTTTCTAAATGCTCGCGGCCAACAGCCGCCCCCGCCTGCCACCGCCACCCCGGCTGAACTGTTGGCGAAATTGAACGCCACACTCGCCGGGTTCGCAAATCGCCCCCAATCCTCCTCCCTAAATCAACTGCGCACGCAGATCGCGATGCGCTGCACCGAGGTCGGCCGAAGCGCATCTACGGGCGTCTTTTCGCTCACCGTCCCGACCGGCGGCGGCAAGACCCTCGCCTCTGCCGCCTTCGCCCTGAATCACGCCGTCGCTCAGGGATTCGACCGCGTCATCTACGTTATCCCTTACACTTCGATCATCGAGCAAAACGCGCGCGTATTCGCAGAGATCTTCGGCGCGGAGAATGTGTTGGAACACCACTCGCTCGCCGACTGGCAAAGCGCGGACGAAACCGACCTCGATCCGGAAAGCCCCGCCGCCCGCGCCAAGCACGCCGCCGAAAACTGGAATGCTCCCTTCATCGTCACGACCAACGTCCAGTTCTTCGAAAGCCTCCACAGCCACCGTCCCTCCGCCACCCGCAAGCTCCACCGCCTAATCGGTTCGGTCGTCCTTTTTGACGAGTGTCAGACGTTCCCACCCGAGCTACTCGATCCCACTCTTGCCACGCTCCAGGCGCTGCAAGCTTACGGAAAATCCTCCCTCGTCTTCTGCACTGCCACCCAGCCCGCCTTTGAGCGCCGCGAGTTCTTCTCCGTCGGCTTCCCCGCCATCCGAGAAATTATTCCGACCGACGATCCCGCATGGCGTCTCCACGCTCGGCCGGAGTTTCAGCGGACCTCCATCCGCCATGCCCGCGATCCGATTTCCTTGGATACGTTCGCCGACCGCATTGCCGCCTGCGACCGCGCGCTCGCGATCGTCAACACCCGTCGCAGCGCCCGCGAACTTTTCGATGCAGTGCAAGACCGCTCGCCGGGGGATCACGTTTACCACCTCTCGACCTTTATGTGCCCGGCCCACCGCCAAGCGGTGCTCGACGCGGTGCGCATTCGTCTGGCCCGCCCCGACTGCCCTTGCCTGGTTATCAGCACCCAGCTGATCGAGGCCGGCGTCGACCTCGATTTCCCCAAAGTCTTTCGCGTGCTCGGCCCGCTCGACGCCATCCTCCAGGCCGCTGGACGTTGCAACCGCGAAGGGCGACTACGAGACCCCGACGGCAACCACCTCCGCGGCGAAGTAGAGGTCGTCCAACTCGCCGACGCCAAACTGCCTCCCGGCGTTTATCAACGAGCCACCGCCTTGGCGGAAAAATACCTGCCCACCGTCCCGGGAGGCGAGATCACGCCCGACATGATCACCGCCTATTTCCGCGACCTCTATCATGCGACTGTCCTCGACAAGCACGACATCGCCCACCTGCGCCAACAACGCCTCCATCGCGAAGTCGGCCTTAAATACAAGTGGATCGAGGAGGAACAACCCACCGAGTCCGTCCTCACCGATTACGACGAAACCGCCCGCGCCTGGATCGCCCAACTTGAGGAGCGGGAGTACCAACCGCCGACCCGTCAACAGCGCCGTGCGCTAGCCCGCCACAGCATTAACCTCCGCGCCTCCGACGCGAAAACCGGCTTGCAACGCGGTATCCTCCGCCAACTCCACAACGGCCTCCACGTCGTACAAAAAAGCTACGACCCCCAATTCGGCTACGACGCCCACGGCGTTATCACCGGCGCACACACGATTTTTTAAACACACTCCTAAAAATTCCATGCCGACCGCCATCCCCATCTCCCTCAAAATCTGGGGCGACTACGCCTGTTTCACCGAGCCCTCGATGCGCGTCGAACGCGTTTCTTATCCGGTCA
>CAZJCL010000492.1:0-1996 GCA_964544025.1 uncultured Opitutales bacterium | reverse complement strand
GCGGCTACTATTTCGATTTCCTCGAATTCCTCGCGAATCACGAAAAGGGCATGACCCCGAGCACGCCGACGATTCCGCACATTTTCGCCCTTCGCTCAAAACTCGAAGACATCTTCGCCGAAGGTCTCGAAAACCGCTACGCCCGCCACGCGAAACTCAACGGCATGGTTCGCGACTGGGTAAAATCCCGCGGCTTCGAACTTTTCCCGGCCGAAGAATTCGCCTCCGTTTCGCTCACCTGCGTCCGCAACAACCGCGAAATCGACGTCGCCGCCCTCAACAAAATCCTCAAATCCCGCTTCCATTGCGTGATCGACGGCGGCTACGGCAAAATCAAAGGCAAAACCTTCCGCATTTCCAACATGGGCGACGAAACCGAGGAAACCATCCGCGGCCTTCTCGCGAATCTCGATTCCGCCCTCGAAGAACTCGGCCGCGCCAACTAAAAAACGCGCCGCCCGATCCAAACCCTTTTCACCGCTCCAGCAGCGTTTCGCAGAACATGAAAAAACTCGTCATCGCAGAAAAACCCAGTGTCGCACGCGACTTAGCCGCCGCATTGGGCAAAGTCCCCAAGAAGGGCGATTGGTATGAAAACGACGAGTGGGTCATCTCTTCCGCCGTCGGTCACCTCGTCGAGCTTTTCATGCCCGACGACATCGACAAAAAATTCAAAGCCTGGAGCCTGAAAACCCTCCCGATCATCCCGGAAAAATTCGAACTCAAACCGATCGAGAAGACCAAATCGAAATTCCAGGAACTCCAAAAACTCCTCCGCCGCAAAGACATCGATCTCGTCATCAACGCCTGTGACGCCGGGCGCGAGGGCGAATTGATCTTCGCCTACATCTACGAACTCTCGAAATCGAAACTCCCCGTCCAGCGTCTCTGGATGGTTTCGATGACCCCGACCGGCATCAAGCGCGCCTTCGAAGATCTCCGCACCGCCGAGCAAATGCAGCCGCTCCAAAACGCCGCCCGTTGCCGCAGCGAATCCGATTGGCTCATCGGCATCAACGGCACCCGCGCCCTCACCAAGCGCATGTTCGGCATCCAAAACGTCGCCACCGTCGGCCGCGTCCAAACCCCGACGCTCACCATGGTCGTCGATCGCGAAAAAGCGATCCGCGCCTTCGAACCCCGCACTTTCTGGCGCATCAAAGGCCAATTCCAAATCGCCGAGGGCGAATACGAAGGCGTTTACCAGCGTCCCGATTTCAAGAAAAGCGACGACGCCCACGACCGCGCCGACCGCCTCTGGGACGAGCGGCTCGCCAACGAAATCCGCACCGCCGTCGAGACCAAAACCGCCGACGTCACCGAGGAAAAAAAGCGCACCCGCCAAGCCGCCGGCCGCCTTTACGACCTCACCACGCTCCAGCGCGAAGCCAACGGCCGTTTCGGATTTCCCGCCGGAAAAACCCTCCGCGTCGCTCAGGCCCTTTACGAAAAACACAAGGTCATCACCTACCCGCGAACCGATTCCAAAGCGCTTCCGGAAGACTACGGCCAAACCGTCCGCGACGTCCTTCGCAACTTCGAAGGTCCGCTCGCCCCGCACGCCCACAAGGTTCTCGAAAACGATTGGGTAAAAACCGGCAACAAACGCGTCTTCAACAACGCCGAAGTCAGCGACCACTTTGCCATCATCCCGACCGGCACCTTCCGCGGCTCCCTCACCGAAGATGAACAGAAAATCTTCGACATGGTTTCCCGCCGCTTCATCGCGATTTTCTTCCCGCCGGCGGAATTCGACGTCACCACCCGCATTTCCAAAATCGGCGAGCACGCCTTCAAAACCGAAGGTAAAGTCCTCGCCGTTCCCGGCTGGCTCGAAGTCCAGGGGAAATCCGTCACCGACGCCACCCTCCCCGCGCTGACTCCCGCCGACGGAAACCCGCCGCGCGCCGCGCTCGCCTCCGTCGAAGCCGAGGAAGACGCCACCCGCCCTCCCCCGCGCTACAATGAAGCCACGCTTCTCGCCGCGATGGAAACC
>CAZJCL010000491.1:0-2017 GCA_964544025.1 uncultured Opitutales bacterium | reverse complement strand
GCAGAACGGGTGCGGCTGAGATTACGTGAAGCAGGTTGGTTGAATTCTGGGAGCGATTTTGAGGGGAGATGCGGGGGAGGCACGCTGGAA
Source organism: uncultured Opitutales bacterium (assembly GCA_964544025.1). Classification (GTDB taxonomy): domain Bacteria; phylum Verrucomicrobiota; class Verrucomicrobiia; order Opitutales; family T3Sed10-336; genus CAZJCL01. The sequence goes on along the minus strand of CAZJCL010000491.1, from coordinate 1,927 downwards.
GCGTGCGCCACTTTGGTCTCAGGGACTGAGACCCTCCATCCATTCGTCGATGAGGATGCCGTAGGTTTCCACGTCTTCGAGGATATTCCACTTCTTCACGTGCTTGCGCAGCGTTCCCTCGTGCCGCATGCCGAGTTTGGTCATCACGCGTCCGGAAGCCGGATTGCGTGTGAGGTGCCGGGCATAAATCCGGACTAAGCCAAGACCCTCGAACGCATATTTCAGAACCGCTAATCCGGCTTCGGTGCAGAAGCCTTGGTTCCAGTACGGAACGCCGATCCAATAACCGAGATCGGCTTGGTGTCCTTGTTCAATGCCGGTGAGGCTGATTGCTCCGACCAAAGCGCTATTATTTTTCGATGCTATGGCGAAAGCCACACCGGAGCCTTTCGCGAATTCCGGTTCATGGGAGGAAATCCAGTTTCGCGCCATGCCGTTTGTGTAAGGATGCGGGATATTAAGTGTGGTATCCGCGACCGCTCGGTTCCCCGCAAGATGCTGTACGTTATCAGCCTCTTCGAGGGCGAATGGCCGGAGTAGCAATTTCGGAGTCTTTAAGGTTGGAATCATTAGGTTGGGGACGAGTGCTTGCGGAATCGTGGAGGGATGATGCGTCCGTTGTTCGAGGTTTTTTCGTGACAGTCAGCGGGTTGGGGAGCGGATGCAAGATTTTATGGCGTGCGCGGGGTGGAGGTTTGCGAGGTGTTGGATTGGGGGTTGCGGGGGAGGCACGCTGGACGGGGACGGGGAGGCACGCTGGAAGCGTGCGCCACTTTGGGGCTCGGGGGCTCCGGCTGGGGGAGATTGCTGGTGCAATGGTATTGCGTGGAAATGGGGGGAGGGTATTTTCTTTTCATGGCAACGAGGACGATTGAGGGGCGCGGGAGCGACCCGGTGAAGCAATTTTCGATTTTCGCGGAGAATCGGGTGGGGCGGCTGTCGGATGTGATTCGGCTGCTGAATGGTCACAATGTCCATGTGATCGCGATCACGATTCTCGACACGACCGATAGCGCGATTATCCGGTTGCTGGTGGACGATCCGGATCGGGCGCGGTCGCTGTTTTTGGAGCATGGATTCGCGTTTACCGAATGCGAGGTGCTGGTGGTGGAGGTTGCCGGGGAACAGGATTTGAAACGGGTGTTGAGCGCGTTGCTGGAGGCGGAGGTGAATATTCACTATTTGTATTCGTTTATTTCGAGGCCGCAGGAGAAATGCGCTTTGGCGATCAGTTTGGAGGATGGGGAGGTCGCGAGCCAGGCGTTGAGAAACAGGCAGTTCAAGGTTTTGCGTCAGGATGACATTTCGCGATAATTTGCGCCGGTTTTTCCGGAGGGCCGGGGAAACGGAGAGGGAAAAATCCGAATCGGGCGGGGGCGAGCGTTTGGTTTTGGATACGAATGTTTTTATCGCGGCGGGGTTTCGGCCGGGGAGCGCTTCGGCGAAGTTGGTGGAGATGGCGCGGGAGGGCCGGGTGAAGGCGGTTTGGCACCGGGATACGCGGGGGGAAAACGAACATATCGTGCGGAAGATCCGGCGGCTTCCGCAGGGATTGCTGGAGGGGGTGTTTTGGCCGGAGAACGAATTTCAGGGGGCGCTGGATGAGTCGGAGTTTGATTTTATCGAGGATCCGGCGGACCGGAAGTTCGCGGCGTTGGCGGTGAGCGCGGATGCGGTTTTGGTTTCGACGGATCAGCATTTGTTGCGGTGGCGGGACCGGTTGGAGGCGCGGGTTTTGCGGCCGGGAGAATGGGGGGAGAATTTTGGATTTTGAATTTGGGGGAGTCAGGAGTCAGGAGTCGGGAGTCGGGAGTCGGGAGATAGGAGATAGACGATAGGAAATAGGCGATGGGAAATAGACGATAGGAGATTGGCGATAGGAGTCGGGAGGGTTCGGGCGGGGTGGATTTTGGATTGGGGAGGTGGT
>CAZJCL010000490.1:0-2023 GCA_964544025.1 uncultured Opitutales bacterium | reverse complement strand
CTCCCCCGCCAAATCCCTCGGAAACGAAAAACCGATCCGCGTCCCCTTCCCCAACTTGCTCTTCGCCCACACCTCCCCGTCGTGCAGCTGCACAATATGCTTCACAATACTCAACCCCAAACCCGTTCCCCCCTTCTCCCGCGACCGCCCCTTCTCCACCCGGTAAAACCGCTCGAAAATATGCGGCAAATCCTTCTCCCCGATCCCCGGCCCCGTATCCTGCACCCACGCCACCACCCGGTCTTCCTCCAGCCGCGTCCCGATCTGAATCCCCGCTCCCTCCGGCGAATACTTGCTGGCGTTCTCCACCAAATTCTGAAAAACCTGCGTAATCTTCGACGCGTCCATCGTCACCGGCTCCCCCGCGTCTAAATCCAGCGTCAACTCCTGCCGTTTCCGCGCCAACGCATCCCGCGCCCCGTCCGCCAGTTCCTTCACCAGATGATCCAGAATCGCCGGCTGAAACTTCCGCTCCGGATCCTTCCCCTCCAGCCGCGACAACACCAAAATATCCTCCAAAAGCGCGTGCAACCGGTCCGCGTGCTTCCGGATAATCTGCAAAAACCGCGCCCGCTCCGCCTCCGTCACCGGCGTCTCCGGATCCACCAGCGTCTCCACATACCCCTTGATCATGCTCAACGGCGTCCGCAACTCATGCGAAACATTCGCCACGAACTCCCGCCGGATCGACTCCAGCCGCCGCAACTGCGTAATATCGTGCAACACGATCAAAAACAACGGATTATCCGCGTCGCTCCCCGGAATCAACGACCCCGTCACCTCCGTGAAAATCACCTGATCCCCGTGCCGGAAACGAATCTCCTCCCGCCCCGTCTCCTGCCCCTCCTGAATCCGCTGCACATAATCGTCCAACGCGCTCCCCGGCAAAACCGCGTCCAGCCGCCCGCCCCCATCCGCTTTCCATCCCGGAAACATCTTCCGCAACGCGTCGTTCACCAACACGATCCGGTGACTCCCATCCGCGATCAACACCGCCTCCTGCATGTTCCGCAGTGCCGCCTGCAACTGCCCCTCCTGCTCCGCCCGGTTCGCCAACAAATCGTTCCGCTCCGCGATCAACGCGTTCACCGTCTCGTAAAACTCCTTCCAATGCGCCTGATGCAAAAGCCCCCGATCCGATTCCCGCAAAAACGAATGCCGGTCCCGCATCGACTCCACGATCTGACGCACCACCCGGTTCTGCTCCCGCAAACGCCAAACCGCCCACACTAAAGCCGCCGCCAAAATCCAGAACGCGATCGTCATTTCGGCTGTTCGGAAAACCGGTAACCCACCCCCCGCACCGTCTCGATCGAATCCGCGCCCGCCCCCAATTTCTCCCGAATCCGCCGCACATGCGTATCCACCGTCCGCGTCTCCATCTCCTCGTCGTAATTCCAGACGTTGATCAAAAGCTGCTCCCGGCTCTGCACCCGCCCCTTCCGCTGCATCAACAACGTCAACAGCCGAAACTCCGTCGCCGTCAACTCCACCGGCTCCCCCGCCACCCGCACCTCATGACGCTCCACATCCACCGAAATCGGCCCCGCCTCCAAAACCGCCGGCTCCGGCTCCTTCGATCCGCTCGCGCTCCGCCGCAACAACGACTGCACCCGCAAAACCAGCTCCCGCGGACTGAACGGCTTGCAAACATAATCATCCGCCCCCACCTCCAGCCCCGTCACCCGGTCGTTCTCCCCCGCCCGCGCCGTCAAAAACAACACCGGCACTTCCGCGAATTCCTTGTCCGCCCGCAAAAGCCGGCAAATCTGAATCCCGCTCAAATCCGGCATCATCACATCCAGAATCACCAAATCCGGCTCAAACTCCTTGCTCCTGGCCAACGCCTTGTTCGGATCGTTCAGCGCCGCGACTTCGTAACCCTTGGCCCGGAGATGAAACGCCACCAATTCCGTAACATCCTCCTCATCATCCACCACCAGGATTTTCCCTTTTCTTGTTTCAGTCATAATAGCTTAACCGTCAGCGAGAGAATCGCCGCGCCAACCTTACCAGCGCCCGC
>CAZJCL010000489.1:0-2028 GCA_964544025.1 uncultured Opitutales bacterium | reverse complement strand
TCCTCGCCCGCAACCACCGTCACCACGGAAGACGCCGAAATCCTGGGCGCGTGAGGCGACGGCTCGATCGAGATCGTCAGCTTCTGCTTCGGCCCCGTTCCGTCTTCGTTTTCCGCGAAAACCCACATTTCGAAAACGCCAGTCTCCGACGGAATTCCCGACAAAACTCCCGTCGTCGGATCCAGCGTCAACCACGCCGGCAAATTCTCCGCCGCGAATACCGCCGTCCCGCCTTGCGCAAAAAGCGTCCGCGAAAAGGGCGTCTGATAAACTCCAGCCGTGATTCCCGCGTTCGCGATCATCGGCGGAGGAGCCGCTGGCAAAATCTGCATCTCCAAATTCCGCGTCGTCGATCCGCTCACATTCGTCGCCGTCACCGTCACCGAAAACGTCCCGCTCGAAACCGGTGTCCCCGAAATAGTCCGCGTCTCCGCGTCAAAAGAAAGTCCCGCCGGAAGCGTCGACACTTCCACACTTTCCACCACGCCCAAAACCTGCACCGAATACGAAAACGACCGCCCCGCCCGGCCCGATGCGAACAAGCCAACCGGAAAAATCGGCTTCGATGGAAGCACCCGAATCGTCACCGTCGCCGCCGACAAAAATTCATCCAGCCGGAATTCCAGCTCTACCGGATAATCTCCCGCCACGATCGGCGTTCCCGAAATTTTCCCCGAAACCGGATCCAGCGCCAATCCTTCCGGCAAACCGGTCGCCCGAAATTCGTCCGGCATCCGCGCCACCCCCAAAACAAAACTCCAGAATTCCTCCGCCACAAATGAAACCACGCTCTCCCCAGTATAATCCAACGCCGGCGGCAAAACGCTGATCCGGATCGTCCCCGAATCCGCCTGCCCGACATTGTTCTCCAACCGGTACCAAACCGACATCTCCTCCGTCAAGTCGCCGATCTCCAACCGCGGTCCTACCTCCAAAATCGTATCCGTATTGCCCGTTTCCCCCAAATACCAGGTAACCGAATACGGATAAATCCCACCATCCGGATTCAAATCCAAAACAAACTCCTCCCGATATTCCCCCGAAACGTCCTCCCAATTTTCCGTAATTACCGGCGGTTGCGGCGTCAGCGCCCCTTCCGTCAGCACAATCCGGTAAACACAATTCACTCCCTCGAAAACGCCATTTCCGACAATCGTTAGCCCGTCATCCGAAATCGCCACCGGCGCCCCCAACGTCCAGCCAGTCAAATCCACTCCCAAAGCCGCCATCGTCTCGTCGAACAACAACAGCTCGCCCGCCTCGTTCCAGATAACGTTGGTCCTTCCATACACGTTCCCGACCATCCATAATTGCTCCTCACCCACGATTCGCGAACCATCCGCGTTCATCGCGCTCGCGTGATAGCGATGACTCGCCCACGTGCTATCTTCTGGCGGACGCGACGCCAGCGTCCGCACTCCCGTCTCCTCGCTCCACAAATACGAGCTTCCAATGCCCCTCATCAAAAGCACCTTCCCATCGTGCGAAGTCTCCACCGCGCTCACCTCCGTCGCCTCCGGAATCTCCACCAACGCGCCGCTCTGCCAGTCGAACCGATACAAACGCACCGCAAGGTTAGGAAGCTTCCGGTAATTCCCGAACACAAACCGCCCCGATCCGCTCACCCTTTGCAATCCCATATTCACCTGGAACGCGGGGATATGCGGATACGCGGCCGACAACAATAATGGCGAATAATTTCCTCCCGACCGCGTCCACACCACCGGTCGATCGGCCAAAGTGGTAGGCGACAAATTGGTATCCGCCTTTCCTCCCAGCACCGAACCATCGAACGACAAACCCAAAATCCAAGGCTTTTCCGTCCCGCCCGGTCCCGCTATTCGCGTCGCCACTCCGTCTTGAAAAAACCAATTCAACGGCTCGTTCAAATCGTCTCCGATCCCGTACCCGATCGCCACATTCCCGTCCCCGCTCAACGCCACCGCCGTATTCCGGTGCGCTCCCGCCGGAGTCGGAATATCCGCCCAACTAATCCCGTTCCACAACGCGACCCGCGAACTCGTCTCG
>CAZJCL010000488.1:0-2030 GCA_964544025.1 uncultured Opitutales bacterium | reverse complement strand
CACGGACGAAGCGTTAGCGGAGATGGCGAAGCAATACACGGATGGCTTGGACTCTAGTTTTAGCCACTAATGGACACGAATTTGGAGTGGAATGGGAATTTTTGAAATGGGATTTTAATCACTGAATACACGGAAGGGCTTGGGCTCTGGTCATCAGCGAAGCGCTGATGCTACGGGGGGAGGGGGATTTTGGATTTTGGTTATTGGATTTTGGAATGGTATGAGAATTGGATTTATGAAGAGCGGGGTTTTGGGGATTGTTGTTTGGGCGGTGGGGGTTTCGGTGGGGGTGGGGCAGCCGTTTGGGTTGACGGATTCGGGGTTCGATAACGCGGAGTTTCGGGCGCGGTTTTTGGCGAGTTATGGGGTGAATTCGGAGATCGAGCCGACGCTTCATGCGAGGGATCGGGTGCTTTATGAGAGGATCGCGCCCTTTTTGCGGGAGGAGCCGGGGCGGGCGATCGCGGAGGTGGAGGCGGCGCTGGGAGCGGAGGCGAGTCCGGCGTTTCGGTTTTTGCTGGGGAATTTGTATTATCAGGTGGACGAGTTGGAGAAGGCGGAAGCGAATTTGCGGTTGGCGGTGGCGGGGTTTCCGGATTTTCGGCGGGCGCACCGGACGTTGGGGCTGATTCAGATTCGGGAGGGGCGGTTTGGGGAGGCGATTGAGTCGTGGTTGAGGGTGATTACGCTGGGGGGCGGGGATGGGCAGAGTTACGGGTTGCTGGGGTATGCGTATTTGTCGGAGGAGAAGTATGCGAGCGCGCTGCCGGCGTATCGGATGGCGCGGATGTTCAAGCCGGACAGCCGGGATTTTCGGAGGGGGGAGGCGCAGTGTCTTTTGGCGACGGATCGGGCGCGGGAGGCGATCGCGCTGTTTGAGGAGTTGATCGCGGAGGAGCCGGAGGTGGGGGAGTATTGGCTGTTTCAGGCGAACGCGCTTTTGCGGCTGGAGCGGGAGGCGGAGGCGATCGTGAATCTGGAGGTGGCGCATGCTTTGGGGAGCGGATCGGTGGAGAGCCGGTTTTTGTTGGGGGATTTGCATTTGCGGCAGGAGAATCACGGGGTGGCGTTGGAGCATTACCATGCGGCGATTCGGGAGCCGGGGGAGTTTCGGGTGGAGCGGGCGCTGAGACCGTTGCGGCATTTGCTGGCGGGCGGTTTTGTGGGTGAGGCGGAGGAATATTTGGCGGCGATCGGCGGATATTTGCCGGCGGAGTTGGGGGAAAGGGAGGCGGCGTTGGTGGCGGTTTCGCGGGCGCGGGTGGCGCAGGCTTCGGGGCGCGGGGAGGAGGCGCGGGAGATTTTGTTGCCGTTGGTGAAGCGGGATCCGTTGAACGGGGAGGCGATTTTGTTTTTGGCGGAGAATTTCCGGGACGCGGGGGAGTTTGCGGAGGCGGAGTTTTATTTGCAGCGGTTGCTGTCGTTGCCGGAGCAGAGGGTGGAGGGGCTGCTGGGGTTGGGGCGGTTGGAGGTGAATCGGGGGGATTTGCGGAAGGCGTTGGAGTATTTGCGGCAGGCGGAGGAGTTGGAGCCGAGGGCGGGGTTGCGGAGGTATATTGAGGCGGTGGAGGGGGGGAGGTAGGAGTCAGGAGTCAGGAGTCAGGAGTCGGGAGGTAGGAGTCTTGGAAGTAGAGTCTGGAGTTGAATGGAATAGGAGGTGGGATGGCGGTGGAGAAAGTTAGAACTCAGAAGTAAGAAGGTAGAATTGGGACTCGACGGGTTGACGGTAGATGGGGGTTGCGTGGGGAGGGGGTTTTCGGGCAGAGTGGGCGGCACTGTATTATGAATACGATCTATCCCTTTGCTGTTGTTGCCTTGTTATCCTCGTTTGCCGCTTCCGTCGTTGAAGCTGAAACGCTGCACCGGTTTCGGAAGATTCAGTTGTCGGATACGTTTTTTGGGGAGGGGGCGAATTTCGCGGATTTGAATAACGATGGTCATTTGGATGTGGCGTCGGGACCGTATTGGTACGCGGGGCCGGATTTCGAGGAGCGGCGGGAGATTTATCCGCCGAAGCCGTTCGATCCGCG
>CAZJCL010000487.1:0-2035 GCA_964544025.1 uncultured Opitutales bacterium | reverse complement strand
GCAAAATCTCCTCCACCTCCCACGTCTCCGGATCCATCCGGAAAATCCGGCTCCGAGCCTGCCCGTAAAGCTTTCCGTCCTCGTGGAAATTCAAATAACCGTTCACCCATTCCGTTCCCGGATTCCGAATACGCTCTCCCGGAAATAGATTCTCCACCCGCAAAACCTCCCGCGCCGCCGGATCGAACCGAAACAAAAACTGCCCCGTCACGCCCCAAACCTTCCCGTCCGGCCCGAGCGTCAAACCCGTAACCCCCATCTCCCCCGGCCTCACCACCCCCGACCACACCTTCTCCCGCTTCTCCACATCCCACAGAAAAAGCTCCCCTCCCGCCGCCGCCGGTTCAATTCCCAATCCGCCCGAAACACTCGAGCCTCCCACCAGCAACCGCGTCCCCGGATCATAAACCAGAGAAACAACGCTCTGCCCCGGCACAACATCCCGAAAAACCTCCCGCTCCCCCATCTCCAAATCCGCGATCGTCAACGCGCCCCCCAATTGCCCCGCCTGCGGAACCGTCCCGATCGCCGCCATCCGCCCGTCCGACGCGAACGCAAACGGCCGGTCCTGCAACTCCCCCACATCAAACAAATGCACCGGATTCCGCCCGAAATCCCACGCCTTCCGCGGATCATAGCGATAAATCTTCGCCCCCGGATAAACCCCAATCAAAATTTCCTCCCCATGCGCCCCCCAACCCTCCACCTGACTCACTCCCGGCAACGAAACAACTTCCCCCGTCTCCGGATCATAAGCCGCCGCCATCCCCGGACTCAGATAACCGCCCACATAAACCCGCCCATCCGGCCCCGCAAATGTCGACCGAATCGGCACCGGCGAAGCCTGCACATCCGCCTTCCGCGTCTCCCCACGATTCGTGTCCGGATTGAACAACCAGAAACTCCCCCGCATATCCGTGCTCACCAACGTCCTCCCCGGAAATTCCGCCTCCCCAATCTCCAGCCACCCGTAACTCCGCGCCCCGCCGCTCCCCGGCCGAAATCCAGTCGACTCCCACTCCCCCGTTTCCGGATCGCCGCGATACAGGTGTCCGCTCAACGAATACAACTTCCCATCCGGCCCCGGCTCCGACGGAAGCGTCAACCGCTGCCGCCGCCATTCCTTCGCCTCCAAATCGTAAACCAAATAATCGCCCTCCACCTTCACCGCCGTAAACAACAACCCATCCCGATACCGCAAATTCCCCACCATCGTCGGACGCGCCTCCGCCGGAAACTCTATCTCCGTTTTCTCCCCACTCCGCCGGTAGATCTGAAACAGCCGCCCTTCCCGCGCACCCGTCCCCACGAACAAAAAGTCGCCGCCCACCGCAATTCCCCGCGCATAATCCGCCCCTTCCGCCACCCTCCCAAAATCCCGAACCGCCCCCGTTTCCGGATCATATTCCAACGCCCGCCCTCCCGGATACGTTCCCGAATAAACCAACCCATCCTCCGAAATCGCGATCTCCCACAAATGCGTTTCCCCCGCGATCATCCTCCCCAAATCCTCAACGCTCTCCGCTCCCGGCCTCCACCGAAACAACTTCCCCTGCGTATTCGTCCCGACATAAACCGCCCCGTCCGGCGCAACCGCCATTCCCCACGTCATCTTCGTATTCGGAAGCGCCTCCGCAAAAACCCGCTCCCCCGTCCGCACATCGATCACATTAAAAAGCGCCGGCGGCCCCTTCACCAAAACAAACAGCAACGGCTCCCCCTGGGTCCCGTATCCATAAGCCGCGTCCCCAATCACCACCGCCGAAATCGGCTCCCCCAACGAAACCACCGCATCCTCAAACCCCGCCACCCGCACCATACCGATAAAAAGCAAAGCAACCCCAACAGCAATCTTCCTCAAAACCATCCCCCCATCCTTCCCCCTCCTCCCCAACTCGTCATCCCCGCCAAAGCCCCCCCTTTCTTCTACCAATCTAAAATCCAAAATTTAAAATCTAAAATCCCAAATTCCCCCTCATTCCAACAACCACGCCCTATCCTCCCGCGTCAACAACCCCGACCCCGTCCGATTCTC
>CAZJCL010000486.1:0-2043 GCA_964544025.1 uncultured Opitutales bacterium | reverse complement strand
GGCGGCGAGCGGAGAGGAGGGTTGGCCGGTGATGAGGACGGTTTGGAGGCGAAAGCGCTTGAGGATCGGGAGGAGGCGGAGGAGTTCTTCGGTTTGGCCGCTGTTGCTGATGAGGATGGTGAGATCGTTTTCGGCGCAGAGGCCGAGGTCGCCGTGGAATGCTTGGGTGGGATCGAGGAAACAGGCGGGGGCGCCGATGCTGTTGAAGGTGCCGGCGAGTTTTTGGCAGATGTGGGCGGATTTTCCGACTCCGGAGAAGATGAGTTTTTTTCCGGACGAAACCGTGGTCTCGATTTGCTGTATTACTTGGACAAAGGCGTCGTCCAGGTTTCTGCCGGTCGCTTCGAGGGCGTCGGCTTCGGCCTGGATGCTTTGGCGGCCTTTTTCCAAAACGGTCTTGGAATCCCAATTCATTTATCGTAACTACCAAACACCATCGCGGTTTTCCGCCGCAGATCGCTATGATTTCCCATATTCCTCCTCGTTTTCACAGGATTCGCCCGCTGGCTCCAGTTTATTTTCTCTTCGGTCTTTTGGCGGCTGTCTTTTTGGCGGGCTGTTTTCCGGCGGAGGGGGTGGATTTCGTGGCGGAGCGTGAGGAGCGGAGTTATTTGCGGGGAAAGCAATTGTTGAAGGAAGGGCGGCGGCAGGAGGCGTTGAGCGCGTTTTTGAGCGTGATCGAGAAGCGGCGGGGGGACGCGCCGGAATCGCATTTGGAGGCGGGGGAGCTTTTTCGGACGCATATCAAGGATCCGGTTTCGGCGATTTATCATTACCGGAAGTATCTAGAAATCAGCGGCGGCTCGGAGCAGGCACCGCATGTGCGTCAATTGATCGACACGGCGACGAAGGATTTCGCGGCGAGTTTGCCGGCGCAACCGATGCAGGCGCGGTATGAGCGGTTGGAGTTGCTGGAGACGGTGGAGAATCTGAAGCGGGAGAATCTGGAGTTGAAACGGCAACTGGCGGCGAGCGAGGAGGAGCGGGCGAGGATTCGGCAGGCGGCGCAGGTGGCGAACGAGCGTCCGGCGGCGACGGTTGCGGGGAATCCGGCTCCGCGGACGGCGGCTTCGGTGCCGGCGGTTTCGGGATCGGCGGGTGCGAATACGGCGGCGGCGAGTTCTGGAATGCGGACTTACGTCGTGGAAAGCGGGGATACGTTGATCCGGATCAGCGGGCGGGTGTATGGGACGGGGACGCGTTGGAAGGATATTTTCGAGGCGAACCGGGATATTTTGCCGAACGAAAACAGTTTGAAAATCGGCATGGAGTTGCGGATTCCGCAGTAGGCGAGTTAGCGTCTTTTATGGACGATTCAACTGTGGTGAAACTGGCGCATCGGGATCTGGGCGGGGAGGGGAAGCCGCCGTTGGTGGTGCTGCATGGGTTGTTGGGTTCGTCGCGGAATTGGTTGGCGGCGGGGAAGGAACTGGCGGCGGATTTTCACGTGTTGGCGCTGGATCTGCGGAATCATGGGGAATCGGGGCACGCGCCGGAGCATAATTACGCGGCGATGACGGCGGATGTGCTGGCGTGGCTGGATGCGGCGGGGCTGGAGCGGGTGCGGTTGATGGGGCACAGCATGGGCGGGAAGACGGCGATGCGGCTGGCTTGTCTGGAGCCGGAGCGGGTGGAGGCGCTGGTGGTGGTGGATATCGCGCCGCGCGCGAAGGAGCCGAATCATTGGGAGGAATTCGAGGCGATGAACGCGCTGCGGCTGGAGGAGATTTCGTCGCGGGCGGAGGCGGATCAGATGATGGCGGAGCGGATACCGTCGTTTGGGATGCGGCAATTTTTGCTGACGAATCTGGCGCGGCGGGAGGACGGGAGTTTCGCGTGGCAATCGAATTTGCCGGTTTTGACGCGGGAACTGGAGCGGACGGGCGATTCGCCGATTGGGAAGGAGGACCGGTTTGCGGGGCCGGCGCTTTGGATTGCGGGTGGGAAATCGGATTATGTGAAGGCGGAGGATCACGAGTTGATCCGGCGGCATTTTCCGCGGGCGGAGATCGAGGTGTTTCCGGAGAGCGGTCACAATCCGCA
>CAZJCL010000485.1:0-2054 GCA_964544025.1 uncultured Opitutales bacterium | reverse complement strand
GTTGAACGTTGAACGTTTCCCACCTTCAAACCTTCCCACCTTCCCACTCCCCTTCCTCCCCCTCACTTCTCCAACACATGCTGCCGGTAAAACAGCTCGGCGCACTCGAAAATCTCCTTCGGATCCTCCATCTCCAGCGCCCGGTTCGCCAACTCCTCCATCTCCGTCTGCCGCACGTTCCGAATCAAATACTTGCTCACCGCCAACGCCGACGGCACCACGCTGATTTCATCGACCCCCAAGCCCAGCAATAACGGCAAATAAATCGGATCCCCCGCCATTTCCCCGCAAACGCTCACCGGCAGATTGTTCCGTTTCGCCGAAGCCACGATCGCCTGCACCGTCCGCAAAACCGCCGGATGCGCCGGCTCGTAAAGATGCGCGATCCGGTCGTTCAGCCGGTCGATCGCCAGCAAATACTGGATCAAATCGTTCGTCCCGATACTGAAAAAGTCACAATTCCGCGCCAGCGTATCCGCCACCAGCGCCGCGCTCGGCACCTCGATCATACTCCCGATCGCCATTTCCGGATCAAACGGAATCCCCGCCCGCGTCAACTCCTCCTTCACCTCCTCCGTCAACGCCCGCGCCCGCTTCAACTCCTCCGCCCCGCTGATCATCGGATACATCATCTTGATGCGCCCGTAATGACTCGCCCGCAAAATCGCCCGCAGCTGATCCTTGAAAACGTCGACGAACTCCAAACAAAACCGGATCGCCCGAAAGCCGAGAAACGGATTCGCCTCCTCGTTATAATACCGCGAATTCCGGTCCACCTTATCCGCTCCGAAATCCAGCGTCCGGATCGTCACCGGAAACGGCGCGAACGACTCCGCCACCCGCCGGTACGACTGAAATTGCTCCTCCTCGCTCGGAAACCGCAAATGACTCAGAAACAAATACTCCGTCCGAAAAAGCCCGACTCCCTCCGCCCCCGTCGCCCGAATCCGCGGAAGCCCCTCCACCCCTTCGATATTCGCCCGAAGCGGAATTTTCCGCCCATCCCGCGTCACCGAACTCTCCGTCGCCACCGACGTGATCCGCTCCTCCAGCGTTTTCTTCTCCTTCTGAATCTGACCGTAACGCTCCAGCGTCTCCTGCGACGGATTCACCACCACCACCCCGTCATATCCGTCGACCAAAATCATGTCACCGTTGCGGACTTTCTTCGAAAAATCCCGCAAACCGACCACCGCCGGCACCTGAATCGAACGCGCCATGATCACCGCGTGACTCGTCCGGCTCCCCACATCCGTCACGATCGCCTGAATTTTCCCCTTCTCCAATCCCGCCGTTTCCGACGGCGAAATATCATGGCAAACAAGAATCCCTCCTTCGGCCGCCCGCGCCAAACCATGCGAATCCACCCCCATCAGATTCTGCAAAAGCCGCCGCGAAACATCCCGGATATCCGCCGCCCGCTCCCGCAAATACTCGTCGTCGATCCGCGCGAAAGCGTCGATATAACGCTGCGAAACCGTGTGAAAACTCCGCACGATATTCCGACGCGATTCCTCCATCTCCCGAATCGTCTCGTCGATAAGCGCCTTATCCTCAATCACCAGCAAATGCGCGTCAAAAATCCGCGCCTCATCCTCCCCCAACTTTGCCGCCACCTCACCCTGGATTTTCGTGATCTGGTAACGCGTATCGAGAATCGCCCGCTCAAACCGCTCGATCTCCGCCGGAATCTCCTTCTCCTCGATCTGAAAATCCGGAATCTCCAGCTCCCGATGCACAAGCAGCGCGGCCCCCCCCTGGGCAACGCCGGGGGAAGCAGGGATGCCTTTAAAAATCAAATCTTCAACAGGGGGCTCCATGCATTCTTTTGCGTCATCCGAACATCCGCGTGAAGCGGACACGCCAATGACCGGCATATTAAACCATTGGCCCAAAACAAACCGCGAGCAAATTTTCCGCCTCCCCCGAAATCCCGGAGGTTTCGCCTTGTCCCGAAACCCGCCAAACGTCATAATCGAGCGATGGCCCGAACCACTATCCCAACAAACGGACATTCTCGTTCCCTCATCTTGCTTTCGACGCTCCTTCTGATT
>CAZJCL010000484.1:0-2058 GCA_964544025.1 uncultured Opitutales bacterium | reverse complement strand
TCCCGTCGCCGTTCGGAGTCCCGCCCACCGGCACGCCCAGATCCGGATTCGACCAGTCACCCACGTCGGACGTCGCTTCCACCGCGAGATCCAGATTCGTCCCATCCGGAAGCGTCCCCGTCAATGTTAGGTAAAGCTTACCTTCGATCTCGAGCTCGCCGAGAACCGGTAAACCTTCGCGCGAAGCCGCGTTCGGATCCATCCCGAGCGCGAACTCGACCAGATTCGACACCCCGTCACCATCCGGATCGGCGTCCGCGCCGATAATCGCCGGATCCGTTTCGCCCGGGAAATGATCCTCCAGCCACGCCGCGAAACCGCCCGCCGGCTCTTCGGCTCCGACCAAAACGACACCGGAATAGGTCCGGAGAAGGGCAATGTCGGATTTCCACGGGTTGGAGCTGTAGGTCCTGAGCTCAAAACCCATAATCGGATCGGACCCGATCGCGTTGCGCTGATCGAGCGAGTTGTCGAACTGCAGCACTCCGTTCACCCACATATCGGTGCCGCCGGCGATAAGGGTTTTGCTGTCTCCACTCGGCGTCGTGTAAGTGATCGCCTCGGCGGAATTGTTCACAACTGCCTCGAAGCGGTTCAAAACCCCGTATTCCCACGTGCCCGGATTCGCCGCGGAACCGCCCAGGAAGGTGCCGGTATCTCCGGTGGCTTCGAGTTCGAAACGCGATGCGCGTGAACCATCCTCCTCGAGCACATGATAAGTCAGACGGGAACCGCTGACCGGTTCGGCGATCATATCGGTGCGAACTGTCATCACGTGGGTATTGTAATTATTTATCGCATAGATCACCCAGCCGCGAGCCTCGTTGGTCCGGAGAATCTGATTCTCCACGCCCTCGCCGAAACGGTTTTCCGTATCCTGCACGATCGTCAGCAGCGGATTGGACCCCTCATCGTAAGAGGTATTAAACCCGAAACTGGAAATGTTGCCGTGGATAAAGTCCGTAAAGCCACTACGGGTGATTTCTCCAAGAGGAATATCCTCGAAATCCGCCAACAAGTGGCCGAGAAACGGCGGCGGTGGCTCGGGCTCGCCCTCGAGATCCGAAAGATGCGCCCCCTTGGTTACCCGGATGTTATCGAGATCGATCGAGCGCGCCGGAGCTCGGTCGATGCTGAAACGGAGACCATCCATGTGCGGACCGCGATTCGTGAAAGTCGCTTCATAAATGTAAGCCTCTTCCAACTGGTCCCAGGTTTCCGTGGTGTAATTAAATACCCAGACGCTCGCGAAACCCGACGGCAGTTCCTCCGCTTCTCCGAACGGATTCTCATAGGTGATCGTTGCCGCCGAGTTGTTCATGATCGTTTCCATTCGAATCGGAATGTCGTTCCCTCCATAGGAAGGATTCGCCGTGCTGCGGATCGTGTGGTTCGACATCCGGATCGACGTGATATGCGTCCGGGCACTCCCCGCGCTGAGGTAAATGTTCAGCCAACGACCCTCGCCCGCTTCGAAGCGACTGATCATATCGAAGCTCAGCGTCATCACCTCCAGCGCCTCGAAAAAGGTTTCCGAGCGAAGATCCATCTCCTCCACGCCCGCTATGCGAAAAAACCGGTTGTCGGTTCCAAATCCAAATTCGTTTTCCGTGTCCGCGACCACCTCCGCGGTTCCATTTTCCCCTTTTTCCAATGGCAACCATCCGGTCACCGGAGGCCCTTCCACCTCGTCCTCCTGAAAATCGGCCAAGAAAATGACATCGCCGTCTTCCGCCGGCGGAGGCGGAGGCGGAGGCACCGCGAGATCACCCGGATCCGCCGTCGCCACAGCTCCGAAATGAGCGTTCGGCGCTTCGACCAACAATTCATAACCGCCCGTAGCCAATTGATAAGCGGAAATCCCGCGCCCGCGCTCCGCGATGATCAGGTGGGTTCTGCCGGGACTGAGTTTCACGCCGAGTGGAGAAGTTATTCCTGGAGTATAAAGAGTTCCCTGCTCCTGCGTCGTCAGATTCACGAAATTCAGGGTCCCGGCGACATTCGTGTAATAGGCGATGTTCGTGTCAGGATTGTAGGTCAGCCCATAGGTCTGTCCCG
>CAZJCL010000483.1:0-2062 GCA_964544025.1 uncultured Opitutales bacterium | reverse complement strand
TAAAAAGCTCCCCCGAATCCAGATCGATCAAAAAATCCCGCCCCGCTCCATCATCACTGACCACCCGCTCAACAACCGCCCCAAACTCCGGTGCGATCATTTCCTCCGCCGCTGCTCCGTCTTCGACATTCCCGATTGGAATCAACTGCACGCTCAGTTTTCCAACGGGACCGAACGCCGTGATCAGCATCAGTTCGCCATCCGGCCGCAACGCGGCATACCGGCCGCCATCTTCCATCCGTATCCACTTTTCCCCATGCTCCCCGCTGGAATGCGCGTCATCATAAGCCTCAATCGCCTCAGCGATCTCCCGCCGCGTGCCGTAAGGCAAAATCATCGACCACGTTGCTTGATCATGCGGTTTGCGGTCAGCCGGCAGCGGCTTCACCGTCAACGGTGCCAATTTCGTTCCCCGCACCGGTGCCAGGTGATCGAGATCGGGAACGTAAAGCGCACCCACATTCGCCTTTGTTGCAATCTCTTCCCCCGAAACGTTGGCCGGCAGACCGAGATCGTCCGCATTCACCCACGAATCTTCCGCCGGGGGAAAATTCATGAAGACAAGCCATCCGCTCGGCCGACGATTCTGCGCGTAATGCACCAGCGGATGATTCCAAATCCCATAAGGAAATTCAGTTAAAGTTCTCTCCAAATCAGCTGACAAGTCACCACCGCCAGCGGACGCTGAAACGATCGTTTCTCCGCCTCCCATTTCTGCGGAAGTGCTTTCCGCCGAAGAAGACTCTTCCGCAACCAACTTGTAACGCACCCGCATCCGGTCCCGTCCGGCATCGAAGACCTCCATCACCCCGATGCGGCCTTCCCGCGTTTTAAAAGCGTTCACGTGTCCCGGTTGCAGCGGATAAAACGCATCGTCCCAATATCCCGGCGGCGATTCGGACATCAATTTCTCTCTCTCAACGATCTCCTTCCTGATCCGCTCAACCGTGGTCCCATCGAACGGATAATGTTCGGGAGACATCATAACGCC
Source organism: uncultured Opitutales bacterium (assembly GCA_964544025.1). Classification (GTDB taxonomy): domain Bacteria; phylum Verrucomicrobiota; class Verrucomicrobiia; order Opitutales; family T3Sed10-336; genus CAZJCL01. The sequence goes on along the minus strand of CAZJCL010000483.1, from coordinate 1,071 downwards.
AACGCCATCGATCTGCAGAAGCCCCCACGAATCCGTTTCGTCGCGCTTCACGCCTCTGAAAAGATCGGCTCCGCTCTGACTCATCCACTCCCGCAAGATACTTGGCGGCGTGCTCCCCCCGTAAAGCTGTCCCTCGTCTCTCAACGCATTCACCCATTCCTCCGGAGCGCTCATCACTTCGCCCGTGTCCAGATCGAGAAAGCAATTCTCCAGACGATCCGAACCGCGCAACACCACCTCCCGCGTCAAAGTAAATCCCGGCTGACCCGGCGACCCATGGTAAACGCGAACATTCCGCTCCTCCCGCGCCCGCTGCCAAGTCGGAATCACAATGGACGCAATCACCCCAAAAACAGACAAAAGCAACATCCCCAGGATGAACACCGCAGCCATCGCCGCGGAAGCCCACACCACCCGTTTCGCCACCGACGAATCCCCGTCTCCCGCCGCTCGCCGCTCTCCTCCCGGAAAAGCCTCCCGCGCCTCCCGCCGCGACAAAACCACCAGCGCCCAAATCCCCACCGGAATTCCGATCAAAAACCCCGGCGGCAAAAGCATCGCCACAATCGCCCCCGCAATCGCCCATCCGTACGATTGAAGCCGCATCATCCTCACCGCGCCGAGAACGATTACAAAAAGCCCAAAACACCACATTAAGACAGGCCCCATCGCCAGCAGCATCTCTCGAGATCCCGCAGCCAAAAAGAACAACAGCCCGATCACCGGAAGCAAATTCAGAAACGCCACCACAAACAGCCCGATTGCCGGAAAAAGCACTCGCCGCCGAATCGCCTCATTCTCTTCCGTCCTTTCGCTTACCTCCTCCGACGTCCCCGAAACCGTCTCCACCCCCGTCCGCATCTCCACCGCCGTCTGATACCGCCGCCCCGGCTCCTTCTCCAGCGCCTTCAACACGACCTCGTCCAGCCGCACATCCACCTGCACCCGCTTCGACGGCTCCGGAAATCTCCCCAACGGCAACTCCCCCGTCAGCATCTCGTAAAACACCACCCCCAGCGCATAAATATCCGCCCGGTGATCCACACTCGCCGGACGCTCCACCTGCTCCGG
>CAZJCL010000482.1:0-2074 GCA_964544025.1 uncultured Opitutales bacterium | reverse complement strand
CTCGAAGGCGATTTTGATGGTGTGCGGTTCGAAGTTATCCTCGCCGAGCTCGTTCTTCACGATTTCGGACGTTTCTTCGATCACTTTGCCGACGGCCTTGGAACGGTCTTCCTTTTTGTCCTGGAAAACGGCGGTGACGAGTTTCTCGGTCGCTTCGCGGCGGACGATGGCGGTGACCCGCTCGTCGCCGGTGACGAGGGCGAATTCCTTTTTCGGTTTGCCGGCCAATTCGGCCAATTTCTTGATGCCGCGGATGATCGGCTGGATCGCTTCGTGGGCGAATTCCAGAGCCTCGATGAATCGGGCTTCCGGCACCTGATCGCCGCTGCCTTCGATCATCAGCATCTCGGTTTCGGTGCCGACGTAGATCAGGTCGAGGGTGGAATCGTATTGCTGTTCGATCGTCGGATTGACGACGAATTTGCCGTCGATTTCACCGACGCGAACGGCGGCCACGGGGCCATCCCAGGGAATGTCGGAAATCATCATGGCGGCGGAAGCGCCGTTGATCATCAGGACGTCCGGTTCGTTGACGAGATCGAGCGAGAGGCAGAAGCCAATCACCTGGACCTCGTTGAGGAAACCCTTGGGAAAGAGCGGGCGCAGGGGCCGGTCGCAGAGGCGGGAGGTGAGGATCTCCTTTTCGGAGGGACGGCCTTCGCGCTTGAAATACCCGCCCGGAAAACGTCCGGCCGCCGAGTATTTTTCGCGGTAGTCCACGGTGAGCGGGAAGAAATCCTGCCCCGGCCGGACCGTGGGCGAGGCGGTGGCGGCGACGAAGAGAATCGTTTCGCCGAGGCTGATGGTGACGGCGCCGCTGGCCAGGTTGGCGAGGGTGCCGGTGGAGAGGGTGAGACCCAGCTCGTCGATCGTGACGTTGTGTTTTTGTTTCATAACTTTCCTTCTATTTGTTTACTGCCAAGCCCTCTCGCTTCCTCAAAACAGATGGAAAATTACGAAAGGGAGTGTCCGCTGTTGCACCGGTCGAAGTTCCGCGGCCGCGAGGCCGGCGGAAGTCGATGATGCGGGGTTGGGTTGTCCGGAAACAAAAAAATCATGCCAGGCGAGTGGCGATTGAGACGCCTCGCTCTCCGGGCATGATTTTTTGAAGGAACAACCGCAAAAGGTTTATTTGCGAAGATTGAGCTTTTGGAGGAGCTCGGTGTACTTCGGCAAGTCGTGCCGCTTGACGTAGTCGAGCAGCTTGCGTCGGCGGCTGGCCATGGCGATGAGGCCGCGCCGGGAGTGAAAATCCTTCCGGTGGGTCCGGAGGTGCTCGGTCAGGGAATTGATCCGCGCTGTGAGCAAAGCGATTTGGACGTCGCTGGAGCCGGTGTCCGAATCGTTGATTTTGAACTGGGAGATGATGTCTTTCTTGTCGATCTTATCTGGCATAGTGTTGTTTGTTGCACGGCTGAGGGAGCTTGTTGGCAAGCCCGTGAATCCAGCGAAAAGCCGGCTTCACCGCTTCAGCCCGGACTTCCGGGCCAGCCGCGGGAGCACGCCCGGTTTCGCGGACGGGCTCCTGACGCAAGAAGTGAAAAGAGTTCAAAAAGAGGCGCGGCGCAAGTCTTTTTGATTTTGGATCGTGAATTGGAGATTTCGGATTATGGACGCGGATGCGGCGGCCCGTTCCTCAAATCCAAAATCCAAAATCCGAGATCCAAAATTCTTCATCAGCCGGCCCGCAGGATCATTTCGCGGATGGCGCTGCAGCCGGGGAGTTCCTTGATCCGCTGGAGGATCAGTTTGCGGTGAAAGAAAAGTTCCTGGCGGACGATCGGGTTGGAGACGGCGATGAGGACGCGGCGCTCGTTCTCGATTTTGAGGAGATTGACGAAACCGGCATTGGCGGGGCCGACGATTTTGTCCCAATTTTGCATGATGGTCTCCTCCATGGAGGGGAGGCCGACCCGGTATTTCTCCAGGACTCCGGCGATCAGCTGATCCATCGGCCGGGTTTCCCGCAGCCGCGAACGGCTCCGATCCGGCGGAAATCCCCGGAAAGAGGCGATCAGATTTTCGACATGGCGCGGGAAAGGCATGGGAAGAAAATAATGAATGAAAATCGATC
>CAZJCL010000481.1:0-2078 GCA_964544025.1 uncultured Opitutales bacterium | reverse complement strand
CGGAGCTTTGGCTGTGGATGGGGCGGGTTATTGGGTTCGTTGGCGGATGGCTTCGAAGAGGGTGATGATGGCGGCCATGGCTACGTTTAGGGAGTCGGCTTGGCCGGCCATGGGGATGCGGACTTTGGTTTCGGCGGCGGTTAGCCATTCGGGGGAGAGGCCGTATTGTTCGCTGCCCATGAGGAGGGCGAGGGGGCCGCGGAGGTCGGCGTCGCTGTAGAGGAGGTCGGTGTGGGGGGTGGTGGCGACGGTGCGGATTTTCTTTTCGCGGAGGAAGGCGAGGAGTTCTTCGCGTTCCGTGACGACGACGGGGATGGAGAAGAGGACGCCGGTGGAGGCGCGGACGACGTTGGGGTTGAAGATGTCGGTAACGGGGTCGCAGAGGATGACGGCGTCGACTCCGGCGGCGTCGGCGCCGCGGAGGAGGGTGCCGAGGTTTCCGGGTTTTTCAATGCGTTCGCAGACGAGGAGGAGCGGGTTGGCGGAGAGTTGGAGGTCGGCGAGGCGGAGGCGGTGTTGATCGGCGACGCCGAGGAGGCCGTCGGGTCGGTCGCGGTAGGAGCATTTTTGGAAGGCGGCTTTGGAGAGTTCGAAAAGTTGGGCGCCGGCGGTTTCGGCGTCGGCGAGGAGTTGGTCTTCGTTTTCGCCGAGGAACCAGTCGCGGGAGAAATAGAGTTCGCGGACGGGGATTTGGCGGGCGAGGGCGCGGGTCAGTTCGCGGTAGCCTTCGATGAGGAATTGGGCGGTGGCGTCGCGGTGGCGGCGGTCGCGGAGTTTTACGAGGTTTTTGACCCGTGGATTTTGAAGACTGGTGATGAGTTCGGCGGGCATGAGTCGTGAACGAAATTTTTAACCACGAATGGACACGAATTCACACGAATGGAGAGAGAGTGGCTTCGATGCCGAGTTCTGAAATAATTCGGATTCGTGTTTATTCGTGCTCATTCGTGGTTTTAGATTTGCTGTTTCAATATGTCAGCGAGAAAGAAGCCATTTAACGACAAACCGTTTCCTTATCATCATGAGGTGGAGATGGAGATCACGTCTCTTACGAACATGGGGCAGGGAGTTGGCCGGGTGGATGGCTGGGTGGTGATGGTGCCGGGGGTGATTCCGGGGGAGCGGGTGCGGGTGCGGATTTTCCGGAATCATAAGAATTATTCGGAGGGAGATTTGGCGGAGGTTTTGGAGGCGTCGCCGAAGCGGGTGGAGCCGGGGTGTCCGTTGTTCGGGACGTGCGGGGGGTGTCAGTATCAGCATATCGCGTATGAGGAGCAGTTGGAGTGGAAGCGGCGGCAGGTGCAGGAGCTGTTGTTGCGGATGGCGGAGATAGCGGCGGAGGTGAAGCCGGTGATCGGGTCGCCGCGGGAGTATGGTTACCGGTCGAAGATCACGCCGCATTTTCATCGGCCGAAGCCGGGGGAGCGTCCGGCGATCGGGTTTTTGCGGGCGGGGACGCGGAATCAGATTGTGGATGTGCCGCGGTGTCCGATTTCGACGGAGGGGATCAATGCGGCGTTGCCGGGGATTCGGGCTGGCGTGGTGGAGAACGCGGGCAATTTTCGGCGCGGGGCGACGCTGTTGGTGCGGGAGGCGCTGGAGGGGGTGGTGACGGATCCGGGGCAGGTGGTGACGGAGGAGGTGGCGGGATTGAAGTTCCGGTTTTTGGCGGGGGAGTTTTTTCAGAACAATCCGTTTATTCTGGAGCGTTTGACGGAGTATGTGGCGGAGGAGGCGCGGCGGGATGGGTGCCGGTTTTTGGTGGACGCGTATTGCGGGTCGGGGTTGTTTTGTTTGACGGCGAGCGGGCGGTTTGCGGCGGCGGCGGGAGTGGAGATCAGCGAGGCTTCGATCAAATGGGCGCGGGAGAACGCGGTTTTGAACGGGATCGGGAATTGCGAATTTCGGGCGGGGGACGCGTCGACGATTTTCGAGGGAATTTCGTTTCCGGCGGAGGAGACGGCGGTGATCATCGATCCGCCGCGGCGGGGTTCGGACGAGTTGTTTTTGGAGCAGCTTTTCGCGTTCGGGCCGAAGCGGGTGGTGTATGTTTCGTGCAATCCGGCGACGCAGATCCG
>CAZJCL010000480.1:0-2086 GCA_964544025.1 uncultured Opitutales bacterium | reverse complement strand
TCATAAGGGATGGATTCCACGTATTCGGCCGAACCTTCGACCAGCCAGGCGGGGATGCGTTTCAGCCATGGGTCCATGACCTGGTGGGTGATTTCGTGGATGAGCGTGCTGTTTTGACGGTGGCGATCGAAGGCGAATCCGCTGGAGGAACGGCGGACTCCGAGGTTTTCCAGCGGAACGATGATTTCTTTGGTGCGGGGAAGATAGGTACCGGCGGAGCCCATGATGCCGCCGGCTTGGTGGAAATCGCCCACGGTGGAGAATAGCCGGGTGCGAAAGTATCCTTCCTCCGGAGCCTGCGGATCGTATCCGAGCGGAAGTTCCTGGACGGCGAGGAAGGTGGCTTCGAAGATTTCCGCGAATCGGGAAACGAGGGTGCGGGAGAGCCGGACGTCGGAATGGAATTCGAAGTGTTCGGTGCGGTAGATGAATTCGCCGTCTTGTTCGCGAACGATTTCCACGGGGACGCTGCGGACGCTAACGCGGCGGGGCCAGCTGATCGGTTCGAGCGGCGGCGGGTTTTGCTGAATCCATTCGCGGATGTAGGCTTGGTCAGCGGGAGAAAAGGTCGTGGATGGAACAGTAAAGGTTTGTCCGTCGTCGCGGCGAATGGTGACGTTTTCGCCGTCGGATTCGATCAATGTCGCGGTGATCGTGCGGCCGTTCGTGTCGGTCCAAAGCCGGGGATCGGCGGAAACCAGGGAGGAGGAAAACGGGAAGAGGGCGGCGAAAATTAGAAGAACAAGGCGAAACATGGCAAATCGATGACCGCCAATATTCCACAACTTGGGTCGAAACGGGAGAATTATGTGGAGCGGTCGTAGGCGTTGAGGGTGACGATGGAGGTTAGCGGCTCGTTGTTGAGGTAGGCGCGGATGTTGCGGATGCCTTCGCTGCCGGCGTCGCAGCGGCGGTCGTGGGTGGGGCCGCCGAGATGCGGGAGGAGAGTGACGTCGGGGAGGGCGCGGAGAGGGGAATCGGCGGGAAGCGGTTCTTTTTCGTAAACGTCGAGTCCGACGTGGAGTTTTCCTTCGGCGGCGACGCGGGCGAGAGCGGCTTCGTCGACAACGGCGCCGCGGCCGACGTTGACGAAAACGGCGTCGGGCGGGAGGAGGCGGAGGAGCGGTTCGTTGACGATGTGGCGGTTCGCGGGGGTGTTGGGCGCGAGTTCCACGAGAACGTCCGATTGCGAAAAAAGGTCTTCGAGGGAATTTGCGCGGGCGACTCCGAGTTCGGTGAAAAGGCTATCGGGGACGCTGGGGGAAAAAGCGGAAATCGAAACTTGGAACGGACGGAGCATCGGGACGAGCGCGCGGGCGATGGCTCCAAATCCGTGCAAGCCGACGCGGCGTCCGATGAGGCTGAGGTTGCGGGTTTCTCCGTTTTTCCAAGTTGCCTTTGGCTGGTGCATTTGGATGGCCCAGTGGCTTCCGCCGCGGAGGGCGGAGAGGATGAGGAAGAGGGCGCATTCGGCGACGGTGGGGCTGATCGAGTCGCCCCAGTTGGTGACGAGGAGGCCGTTTTCGAGAAAGGAGCGCGGGAGGAGACGGCGGACGGAGCCGGAGAGGTTGCAGACGAATTTCGGCGCGAACGGTTGGTTTTCGAGCAGGGAGAGCGGGAGAGTCGGCGTGCTCCAGCAGGCGACGAGGATTTCGGGCTGGAGGGAGCGGAGTTTTTCGGTCCAGATTTCGGGCGGAATTCCGTTTTCGGTATCGAGCGAAACGAAGTTTGGCTGCGAGCGGAGCCACTCGCCCGATTCTCCGGGGAGGAAATCATCCCATTCGCGCCGGGTCAGCGCCGCTACGATCTTTCTGCTCATCTGGACGAAAGAAACGGCAAACGGCGCGAGTGGGAAGGGAAAATCGGTGGAAGAGCGCGTTAAACTGTGGTGGTTTTTTGCGGCTTAGGTTTCGGGCCAGGCGAGTTCGATGCCTTGTTTTTCGAGGAAGGCTTGGTAGTCGCGGAGGAGAGGTTCGGTGTTTCGGGTTTGGCGCGGGGTGGAGTCGCGGTTTTTGCAGAAGGCGATGAGGGCGCCGGCGGATTCGCCGATGTTCCATTCTACCGGGTGAAGGCGGTAGCAGCCGTT
>CAZJCL010000479.1:0-2088 GCA_964544025.1 uncultured Opitutales bacterium | reverse complement strand
TGTTGCACACCCGGCAGGAGGTTTTGGTGGAAGGGCCGAGCAAAAAGGGGCCGCTTTTCACCGGACGCACGCGGGGCAACCGGGTGGTGTTGTTCGAGGCGAACGAGCGGTTGATCGGGCAACTGGCGCAGGTGGAGATCGACCGGGTGACGACGAGTTCGCTTTACGGATTTGTTCCGCTTGAGGGAGTGGAAGCGGCGCCGGCGGAAACCGCGGAAGCGAGGTAGCGGCGGTGTTTGCCCCGCTTCGCCTTTCCGCTTTCCTTTTGCGTTCGGACTACCTAGGTTCTTCCTTTTTAACCGTCACATGTCGCTGTTTTTCGCCACGCTTTTGACCGGAATCGTTCTCGCGGTCGCCGGTGCGCTTCTTCTTTGGAAACTGAAAACGACCGCTGCCATCGCGCAGGCGTTTCCGCGTTCCGAGGCGGCCGCATATCTTTGCATGGGGATCGGGTCGATCTGGTTTCTATCGCACGTGCTGCAACTTTCGGAAGCGGATTTCGGGGCTTACCGGCTTCATCTGTTTCTCGGGTTCGCGGTGGTCGCGGTTCTTTCGTTTATTCACGCGAGGGATTTTTTGGCGGTGCGGGGGCTGGCGATTTTGATTTTGCTCGCGGCGAATGTGTTGCTCGACGCCGCTTATATGCAGGAGCCGGGGAGCCGGTTGTTTTTGGTGAGTTTCGTTTACGTGGCGATTGTCGCGGCTCTTTATTTGGGGATGTCGCCGTTTCGGATGCGCGATTTCTTCGGCTGGCTTTTCGCGACGCGGGAACGGCCGAGAATTCTCGGTGGCCTGCTGTTGTTTTACGGACTGCTTCTGAACGTCGTCGCCTTCACCTATAATTGAATGCGCGGCGATTGAGCCGATTGTCATGACTTTTTGTCTTCCAGAGAAAGACCCCGCTGTTTTGTTGATCGTTTCCGGTCCGGCGGGATGTGGAAAAACGACGCTTTGTGAGCGGTTGATCGCGAGTCATCCGGACGTGAAGCGGGCGGTGACGTGCACGACGCGCAATCCGCGTCCGGGGGAAGTCGACGGGGAGGATTACCATTTTTTGTCTCCGGAGCAGTTTGAGCGGGAGCTCGCGGCGGACGCGTTTCTAGAGCACGCGGTGGTGCACGGTTTTCGTTACGGAATTTTGAAGCGCGAAATCGAGGGGAAACTGGTGAGCGGTTCAAGCGTGATTCTCAATATCGACGTGCAAGGGGCGGCGACGATTCGGGCGAAGGCGGAGGCGGAAGGGTTGTTGCGCGGGCGGGTGGTGTCGGTTTTCGTGCTGCCGCCGAATTTGGAGGTGTTGCGGGAGCGGATGGTATTGCGCGGGGCCGATGGGCCGGCGGTGATCGAGCAACGGCTGAAGAACGCGGAAGTGGAGATGCGGCAATGGCCGGAATACGATTATTGCATCCGCAGCGGTTCGAAAGAGGACGATTTCCGCCAGTTCCAGAGCATTTTGATCGCGGAGCGGCGGCGGGTTTCGCGGTTGAGGGGGTAAGGGGACGGGGCCGGGGATGGCGAAGAGGGGGATTTAGGTTTAACCACGGAACACACGGAAGACACGGAAGGAAGAGCGGGAATCTGTGGCTCGGGAAACGGGGGTTGGACGGTGGTTTTTGGTGGTGGGGTTGTTGGTTTTTTATTCGAGGTGCTTAGGCTCTGTGGGGTCTCAGGGACTGAGACCCTCCAATGGGGGATGGGGAGACAGGATCTGTTTTTTGAATCCCGGAGGGATGATCGAGAATAGCCCGGCGTTTCAACGCCGAGGTTGTACAGATTTTGGGCATAAGAAATCAGGCAAAAGGCGCATTACCGGATTCGAAAATTTTGTGCATCCCGGAGGGGATCCCAGCTTGTAGCCGGTGGTTGAGCGAAGCGACACCACCGGCGGAACGATTCCCCCAAATCCCGCACCCCGGCAGGGGTGCCAGCTCGTCACGCCCAAATACTTTGGATCGTGACGCCGGGATTTTCAGAGTATTCGAATCAATTTTCCGCGAAAAGTTGCTGGCACCCCTCCCGGGTGCAAAGATTTTTTTATCGGAATCCGGTGGTGTCGCTCGTTCCTCGCTCAACCACCGGCTACAAGCT
>CAZJCL010000478.1:0-2096 GCA_964544025.1 uncultured Opitutales bacterium | reverse complement strand
CTCGAAAAAAAGCCCTAACTCCGCCCCCCCGTAGCATCGGCGCTTCGCCGATGACCCGTCCCCAAAGCCAAGCCTCCTCACATTCTCCTTCCCCTTCCGCCCAAACCCCAGAGCCCCAGCTTTCCGTGTCTTCCGTGTATTCCGTGGTTAAAAATCAGAGCCCACGCTCCCCTTTTCCCGCTCTCCCCTCCCCAAATTCGTGTCGATTCGTGTCCATTAGTGGTTAAAAAATTCTCTCCGGCACCAGTCTCCGCCATTTCCCGTTTGAAATTCCCCCGCCGCTCCCGATTGATCTCTCCATGGCACTTCTGAGTCTTCTGGATGTAAGCATCGGTTTCGGCGGACCGCTCCTTCTCGACAACGTCAATCTGCAAATCGAGCGCGGCGAACGCGTCTGCCTCGTCGGACGAAACGGCGCCGGCAAATCCACGCTCATGAAAGTCATCGCCGGAGATATCGCACCCGACGAAGGCCAAATCTTCCTCCAACCCGGCGAACGCATCGCCCGCCTCAAACAGGAAGTCCCCGAAAACATCGCCGGCACCGTCCGCGAAATCGTCCAAGGCCCCGAAAACCCCGACCACCTCCACGACTGGGAACGCGACATCCGCGTCGACCAAATCATCGAACAAATCGAACTCGATCCCGACGCCCAGGTCGAAACCCTCTCCGCCGGCCTCAAACGCCGCGTCATGCTCGCCCAAGGCCTCGTCGATAACCCCGCCCTCCTCCTCCTCGACGAGCCGACCAACCACCTCGACATCGACTCCATCGCCTGGCTCGAAAAATTCCTCCTCACCTTCCCCGGCGCGCTCCTCTTCGTCACCCACGACCGCATGTTCCTCCGCCGCCTCGCCACCCGCATCCTCGAACTCGACCGCGGCGCCATCACCGGCTGGTCCTGCGATTACGACACCTTTCTCCAGCGCAAAGAATCCCTCCTCGAAGCCGAAGCCAAACAACAAGCCGCCTTCGACAAAAAACTCGCCCAGGAAGAAGCTTGGCTCCGGCAAGGCGTCAAAGCCCGCCGCACCCGCAACGAAGGCCGCGTCCGCGCCCTCAAATCCATGCGCGAAGAACGCCGCGCCCGCCGCGCCCAACTCGGCACCGCCGAAATGCTCGCCCAACAAGCCGCCATTTCCGGAGCCAAAGTCATCGAAGCCGAAAACATCACCTTCCGCTACGACAACCGCCCCATCGTCGAAAATTTCTCCACCCTCATCGGACGCGGCGACAAAATTGGCATCCTCGGCCCCAACGGCGCCGGAAAAAGCACCCTCCTCCGCCTCCTCCTCGGCCAACTCGCTCCCCAAACCGGAACCGTCAAACTCGGCACCAAACTCGAAATCGCCTACTTCGACCAGCTCCGCGCCCAGCTCGACGAAAACAAAACCGTCCAGGAAAACGTCGGCCAAGGCGGCGACACCGTCACCGTCAACGGAAAATCCCGCCACATCATCAGCTACCTCCAGGATTTCCTCTTCACCCCCGACCGCGCCCGCAGCCCCGTCAAAAGCCTCTCCGGCGGCGAACGCAACCGCCTCCTCCTCGCCCGCATCTTCACCCGCCCCTCCAACCTCCTCGTCCTCGACGAACCGACCAACGATCTCGACGCCGAAACCCTCGAACTCCTCGAAGAACTGCTCCTCGAATACGGCGGCACCCTCCTCCTCGTCAGCCACGACCGCGCCTTCCTCAACAACGTCGTCACCAGCCTCATCGTCTTCGAAGGCCAAGGAAAACTCACCGAATACGTCGGCGGCTACGACGACTACCTCCGCCAACGCCCCCAACCCGCCGCTCCCGAAAAACCCGCCGCTCCCGCGCCCAAACCGGCCCCCTCCGCCCGCCCCGAACGCTCCCGCCGCTTCAGCAACCGCGACCGCCAGGAACTCGAAAAACTCCCCGCCAAAATCGAAGAGCTAGAACGCGAACAACACGAAATCGCCGCAACCCTCGCCGACCCCGCCCTCTACCAGGACGGCGGCACCGCCGCCGAAAAACAAAAAGCCCGCCTAGCCGAAGTAGAAGCCAAACTAGCCCAATCCTACACCCGCTGGGAAGAACTAGAAGCCCTCCGCACCCAACTCGAATAA
>CAZJCL010000477.1:0-2104 GCA_964544025.1 uncultured Opitutales bacterium | reverse complement strand
AAAAAATCGGCATCATCATGAACGGCGTCACCGGCCGGATGGGGACCAACCAGCACCTCATCCGCTCGATTCTGGCGATCATTAAACAGGGCGGAATCCGCGTTTCCGACGACCACACGATCATGCCGGATCCGATCCTCACCGGCCGAAACGAAAACAAACTCCGCGCCCTCGCCGAACGCGTCGGCGTCACTCGCTACACCACCGACGTCGAAGCCGCGCTCGCCGACGATTACAACCGCATCTTTTTCGACGCCTCTTCCACCTTGCTCCGCGCGAAATTCGTCGAGATGGCGGTGAAAGCGGGAAAAGCGATTTACTGCGAAAAACCGACCGCCGTCACCACCGCCGAAGCTCTCCGTCTCGCCAAACTTTGCGAGGACGCCGGCCTGAAAAACGGCGTCGTCCAAGACAAGCTTTGGCTGCCCGGTTTGCGAAAATTCCAGATGATCAAAGACCAGGGCTTCTTCGGCGACATCCTCTCCGTTCGAGGCGAATTCGGTTACTGGGTTTTCACCGGCGAAAACATCGACCAGCCCGCCCAGCGCCCCTCCTGGAATTACCGCGAGGAAGACGGCGGCGGCATCATCATCGACATGCTTTGCCACTGGCGCTACGTGATCGACAATCTCTTCGGCAACGTGAAATCCGTCTCCTGCCTCGGCGCCACTCATATTCCGACCCGCTACGACGAAAGCGGAAAACCCTACGCCGCCACCGCCGACGATTCCGCCTACGCCACCTTCGAATTGGACAACGGAATTGTCTGCCAGTTCAACAGCTCCTGGACCGTCCGCGTCCGCCGCGACGATTTGCTCACCATGCAAGTCGACGGCACAAAAGGTTCCGCCATCGTCGGCCTCCGCAAATGCTGGATCCAACCGCTCGCCGCCACGCCGAAACCGGTTTGGAATCCCGATATCGACAGCCCGATCGATTTCCACGCCGGTTGGCAGGAAGTCCCCGACGCCACGAATTACGACAACGCCTTCAAAATCCAGTGGGAGCATTTCCTCCGCCACGTCGCCCTCGACGAACCGTTCCGCTGGACTCTCCGCGAAGGCGCGAAAGGCGTGCAACTCGCCGAAAAAGGAATCGAGTCCTGGAAACAGCGCCGCTGGGTCGACCTGGAGGACCTTTGAGCGCATCTTCTTGTAACAACCGTTTATCCAAATGAACGACCATTCCACTTCCCCCGCCCGCCGCCCCGTCGCCCTCGTCACCGGCGGCTCCCGCGGCATCGGTCGCGGCATCGCCGAACATCTCGCCCGCTCCGGATTCGACATCGCCATCAACGGCATGCGCCCGTCCGAAGCCGTGGCCGAAGTCGTTTTCGAACTCGAAAAACTCGGCGCCGGCGTCCACTACTGCCAAGGCGACATCGGCGATCTCGAATCCCGCCATCGCATCATGTGGCAAGTCCGCGAACGTTTCGGCCACTTGAACGTCCTCGTCAACAACGCCGGAATGGCCCCCAAAGAACGCAAAGATATCCTCGACGCTACCGAGGAAAGCTTTGAAACCGTTCTCAAGGTCAACCTGCAAGGCCCCTACTTTCTCACCCAGGCCGCCGCGAAATGGATGATCGAGCAAAAGAAATCCGATCCCGCATTCTCCGCCTGCATCGTCAACGTCGGCTCCATCTCCGCCACCGTCGCTTCCGTGAATCGCGGCGAATACTGCGTCGCCAAAGCCGGGATCGCCATGGCCACCGCACTCTGGGCAACGCGTCTCGGCGAGTTCGATATTCCCGTTTACGAAGTCCGCCCGGGCGTCATCAAAACCGACATGACCGCCGGCGTTTCCGAAAAATACGACCGCCTCATCGCCGACGGACTCTGCGTGCAAAAACGCTGGGGCCAACCCGACGACGTCGGCAAAGCGGTCGCCGCGCTCGCCCGCGGAGATTTCCCCTATTCCACCGGCCAAGTCATCATGATCGACGGCGGCCTCACGATCCCGCGACTGTGAAATCATCATGACCTCGTAGCATCGCGCTTCGCCGATGACCAGACCACCACCGCCGCCTCACCGATCCCGGCAGGATCACAGCCGGTTGCCCGCAAAAGCGTAGCATCGGCGCTTCGCCGATGACCGCACCACC
>CAZJCL010000476.1:0-2104 GCA_964544025.1 uncultured Opitutales bacterium | reverse complement strand
CGACCGCTACTACGACGACAACGCCTGGCTCGTCCTCGCCCTCGCCGACCTCCACGAACTCACTTCCGATCCCGCTTTCCTCGAAAAGGCGAAATCCACCTTCGCCTTCGTGATCAGCTGCGAAGACGACAAACTCGGCGGCGGCCTCTATTGGCGCGAAAACATCCTCGCCTCCAAAAACACCTGCACCAACGCCCCCGCCATCGTCGGAGCCCTCCGCCTCTATCAACTCACCAACGATCAAACCTACCTCGAAACCGCCCAACGCCTCTACCAATGGACCCGCGCCACTCTCCAAGATCCCGCCGACTCCCTCTACTTCGACGCGATCCGCATGAACGGCACCCTCGACCAAAGAAAATTCTCCTACAACTCCGCCCTCATGATCCGCGCCAACGCCCTCTTCCACCAAATCACCGCCGATGATAACTACCTAAAAGAAGCCCAACGAATCGCGCGCTCCGCCGAAAACCGCTGGATCCGCGAAAACGGTGCCATCGCCAGTTCCGGCCGCTTCGCCCACCTCCTCTCCGAATCCCTCCTCTACCTCCACCAACAAGACCGCGATCCCCGCTGGCTCGCCATCGTCGACCGCGCTCTCACCTTCCTCCAAACCTCCGTCAAAGACCCCAACAACCGCTACCCCTCCCGCTGGGACCGCCCTTCCGCCGAACCTCTCCCAGAAATCGAAATCCTCGACCAAGCCAGCGCCGCCCGCGCCTACCTCAAAGCCGCCCACACATTCCGCCCCAGCCCAAAGTAAAGCGAGGCCTCCACGCCATTTCACGAGCCCAAACCCACCCCAAACCGCGCCCCGCCCGCAAGCCCCGCCCATGCTTGCATCCCCGCCCGCCAGCCACAAAGTGAGGCCCTATTTCCATGGAAAACGAAACACCACCTTCTCAAATTTCCCGCTAACCGCACCGCACTCATCCGCCTAAAGAATGACCGATCTCTTCCACTCCGCATTTCCCGCCAACGCGACGCCCACCCCGAGCGCCCAAAACCGCCACCGGTTCATCGCCCGTCTCCTCTGCCTTTTCACCGCGCTAGCCCTGGCAGCGCTCCCCGCCACCGCCGCCTATTACCCGAACATGTCCTACGGCGTTCAACGCCAACTGGTCCCCGGCGTCACCTGGCAAACCGCCACCCACGCCAGCCCCCGCTGGAGCATCCAGATCATCGAAGTCGACATGACGAACCCCAACATCGCCGTCCTCCCCGTCTTCAAATCCACCGGAAACACCGGCACCAACCAGCGCACCAGCACAATGGCCGCCCGCACCGGAGCCGTCGCCGCCATCAACGCCGGTTATTACGCCTCCAACCTCATGACCAACAGCTACACCCTCATCAGCGGACAATTCATCGGCGGCTCCGGCGACTTGATGCGCCCCGAAAACAACCGCTCCGTCCTCGGATTTTCCACCCCGCCCCAATCAATCGCCAAACGCACGAAACTCAGGAACACCTTCGCCCCCGTCGATCCCCTTAACTGGGACAAAATCACCGACGCCATCGCCGGCCGCGGACATTTCGTCACCGCCAACGGCGTCCTCGTCACCCAAGACAACGAAGGCACCACCGACAGCCACAACGCCACCCGCCATCCCCGCACCGCGATCGGATTTTCATTAAACCCCTACAAAGTCTGGCTCGTCACCGTCGACGGACGCCAAACCAACTTCAGCGTCGGCATGACCTACACCGAACTCGGCCGCCTCATGGCCGACCTCGGCATCGAGCAATCGATCAGCCTCGACGGCGGCGGCTCCACCACCGCCTGGATCCGCGGACGCGGCGTCGTCAACCGCCCCTCCAACACCAACAACGTCGAACGCGCCGTCGTCAGCGCGTGGGCCGTCGTCGAACTCTCCTACTCCTCCCGCTTTTCCCCCGGCGACTGGATCAGCACAACCGCCACCGCCAATCTCAACCTCCGCAGCGGCCCCGGAACCAGCTTCCCCGTGATCAACTCTTTTCCCTTCGGCACCACCGCGGTCATTCTTCCCGATCCCGCCAACGGAATCCTCGCCGACGGACACAACTGGTGGCGCGTAAAACTCTATCCCCAAGGCCCCGAAGGCTGGTGGACCGAAACCTA
>CAZJCL010000475.1:0-2110 GCA_964544025.1 uncultured Opitutales bacterium | reverse complement strand
TCGCGGAGCAGCCGGCGACGCATCCGCCGTTGACGCCGGTCGATGGCGAAACGGTCGCGGTGAATCCGCCGCCGATGATTTGGCAACACGATTTGCGGGCGGCGAGTTATGTGCTGGAGATTTCGCGCGACGCGGATTTTTCGAATCCGATCCGGAAGGCGGGAATCGATATGCCGTTTTACAATCACTCGGAAACGCTGGCGCCGGGGACGTGGTTTTGGCGGCATTTTGTGGTGACGAAAGCCGGGGAGGAAATGGGGCCGTCGCCGGTGCGGCGATTCGAGGTTCCGGAAAACGCGGTGGAGTTGCCGGTGCCGCCGACGGCGGAGATTTTGGCGAACATGCCGGCGCATCCGCGCGTTTTCACGAATCCGGAGGAGTTGGAAGAGTTTCGGGCGCGGCGGAATGGTCCGGCGAAACTGGCGTGGGAGGCGGTGAAAGCGCAGGCGGATCCGCAGCTTGGCCGGGAGGCGAAACGTCCGGCGAAGCTTGTGCCGCTGGCGAAAAATCCGCCGAAAGGACCGACGCCGGGAATGGAAGGACGTTGGCGAGAAGGAACGCCGGTGCGGCGGCAGGTGATTTGGCTGGTCGATCGCAAGCCGATGATCGCGTCGGGTTATGACTACCGGAATCTGAACAGCGACGCGTCGCGGGCGAATATTTTGTCGTTCGCTTACTTGATTTCCGGGGAGGAGAAATACGCAGAGGCGGCGAAGGATTGGTTATTGATGATTGCGGACGCGCGCGTCGATTATCATCTGAAAGACCGGGCGCATCACGATACGGTGGTTTACAGTTATGAAACCGGATTGAAGTATGCCGCGCTCGCTTATGATCGGATTTATGATCATTTAACCCCGGAGGAGCGGAAGAAGGTGGTGGATCATATCGCGTTTCATGGGGAGGCGGCGTATGAATGGTTGCGCGGGAAAACGAATATTCATTTGGTTTATCAGCAATCGCATCCGCAGCAGGCTTTGCACGCGTTTTTGACGACGATGCTGGCGGTGGGGGACGAGTTTCCGGAGGCGGCGGAGTGGATCGATTATCTGCTTCGGCAGTATGTGAACCGGATCGCCTGGACCAGCGAGGATGGCGGGTATTTCGAGGGACAGACTTACGGGCATAAATTCCGGTGGATTCTGGAGGGATTGGTGGCGATCCGGACGGCGACGGGGATCGATTTGTTCAAGCAGCCGAGGATCGCGAATTCGGGGGAGTTCTGGCTGTATGCGATGAATCTGAACTATTGGTTTCAGCATGGTGGCGATGTTTATAGTTTGAGTTGGCCGTTTGGGAATCCGGCGGATGCTTATATCGCTGGTCTGATGGCTTCGATGAACGAGAATCCGTATGTGAAATGGTATGCGGAGACGGTGAGCACGAATCCGGATCACGTGCCGTTCCAATATCTTTCGGAAACGGATTTGGAGGCGGCGCCGCCGGTGGATATTCCGCAGGCGCGGGCGTTTTTGGAGACGGGTCAGGTGGCGGCTTACGACCGGTTTTACGATCACAAGAGCGACCGGATTTTCTTCCGGAGCAGTCCGTGGGGCGGGCATAGTCATTCGCACGCGGATCAGAACAATTTTGTGATACATTCCGGCGCGGAGATTTTGGCGGCGGATGTCGGTTACTATACCTATTACGGCGACGAGTATCATACGAACTGGAGCCGGGCTACGTTTACGCATAATACGATTTTGATTAACGGGGAGGGTCAGCCGAAGAGCATCGATTCGAAGGGGAAGATCAGCGCGTTTTTCAATTCGCCGGATTATGTCTTTTTCGCGGGGGACGCGTCGGAGGCGTATCGTTCGCCAATGGAGCGGTTTGAGCGGGCCGTGTTGTTTATCCGTCCGGGAGTTTATGCGATTTATGATGAATTGCAGGCGAGCGAGCCGAGTGAATTTTCGTGGTTGCTGAACGTGTTTCAGGAAGCGGAGATCGACGCGGCGGGGCGGACGATGACGGTGCCGCAGCAGGACCGGCGTTTGCGGGTGCGGCATCTTTTGCCGCGAAACGTGAATTACGAGCAGTCGAACGAGCGGCGTTATCCGATTTTGACGCGGGCTTGGGCGCGGGTTTCGGAGGCGTTTCCGGAGCCGTA
>CAZJCL010000474.1:0-2122 GCA_964544025.1 uncultured Opitutales bacterium | reverse complement strand
CCAATTCATCCTTCTGCCTTCATCCTTCCAACTTCCCCGAGCTTCCCTGCCGCCGCAGCGGAATATCGATCAGCGTATGTTTCTCCCGCAGTTTCCCCTGCATCGTTTCCAATAGCCGCTGAAACGCCCGACGCCCCACCTCGCTGAAATCGATGATAAAGCTGTCCACCGGCCGCTCCATCTCCGGCAATTGCACCGTTCCGCCGCACGCGATCACCGAAAACTGACCCGGTGCCGACAGCCGATGCGCTTTCATAACCGGCTCCACCTGCGCGTATTGCTCAATCCGGCTCGCAAAAATCGCCGTCGGCCGCGACTCGCTTTCCGCCAACAACTCCGAAACCCGCCCCACGCATTCCGGCATCCGCACCACCTCCATCGCCGTTTCCCGCGACTCGTCCTCCAGCGCCATCCGAAACCCCTCCAGTCGCTGCTCAAAATAATCCTCCCGCACCGAATCCATCAAAACCAGCATCCGGCTGTGACCCAACTTCAGAAAATGCTTCGCCGCCGTATAACCCATCGCCACATTGTTCAAATTCACGGTCGGCATCTCGATCCCCTCGCTATCCCCGAAAACGCGAATTGCCGGAATGTTCGCCCGCGCCAACGATCCCAGCAACGTCGGCAATTCCGGATCCCGCAACCGCGAAAAAATCGCCACCCCATCCATCTTCTCCTCCACAAGCCGCGAAAGCACGAACGCCATCCGCTCCCGCTCCAGATTCAAAACGAAAAAATGCACCTCGCATCCGTTCGCCATCGCCTCCGTAAAAAAGCCGTGACTCCAATCCCAACCCGTCGCCGACATCTTCGGCGGCAACCGCCCAACTCCCGCCGACGGTTCGTCGTCATACCAAACCAACGCCACCCGCCGCTGCTTCCGCCCGCTCCCCGGCAAAAGCTTAAACCGGTTCGTCGCCAAACTCTCCGGCGAAGGCAACTTGTTCCGCGTATGTTTATGAAGCAATAGCAACGCCCGCTTCTTATAATCCGCCCGCAAAAAATACCCGCTCTGCGCCCGCGCCCGCAAAATCCCCTCCTCCACCAGCCACCGCAACGCCTTCCGCGCCGTCGTATCCGAAACCTTCCAACGCCGGCAAATCTTCCGGTTCGACAGAAACCGCTGCTCCGCCCGATAACCGCCCCCGATCGCCTCGAAAAGAAGCGAATTCCGAAGTTGAACATGGATAGGTGTTTTCATGCCATTTTCGCTTCCTTCTTACTTCCCGCCTTCTCGCGTATCAAACCTCCAAAGTTCGCTCCCGCTCGTAAAATAAAGCCAACCTTCGTGCAAAACCCCGCCCGTCGTCACCGGCGCCGGCGTCTCCGCGAGCTTCCGATGCGAAATCTCGCCCTTTCCGTCCACCGCCTCCACCAACGCGATCGCATTCCGAAACAGCGCGTAGATACCGCCGTCCTCGCTCCGATGCAACACCCGAGGAGATTGTCCACCCGTCGTCGGCCCGTATCCAGACTTCTCCGACACGCTCACCACTTCCTGTTTTTCCGGATCAAACACGAAAAAATAACCGCCCGAAGTCAGCCCGTAAATCAGCCCATCCGCCCCAACCACCAGATCCAGCACCCCCCGCTCCCCTGCAACCGGCACCGTCTGAAAAACCACTTCCCTCGTCTCCCAATCCATCCGGTAAATCACCGCTTCCGCCGCCTTCCGCACGCCCCCCGTTCCGGCCGAAGTCGAAGTCCCTCCGATCAAGTCGCCGTTCTCCGCGAACACAAACGCCTGCGTGCTCTGCAACGGAACCACTTCCTCGTGCCCCAAAATCTCCGTCGTTTTCTCCCCCAAATCGTAAATCATCATCCCGCCTCCCGTCGCACCATAACCTCCGCCGCCGGTCACCACGATCTCCTTTCCGTCCGGATGAATCCCGATCGCGTTCGGCCGCATCACCGTCGATCCGGCGCGCCCGAGAATCTCCGGATTCTCCCCGTTTCGCGTATGCTCGATCGGACGCCCCAGATCGTAACGAACCAAAATCCCGCCCACATAAATCGCCCCGTAAACCGCGTCGCCCGCCCGCGTCATCACGTTGATATGCCCGTTGCTCCCGTCGAATCCCCAGCTCTCCGATTCCCGCGTTTCCGGATCCATCCGGAA
>CAZJCL010000473.1:0-2125 GCA_964544025.1 uncultured Opitutales bacterium | reverse complement strand
CGTTGCCATTGTTGGATCCGTCGCTCGGTGCGGAAGTATTCGTTGTCGACGAAATCGAGTTTCTGTTCGCGGGCGAAGACTTCCGCGCCGTCGCCGACGAGGAGGACGTGCGGAGATTCATCCATCACTTTGCGGGCGAGAGAAATGGGGTTGCGAATATGTTTTACGGAGGCGACGGCTCCGGCGTTTTGGGTGCGGCCGTCCATGATGGAGGCGTCGAGTTCGGCGGTGCCTTCGTTGGTGAGGACGGCGCCGCGGCCGGCGTTGAAGAGGGGAGAATCTTCGAGGACGCGGACGGCCGCTTCGACCGCGTCGAGACTGGAGCCGCCGACGGTGAGGATATCGTGTCCGGCGCGGAGCGCTTCTTCGAGTTTCGCGCGATATTCCGATTGTTGTTCGGGCGAAAGGTTTCCGGGAGCGCCGGCGCCGCCATGAACGGCGATCGCGACGGGTGATTCGTTTCCGTGGGTGAACGCGGTCATGCAGAAAGGTAGGAGAAGGAGGAGAATTTGTCGCATAATTTCGGGTGTTTTGCGGAGAGCGTGGAAGTGATTTCTAACCACGACGGAGCGAAGCGGAGATGGCGAAGCAATGAACACGGATGAACACAAATAAACACTTATGCGGAATTTGCACAGGTTGTATTTGGATATGAATCTCATTTCACTGGGTGAACAAAATCCTGGACCTTTTGGGAAGGAAGGGTGGCGCGTTCTTGCCAGGAGGGGAGTTTGCGGGCAAGTTGACGGGGAACTTTCGCGAAGGAGCATCCATGAAATTGATACGTTATTTGACGGAGGAAAAGGAAATCCGGTTCGCCGGGGAAACGGAGCGGGGACGTTTCGAGATCGACGGAGATATCTTCGGGGAGTTCCGGTTGAGCGAGCGTCCGGCGCGGGTGGGGAAGTTGCTGGCGCCGCTGGCTCCGGCGAATATTTTTTGCATCGGGCTGAATTACCGGCGTCACGCGGAGGAGACGGGGGCGAAGATTCCGGAGTTTCCGGTTTTGTTTATGAAGGGAAACGGGAGCGTGCAAAATCCGGGAGATCCGATCGAGTTGCCGCGGTTTTTGCGGAGCGATCAGGTGGATTTCGAGTGCGAGCTGGCGGTGGTGATCGGGAAACGCTGCAAGAACGTGCGGCGGGAGGAGGCATTGGATTACGTTCTCGGATACACTTGCGGAAATGATGTGAGCGCCCGGGATTGGCAGAAGAAATGGGGAGGCGGGCAGTGGAGCCGGGGGAAGACGTTCGATACGTTTTCGCCGCTTGGGCCGTGGATCGTGACGAAGGATGAGATTCCGGATCCGAACAGCTTGGGGATTCGGACGGTGGTGAATGGGGAAGCGGTGCAGGATTGGAACACGCAAGATATGATTTTCGATGTGCCGGCGTTGATCGAGTTTTTGAGCGGAAGTACGACGCTTTTACCGGGAACGGTGATTTTGACCGGAACTCCGCACGGGGTCGGAATGGCGCGGACGCCGCCGCTTTGGTTGAAGCCGGGCGATACGGTGACGGTGGAGATCGAGAAAATCGGCGCGCTGACGAATCCGGTGGTCGAGGAGCCGTGAGTTAGGGATTGGTGGAGGCGTGGAGAGCCGGGGAAATGTAGGGCGTGAGTTGCGCGGTTTTCGGTAGATAGAGCGGGTGCTTCGGGCTGCCGTCGCGGTTTTTTCCCCAGCTGAAAACGGGGATTTTCGCGCGGTGGAGGAGGCGTAGGACGTGTTGGTCGCGGTCTTGGAAGCGGCCGTGGTTTCCCCAGGCGACGACGACGATTTCGGCGCGTTTTGCCCAGGTGAGAATGTGGCGGTCGTTGGCGGAGCCGACGGGATCGGCTTGTGCTTTCATGACATCCGGATCGGTGGCGCGGAAGGCGAAGAGGTTGAGCATGCAGAATCCGCCGAGGCCGCGCGCCATGCAAAAGCCGCGGATTCGCCGCAGGGTCGGATCGAGCGCGTTTTCGTCGGCGGTGGAGGGGTTCAGGGCGATGACGGCGGCGATTTTGGGCGCGAAAAGTTCGTCCCAGGTGTGGAGCAAACTGTAGCGGTAGCGCCGGTCGCGGCTGAAGACGCATGGATTCATCCGGCTATTGAAGTTCGATGGCGGCGGGTGGCGAGAAGGAA
>CAZJCL010000472.1:0-2135 GCA_964544025.1 uncultured Opitutales bacterium | reverse complement strand
CGATCGTTCCGCAAGGTTTCTATCGTGTCGTTGTCCGTCTTGAGGATCAAACAACCGAATAAGAGCGAACCTTCCACTATAAAGTTACGACTATTATTTATGAAGTTTCTATTTATTGGGTTTGTGGGGACGATCTCTCTTTGTGCGGCATCTTTGTGTGCCGGACAGGATCAACCATCCTCGATGGCGATCGAAAGGTCATCTCTTGACGCGCCTCAGGAGCCGGTGCTCGTTTTCAATCAGCACCTGCTGGAGGGTTGGCACGCCGCCGCTTCCAAGGTGAACCTTGAGGAGCCGGAGGATGTTTTTTTTCACATCTTTGCACGTTTGCCGGATGAGGTTGTGGTGTACCCGGGGGAGAATTACTATTACTGGAAACTCCTGGTTGACGGGCGTGAAATCCGCGGGAATATCCGGTTGCCGACCGGTGCCCGCGACCGGGGCGTTCTCTCGTTCGGTTATTCCGAGTTCGAGGAATTTCCTTCGGTCGGCGGGGGCGGAAGCCGGTTGTCGCGGGCGAAGTATTTTACCCGCGGGGATGGGGTGGAAGTGGATCGGGTGGACGGATTTACCTATCTCGTTCGGGTAATGGAGAAGGAAGTCACGTTTCACCTCAACCGGATTTCGCAGCATCCGCCCGCATCGTTTGAGCTGCTGCCGGATGAAGAATTCGTGCAACGTACTTTCGACGAATCCGGTTTTCAGTTTTTCCTCCTTTTCAACAATCGCCACAATTACTTCCTTTGGGTTTTGGACGAGGAAGGCGACGTGCCGGAGCACTTTACGGAGCTGGCGGCCGATGTTGTCGTGGGGAATCGGACCGGATTTGTTTTTTGGCGCGATCCCAAAGTCGAACGAAAAGTTTTGGCGACGATTCGCCGAATCAGTGTGATGCGAAACGACTATTACGACGGGCCGTTCGATCAGTTATCGGATAATTATGTCGATACGGGTGAGGTCGATATTCGCAGTTATATGGAACGGGCAATTCCTTCGATTCGCGGCCGCATCGATCGTTATGGATACTACACCGACACCGAGCGTCCCTCGCGTGTGGCGCTGTCGAATTATGGAAACTATTACACCTTCGCGGAAGCGGTTGCTTTTATTGAAAAAGCGAAGGAGGCGTTCGATCCTTATTATTATATTTCCCGCGGCGGTTATGAACCCGCCGGACTGAGTTGGGATGCCTCGCCCGGGAATCCCGGTTCGCAGACGAGTTCGGTCGCGGTTCCATCCGACGAACTTGAAGGAGTCGAAAACGGAAGCTGATCGGGCGAAGCTTCGATTTCAGGATTTTGCGCTGCCCGCTTTATGTTCTTAATCGGGCAGCGCGATTTTAAGTTTTGGGGTCAATCAAATTTCCGATTCGGGCGATGCGGGTGGAGAAGGGGGGGTGGGAGGAGAAGTAGGTGGCGAGTTCGCCGGGGTCGCCGGTGCGGGATTGGAGGCGGCGGAAGAGGCGGGTGGCTCCGGCGGGATCGTAGCCGGCGACGCGGACCATTCGGAGGGCGGCTTCGTCGGCTTCGAATTCCTGGCCGCGGGAATAGCCTTGGGAGACGAGTTGCCGGATGAGGCGGGCGAGAACGGGTTGCAGCGGACCTTTGGCGGGGTTTCCGCGGGAAACGAGTTGGATGACTTGGGCGGTGAGGAGGCGGTTGACGGAATGGCCGCGGAGGACGTGGGCCATTTCGTGGGCGATGATGAAGGCGGTTTCGTCGCGGTCGAAATCGCAGAGATCGAGCAGGGAGCGGGAGATGAAAAGGAAGCCGCCGGGGAGGGCGAAGGCGTTGGGTTCGGCGTCGGCGAGGCAGCGGACTTGGAATTTGCGCTCCTGATTGACGAGTGTTTTGGCGAGGCGGGCGGCGATGGCGGTGAGCCATTCCTTGATTTCCGGATCGGTTTCGAGAGGCGCGTTTTCGATGTGGAGGGAGGCGAGGTGGCAGCCCATGAGGTATTCGGCCTCGATGCGCTCGGATTCGGTGCCGGCCAGGGAGCGGTATATCCAGCGGGCTTTGAGAACGGCGGGGGCGGCGCGTTTTCCGAGACTGTAGAGAAGACTCATGGGAAGTTAGAATTGTGAAGGATGAAGGTAGAAGTATGAGGGGAGAATCGCGAAGGGCGAATGTTTTGGG
>CAZJCL010000471.1:0-2147 GCA_964544025.1 uncultured Opitutales bacterium | reverse complement strand
CGGAGGTAGGCGACGGAGGATTCGTCGCGGAGGGCGCCGACGTGCGTTTCGAACATCATGTTGAAGGCGCGCGGTTCGGTGAGGCTGCCGGGTTCGCCGGTGGCGGGGGAGGGGATTTGCGAAATTTCCTCGGGCGTGGCCTCGGTCATGTCGCGCGGCTGAACCGGTTCGAGTTGTCCCTGGACAGCTTTTTTGCGTTTCAGCTGCTCGGCTTTTTCCTGCAATTCCTCGGCGATCCGTTCGCTTTCCATGGCGCTGACGCAGCCGATGGTTTGTCCGTCGACGACGACCGGGGAGAAGAAAAGCTGGTCGGCGCGGAAACGCTGTTTCGACGCTTTGCAATCGACGAGCGGGTCGGTGAAGCCGGCGACGTGGCCGGAAGCTTCCCAGACCTTCGGGTGCATGATGATCGAGCTTTCGAGGCCGACGACGTCGTCGCGGCGGCGGACCATGTCGTTCCACCAGCAGTCGCGGATGTTTTTCTTCAACTCGGCGCCGAGCGGTCCGTAGTCGAAGAACCCGTTGTTTCCGCCGTAGATTTCGGACGATTGAAAAATGAAACCGCGGCGTTTGCAGAGGGCGACGATTTCCTCCATCCGGTTTGGTGTCTTGTTCTTGGAGTCGGACATGGTAAAAGGATGAGCAATGCCGACTTTCCCAAATGGCGTCAAGCCGCGAGCGGGCCGGGCGCGGTGGGCGGAGCGGGTTTGGGGCAGTTTTCGTGGCCTGAGGCGAGGGTTGGGCAAAAACCTGAGGCTTCGAATTTACAGTTGCGTTGATTTGGTGATTTGGCTTTGTCTTAACGATTTCCAATTTCAAAACACGAACGGATAAAACCCAATGGCTGAACTAGCAGGAAACGTTCTCGTCGCCCAGTCAGGCGGCCCCACCTCTGTCATAAACGCCAGCCTCGCCGGCGTCATTTCCGAGGCTCTCAACCACGAGTGCATCGAGGAAATCTACGGGGGCTTGAATGGTGTCCTTGGCATTCTCCATGAAGACCTCGTCGATCTCGCCTCGGAATCTCAGCAGACGATTCGCGCATTGCGGCATACGCCAGGCGCGGCGCTGGGATCCTGCCGCTATAAGCTGAAGAAGGAGGAGGATTTTAACCGGGTGCTTGACGTGTTCAAGGCGCACAACATCCGCTACTTTTTCTACGCGGGCGGCAACGACTCTCAGGACACCGCGGACCGGATCGCTAAACTGGCGGATCAGCGGGATTATCAATTGCGGGTGATCGGGATTCCGAAGACGATCGATAACGATCTCGTTACAACGGATCACTGCCCGGGGTATGGCAGCGTGATTAAATTCGTGGCGACGACAGTGCGTGAGATGGCTTGCGACAACGCGAGTTTCAGCCGCGGCGAGTTTGTTTCGATTCTCGAAGTGATGGGCCGGAGCGCTGGATGGATCGCTGCGGGCGCGGCGTTGGCCAAGCGGAAGGATCATCCGAACGATCCGCCGCATTTGATTTATTTGCCGGAAGTCGCGTTTTCTCCGGAGAAGTTCATGGAGGATGTGCAGCGCGTTTTGCGGAAGGAGAAATACTGCCTGATCGTGGTCGGCGAAGGATTGGTCGACGCGGACGGAAATTACGTAGCCACGACCTCTGCCTCGACGGATGCATTTGGGCATTCGGCATTGGGCGGCGCGGGAGATTATCTGAAAGGGCTTTTGGAGGCGCAAACCAGTTATAAAGTGCGGACTTCGAAGCTCGGTTACACGCAGCGCGCGGCGGTGCATTGCGCGTCGAAAACCGACAGCGACGAAGCTTATATGGCGGGGCAAGCGGCGGTGAAGGCGGCGATCGCGGGCGAGAGCGATCAGATGGTGACGCTGGTGCGCGGCGACGGCGATCATTACACCTGTGAAACCGGTTTAGCTCCGCTTTCGGAAATCGCCAACGGGATCAAGCCGCTGCCGCCGGAGTGGATTCATGAGGATGGCGTGAGTATGAATTTTCAGTTCATCCGTTACGCGCTTCCGCTGATCCAGGGAGAAGTTCCGGTTCCGTATGAAAACGGTCTTCCGGTGATGGCCCATTTGGGACTGCACCGGGTGCAGAAGGAACTGGGATCGTATGTGACGGGTTAAGCCGGTTGCCGGATTTTTGAATTTTTTCGGTTTTTCGAGCCACCTCG
>CAZJCL010000470.1:0-2150 GCA_964544025.1 uncultured Opitutales bacterium | reverse complement strand
CCTCCGCCACCTCCCGCGCCGAAACCTCCCCGCCCGCCAGCAACCGCTTCGCCCGCGCCAACCTCGCCCGCCGCAAAAGTTCCTCCGGCGCCAAATGATAATGCCGCCGCACCAGCCCCCGCGCGACCTCCTCCGACACCTCCAACCGCCCCGCCAAATCCCCTTCCCCCGAAAACCCCTCCGGCCGCGCCCGCATCTCCTCCACCAGCGCTTCCAGCTTTTCCAACTCTTCCTCTTCCCGATCCATTTGCACTTTCCCTCCCAAAAATCCGCGTTCGTTCCCGGCCACTCAATCCTGAAAAACCCGCCGTTTCCAAAACCGGCTCTTTTCCCCGCTCGTTTTCGATTCCCCGGCTCGCAAAGTCATCTCCGCCGCCGTCGCCGCCGGACGCGGTCGCCTGTTGCTGACGTTGTTCCCGTCATCCTCCTGCAACCAAGCAAACACCGCCGTCGACAAAATCGTAAAACCGCCCAACACACAAAACGTCCGGTGCAATCCCCAAACCACCGCCTCCGGTTCCGCGATTTCCAATCCTCCCAGCAAAACCGAGGCCATCACCGAGGCCAGCGCGATCCCGAAACTCATCGACATCTGCTGCGCCGCGCTCGCGATCGTCGACGCGCCGCTCGTCCGCTCATCCGGAATCTCCGCATACGCCAACGAATTCACGCTGGTAAACTGCAACGACATGAAAAATCCCTGGATAAAATTCAGCACCAAGATCAGCACCACCGGACTCCCCACACCAATTATCGAATACGCCGCGATCGATCCGCCCAGAAAAAACGTGTTCCACCCCAACGCCTTCTTGTGCCCCGTTCTCCGCAAAATCGGCGCCGAAAAAATCTTCATCAAAATCGCCGCCGCAGGCGCCGGCATCATCAACATTCCCGCCTGCCACGGTTCATACCCCAACCCCAACTGATACAACAACGGCAACAAAAACGGCATCCCCGACGCCCCCAACCGCGTGATAAAACCGCCGCCGATCGAAATCCGAAACGTCCGCGCCCGAAACAAATCCAGCGCCAAAAGCGGACGCGCCACGCCTCGCGCATGAAGCACATAACCCACAATCAACAACAACCCCGCCGCCGTAATCCCCGCCACCGCCGCCCCCGGCAACCGATGATCTCCCAGCACCTCCAATCCATACGCCACCAAACCGACGCCCGTCCCGAACAGAAAAAACCCCTTCCAGTCCAACGGCGCCGGATCGCTCGCCCGATAATCCGGCATGTATCGACGCGACGCCCACATCCCCAAAATCGCGATCGGCAAATTCACGAAAAAAATCATCCGCCACGGCAGCCACTGCACGATCAATCCCCCCGCCAACGGCCCCATCAACGGCCCCAGCAAACCCGGAATAATCACGAAATTCATCGCCCGGATCATCTCCGAACGCGGATACGACCGCACCATCGCGATCCGCCCCACCGGAATCATCAACGCTCCGCCCGCCCCCTGCAAAATCCGCGAAACCACCAACGCCGGCACATTCATCGACAATCCGCAAAACAACGAGCCGACCGCGAAAAGCGCCATCGCGCTCGAAAAAGTCCGCCGCGTCCCCAACCGATCCGCCACCCACCCGCTGATCGGAATAAAAACCGCCAAGCTCAGCGCATAACTCGTGACCGCCGCCTTCAAACTCAACGGAGCCACCCCCAAATTCTCCGCGATCGTCGGCACCGCCGTGTTCAAAATCGTCGCGTCCAGCGTTTCCACAAAAAACGCCATCGCCACCAACCACGGCAAAACGCTGCGTAAACTCGGCCTCGCCCCCTCAGACATCACAAGCCATCCATTCTGCCCCCCACCCCGCAAAACGTCCAGCCAGACCTTCCCCACCCCCAAACCTACAATCCCGCCCGACGTAACATTCCGCCTAACGTAGCATCGGCGCTTCGCCGATGACCCGAGCCCAAGTCCCCTCCTACATTACCTTCGCTCCCTCCCGTTCACCACCCCCCAGCCCATCCGTATTAAAAAAACAGAGCCCAAGCCCTTCGCTCCCTTTGCTACCTTTCGGTTAAATCTCGACGCACCCAAGCCGTCCGAGCCATCCATGATCCCACCTCAGAGCCAAGCCATCTGTGCCCATCTGTGCAATCTGTGGTCCACTTCAGAGCCTAAGTTTTCCGTG
>CAZJCL010000469.1:0-2153 GCA_964544025.1 uncultured Opitutales bacterium | reverse complement strand
CTCTTCGCTTTTTCCACCTTTCTCTTCTTCGCCGCCGGATTTACGGCAAGCGCGGAGGTGAAGGTCGGCGACACCCGCCAGGAAGTGATCGAAGAGCTTGGTGAACCGTCCGGCTACATCGGCTCCGATTCCCACCAAATTTACTACTTCGACCGCGGCGAGGTCGTTTTTCGCAACGGAATGGTCGAATCGCTCGACCTCATTTCCCAGGAAGCCGCCGACCAGAAACTTGCGGAACGCTTAGCGGCTCGCGAACGTCGTGCGGAAGAACGCGCGGCGTTGGCCGAACGTCGAGCCGCGGAACGTGAACAACGCATCGCCGAAGGAACCGCCATCCGCGACGAACGGCGCGCCAATCCGCAATTCGCCGCCCTCGACGCCGAAGCTCGCCTCGCGTTTTGGCAAACTTTTCGGCAAAAATATCCCGAAGTGGACGTCGATCTCGAATACACCGTTGCCCTTCGCGAAGTAAGTCTCGCTCAAGCCGAGCGAAACGCCGAATACGAGCGCCAGCGCCAACTCGCTCACCTCGAACAACGGGTGATGGAGGCGGAACGAAAAGCGGAACAAGCCGAGGAAAGAGCCAACCGGTCCGTCTACTACAACTCCTACCGCCACGGCTACTACTATCCGACCCGCGCGCCGGTCATCATCCGCACGTATCCCACCTACCGCAAAGATTACCACAAAAAGGATTACGACCGGAAACACGGCTATCGGCACGACCGGAATCGCGACCGCGACCGCCACCACAAGGACCACCGGCCCAAAAGCTATTTCACGCCAAAGCCGCAGGTACACCAGCAACCCACCGGCGCGAAAGCCACGTTCCACGAAACGCGGCGAGCCATGAAAGACCAGTTCACCCGCGACAACGGTCTCTCCCGCCCTCCTGCACGTTGACACGTTGGAACCGATATGCGCCCGCCTTACGCGGCACAGCAGAGACCCTGATTTCTGCAAATTGCTTTTGCTAAACCCGCCGGATTCAATGAGGCTTCATCGCTCCTGATTTAGCGATGAACGATCAATCGAATTCCGGCACGTTTCCACTCCCTTACAATCCCGAGGCTCTGCCGCGGGAATTGGCCCGGCACTACATCCCGGCCAGCGACAGCGACATCGCCGCCATGCTTGAAACCGCCGGCGCGTCCGGCATGAAAGACCTCTTCCGTCACATCGACGCCGAGTTCTTCATGCCCGAAACGCTCCCCGTTCCCGAAGAACAGGAATACAACGCGCTCAAAAACCACCTCGTCGATCTCGCGCAAAAAAACCGCGTCCTCCCCTCGTTCGTCGGCGACGGCCTCCCCCAATACCGCGTTCCCGAAATCGCCGCCCACGTCCTCTCCATCCGCACCCTCACCACCTCCTACACCCCTTACCAGCCCGAACGCAGCCAAGGCACCCTCATGACGCACTGGATTTACCAATGCGCCATGTCGATGCTCACCGGTTTCGAGGCGATCAACTCCTCCCTCTACGACCGCGCCACCGCCATTTTCGAAGCCGCCTCCTGCGCGATCCGCCTCACCCGCGGCACCGACACGGTCATCGTCGGCCAATCGATTTATCCCGGCGATCTCGAAGTTCTCCGCACCCTCGCCCGCGACACCGAAATCGAAATCGTCGAAATTCCCGCCGACCCCCGCACCGGCCGCCTCGATCCCGCCGAAGTCCGCGCAAAAGCCGCCGAAATCGGCAACCGCCTCGCCGGAATCGTCTTCCCCCAAGTCAACACCTTCGGCATCCTCGAAGATGTCGACGCCCTCACCGATCTCGCCGCCGAAATCGGCGTCAAGAGCATCGCCATCGTCGACCCGATGCACCTCGCCACCGGCGGCCTCAAACCGCCCGCCAAATTCGGCCAAAACGGTGCCAACATGTTCGTCGGCGAAGGCCAACACCTCGCCGCCGGTCCCAGCTTCGGCGGCCCCGGCCTCGGAATCTTCGGCGTCCGCTACAACGACAAAACCCGCAACGACATCCGCGCCACCCCCGGCCGCTACGTCGGAAAAGCCCGCGATCTCGACGGCCGCGATTGCCTCGTCATGGTCCTCTCGACCCGCGAGCAACACATCCGCCGCGAAAAAGCCACCTCCAACATCTGCTCCAACCAGGCCTTTCTCGCCACCCTCGCCGGAGCCGCGATT
>CAZJCL010000468.1:0-2188 GCA_964544025.1 uncultured Opitutales bacterium | reverse complement strand
CCCGTTCACTCATTCCGCAAAGCATCCACCGGACTCATCCGCGCCGCCCGCAACGCCGGCAGATACCCCGAAACCACCCCCACCGCCATCGACACCCCCAGCGCCATCGCCACGATCGGCAACGACAACCGCGCCGGAAAAAACTGTCCCATAAAAACCGTCACCGGCCACGCGATCGCCAGCGCCAACAACCCGCCCGCCAAACAAACGCTCATCGCCTCGATCAGAAACTGGATCAAAATCGTCCGCTCCTTCGCCCCGATCGCCTTCCGGATCCCGATCTCCCGCGTCCGCTCCGCCACCGAAACGAACATGATATTCATAATCCCGATACCACCCACAAAAAGCGACAACCCCGTCACGAACAAACCCGCCGCCGCGATCGTCCCCGCGATCCGGTTGAACATCGAAATAAACTGCTCCTGCTCGTTGATCGTGAAATTGTCCCCGTCCCCCGGCGCCACCCCGCGAATCGTCCGCAAAATCCCGCGAATCTCCTCCCGCGTCTCCCCCATCGTTTCCATGCTCAACGCCTTCACCTGCACCGTGCAATCCGGATTCCACCAAAACCCCGCCACCAACTGCCGCATCGGAATCACCGCCTGATTATCCGCCCCCATCATCCCCAAAAGCCCCCCCTGTTTCTCCAACACTCCAATCACTTCGAACGACCCCGGCCCCAGCCGAATCCGTTTCCCCAACGCCCCTCCATCCGGAAACAAATTTTCCGCGACATCCGCCCCCAGCACGCATACCGGACGCCCCCCCTCCACCTCCGCAGGCGACAAAAACCGCCCCTCCTCCAACGCGACTCCCGCCGTCACCACGTAATGCTGCGTCGTCCCCACCACGCCGATATTCTGCGCGTCCCGATTCCCAAAACTCACCGGCGCGCTCGCGTTCGCCACCGGCGCCACCGCCTGCGCCAGCGTCAACCGCTCCGCCAACTGCCTCGCCTCCCGAAGCGTCAACCGCGGCCGCTTCCGGTTTTCCAGCCATTTCTCCCGCGTATCCGTCAGCCAATCCACCCGAGAAACATGAAACACATCCCCGCCCAACGCCGAAATGCTGTTCAAAAAAGCCGCGTGCAACCCCGAAATGGCCGTCGCCATCGACGTCACCGTCACCACCCCGATCACAATCCCCACCGTCGCCAAAACCGACCGCAACTTGTTCGCCCAAATCGCGTCCCAAGCAATAAAAACCCCCTCCCGAATCTCCGAAACCAGCTTCATCCCGAAAACCGGAAATCCGGCCTCCTCCCCAATCCAAAATCCAAAATCCAAAATCTAAAATCTCGTCTCATCGCTCGCGATCCCCCCATCCCGAATCCGGATAATCCGCCGCGCATGCAGCGCCACATCCTCCTCGTGCGTCACCAGCAAAATCGTGTTCCCCCGCTCCGTCAGCTCCTCAAACAACGCCATGATCTCCGCCCCCGTCCGCGAGTCCAAATTCCCCGTCGGCTCGTCCGCCAGCACCAGCGACGGCTTGTTCACCAACGCCCTCGCGATCGCCACCCGTTGCCGTTGTCCCCCCGACATCTCCGTCGGCCTATGTCCCGCCCGGTCCGCCAGCCCCACATGCTCCAGCGCCGCCCGCGCCAATTCCCGCCGCTCCTCCGCATTCACCCCCGCGTAAATCAATGGCAACTCCACATTCCGCAACGCCGTCGAACGCGGCAGCAAATTGAACGTCTGAAAAACGAACCCGATCTCCCGATTCCGGATATCCGCCAGCTCGTTGTCATCCATCTCGCTCACGTCGGTTCCATTGAGCAAATACCGCCCCTCCGTCGGTGCGTCCAAGCACCCCAGCAGATTCATCATCGTCGATTTCCCCGACCCCGACGGCCCCATGATCGCCACATACTCCCCCCGCGCGATCTCCAGCGAAACCTCCCGCAGCGCATGGATGATCTCCGTCCCCATCTCATACCGCCGCGAAACCCTCTCCAACCGAATCAACCCCATCCCCCACCTCCTCCCAAAGTAAAACCGAAGGCCTCAACCCTTTCCACGCATTGAACGTTGAACGTTGAACATTGAAAGTTGAACGTTCTCCCCCTCCTCCCCCCATCTATGCTCATCCGTTCCATCCGGCCAAAAAACCCCAAATCTAAAATCTAAAATCTAAAATTTATAATTCCCTAACGCTTTTCCCATGCTCCAACTCCCGGTTAATCGCC
>CAZJCL010000467.1:0-2188 GCA_964544025.1 uncultured Opitutales bacterium | reverse complement strand
GTGAGGGCTTCAGCCCTTTCCAGAGCAAAAGCCCCCAATAACAAATAACCAATAACTCACCTTCCTACCTTCCCACCTTTCCTCCTTCCCACCTTTCCACCAACTCCTCCCAACGCGGCCAAAACCGCTCCCCCCAAACCCGCCGCAACAGCTCCGCCCGCTCGTCGTCCGGCATCTCTCCGCTCCTCGCCAAACTCCTCATCCCCTCCGCGTCGTTCTCCAACTCCGCCAAAAGCCGCAAAATTTCCCGATGCGTTTCCGTGTCCACATCCCACGCCTCCGCCGACGGAGCCGCATTCCCGTTCTTCCCCTGCAGCTCGTCGCAAACCTCGTTGATCTCCTGGAACGTCTCGCCCATTTCCCCAAGCCGCCCCGCATCCGCCGCCTCCCGCACCCGCGCCACTAACTCCCGAAGCGACTTAAAATCCGCGACCGGCGCACCCGCCGAAACTTCACCCTCCCCATTCGTTCGCCGAATCTCCACATCCCGCACCGCCGGATAACGGTCCCGATTCTTCACCCACCAATCCCGCCACCACGCGCCGTCATGTTTTTCGTCGTAATCAACGCCGGTCAACCCGCTCAACCCGAAATAGCCGATCCCGTAAACTGTATCGTACCCATCACCGTCCTCGATCAACCCAATCATCGCTGGAATCGCCTCGGCCGAACCGTTTTCCGCCAATGCCCGCGCCGCAGTCCAAATGCTGCTCCTCTTTCCCGCCTCCACCGCCTCCGCGAGATTCCCCACCAAATCCTCAACCGCCCAATCATGCCCCTTCCGCCCTAACGCTCCCGCCGCCGCGTCCCGCACCGGCCACGGATTCCCCGCCCGCAATCTCGGCAACGCCACCCGGCGATACCAATCTTCACCAAACTCGCTCGATTCCGCGATTCCCAGCGCCGCGATCACCGTCTCCTCATCGTCCCCCTCCGCGAACTCCGCCAAAATTTCCGGCAATTCCGTCGCCTTCACCACCTCCGGAAACTCCCGAAAAAGCGCCGCGTTATCCTCCAAAAATTTTAACCGACTTCGCCGCCCCTCCGCATCCGCGTCCCGCAATTCCTCCACCGCGGCCGCCAACCCATCCGCGAACGCGGCCGCCAACATCCAATCCCGCCGCTCCCGCAACCATTCCCTCGCCTCTTCATAATTCCCCGAAAAATCCCGCAGCGCCACCGCCTTCAGATACCCCAACGCCCAACTCTGCACCTCCGGATTCGCATCCAGCAACGCGATCTCCAACACCGCCGGCAACCGCTCATGCCGCGCGAAATAAAACGCCTTCAACACCTGTTGCCGCGCTTCCGGATCCTCCATTCGGCTCCAATTCTCCCGCACCACGCGCAATCCCTCCTCCGCCGGAAGCGCCGCCAACTCCCTTCCCACCGCAAACGCGGCCCGCCAATCCCCGCCATCAAGCGCCCCAATTTTCTCCGCCAGCGAATCCTCATTCATCGCCACTGGAATCACCGCCGAGCCCGAAACCAACTTTCCCCTCACCGCCTTCGGTTCCAGCCGAATTCCCTCGATCCGCCGCGCCGCCAACTCCGTCCGCGCCAGCTCAAACGCCTCCACTTCCTCTAATTTCAGCCCCGGATTCCCGCTAAACGTCACATACGTCCGAAAACCGCCGCCGGGATTCTCCCCCGTCGACTGCTCAAAAACCTGCCGCGAACTCCCGTCCCGCATCCGCGCCATCACCCGCAATCCATGCTCCCGAAAATCGAGATTATGCGAAATCTCGAGCAGCAAATCCTCATGATCCCCCGCTCCGCCCCGCCGGAAATCCACCTCCACCCCATCCGCCAATCCCCGCGTTTCCCGCCCGTCAAAAATTGCCACCGGCTCCCACGGCCCCATCGGCAGCGTCACCGTCAAATCCAGCTCCTCCGGAACCTCCGCAAACCAAAGCAACTCCGCCGAACCGATCTCCCCGCCCAGCCACCGCACATTCGGAAAACGCCGAACCGTCATCCGCGACGGCGGCCGCGACCACTCCAGCATCCGTTCGTGCAAATCGTCCGGCCAGCCGTCCGAATACACCGTCCGCACATAAACCAACACCTCATTCTCCGGCGTGTTCTCGCTCGTTTTCGCCCCGCCAAACCGCGCCTTCGCCGCCTCCCGCTCCCTCTCCGCCCGAAGCCGCGCGAACAATCCCTCTTCCTCCAGCCCGCTCACCAC
>CAZJCL010000466.1:0-2188 GCA_964544025.1 uncultured Opitutales bacterium | reverse complement strand
TAGCGGGTGAGGGCTTTTTGGTGGCGTTCGGAGAGGCGGCGCTGTTCGTCGAGAGCGAGCGGTTGCGCGGGGATGACGTGGCCTTGGTGGAGATATTCGCGTAGGTCTTTCATGGAATCGGAGAGATTGATGGGAAATTGGGCGGCGAACAAGTGCGGAGCGGCGGGGCCGGCAAAAACGGTCCCGCCGCGCCGAAAGAGGAGATTAGAATTTTCCGCCGCGGGCTTCGAATTTGGTCGGTTTTCCGAGGAGTTTTCCGCCGTTCTGTATGTAGTCGGCGACGCGGTCTATCATGGTTTCCACGTTGACCGATAGCGGTCCGAAAAGATCGATCGATTTGGAGGCGTTGCTGACCCAGGCGGTCGGTTCTTCGTTGCCGGTGATGATCGCTTCGCGTTGGAAGCGGCGGCCGAATTCCTCGGCGAGCGAGCGGACGCTGAGCGTTTCCGGGCCGGTGACGTTGAGGATGAACGGCGGGGAGGAAACGTGGTCGAGGAGCTGGATGGCGCGGGCGACGGCGTCGCCTTGCCAGATGATGTTGACGTGGCCGGTGGAGACGTCGACCGGTTCGCCGTTGAGGACTTTTTGGGCGATGTCGACGAGGACGCCGTAGCGGAGATCGATGGCGTAGTTGAGGCGGTAGAGGGCGACGGGAGTTCCGTTTTTGCGGGAGAAATAGGTGAAAACGCGTTCGCGGCCGACGCAGGAGTTGGCGTAGTCGCCGAGCGGACCGATTTCGTCTTCCTCTTTGGAACCTCCGCTGTTGGTCGGGACGAACGGGTAAACGCAACCGGTGGAGAAGGCGACGATGCGGGATTTGGAGAAACGTTCGGCGACGTAGGCGGGGACGATGGCGTTCATCGCCCAGGTGAGATCGGGGGAGCCGGAGGAGCCGAATTTTTGGCCGACGAGGAAGAAGACGTTTTCGCAGTCGGGGAGTTTTTGGACGGCTTCGCGGTCGATGAGATCGCAGGCGAGAGTTTCCGCGCCGGCGGCTTCGAGTTCTTCGCGGGAATCGGGGCTGGAGAAGCGGGAAACGCCGATGATGCGGTTCTTTTTGCCGAGCTTGTCGAAGCCCTGGCGCAGCATGCTGGTGAGGGTTGCGCCCATCTTTCCGGCCGCACCGAGAATCATGACATCGCCCTCGATTTTACGGAGCGTCTCGATGACGCCGTCGGACGGCTGGCCGAGAAATGCGTTGATCTCATTCTGGGACAAAGGTATGCCCCTAGCTTCACTTACGGAACCCTGCTTCATAAACTAACTATTCAGTTACAAACCGGAAAAAATGCAACCCGCTTTAGATGGTAAGAAGAAGAAATCGGAAATAACCAAGGCTCGTTTGCTGGCGGTGGGGATCAGGAAATTCGCCGAAAAGGGGTTCGCGGGGGCGACGGTCGACGAGATCGTGGAGGCGGCAAGAGTCAACAAGCGAATGGTTTACCATTATTTCGGGAGCAAGGAGAAATTGTATCAGGCGGCGTTGAAGGAGGTTTACGGGCGGCTGGCGAATGTGGAGGTGAACGTTTTCGCGGAGCCGCATCAACTGGAGGAGACGATCCAGGAGATCATCCATTTGTATTTCAAATTTTTGCACGAGAATCCGGATTTCGTGCAGTTGTTGTTGTGGGAGAATTTGAATAAGGGGCGGGGGTTGGAGGCGGCGGATTTCGAGCTGACGAAGGATCCGATCGTGCATCATTTGGACGAAACGATTCAAAACGGAATCACGGAGGGGAAGATTCGGCCGGACACGAAGGTGAAGCATTTGTTGATCAGTTTGATCGGGTTGTGTCTGGTGTATTTCTCGAATCGATACACGTTGTCGAAGACGCTTCATTTGAATTTGTCGTCGACGGCGGTTTTGCGGGAAGGTGTGGATCACGCGGTGAAGCTGGTGTTGCACGGAATTATGGTGGAGAATTGACGGGTTTTCCTTTTTCGGGTGCATGGCGTGCGGGGGTGAAACGGAATGGAAGGTGGATCGGATTCGGGGGGCGGGATGAGGCGGTCGCGCTGGGGCGAGTGGGTTTTGAGCGGCCCGTCGATGCTTTGGCTGACGGTGTTTTTCGCGGTGCCGACGTTGCTGGTTTTGCTGCTGTCGTTTCGGTCGGCGGGACTTCATGGCGGGACCGGGAGCGAGTGGACGCTCGATACGTGGCGGAGTTTGGCGAATCCGGTTTATCCG
>CAZJCL010000465.1:0-2197 GCA_964544025.1 uncultured Opitutales bacterium | reverse complement strand
TTGCGCGTCGGTGTGACCACGCTCGTTGCAGCGGTCCTCGACTTGATGAACGGCGAATGAACAAGCCGCTCCGGATTTGCCAATTTCCCCAAAACCCCGACAATACCCGCTATGCAGCCGTTTGACGTCACCTGGATCACTTTCGACATGGGCGGAACTTTGCTCTTCGCACAACCTTCCGTCGGAGAAATCTACGCGGAAATTCTCGCCCGGCACGGACACGTTCGCGAGCCGCGCCACCTCGAAGACGAATTCTTCCGCATCTGGAAGGCCGACATCCAACACTGCATGCCGCAAGTTACCGCCGAAAGCGAAAAAGACCGCTGGCGCTCCGTCGTCACCCGCACTTTCGCCAACGTCGTTCCACTCGATATGGACGCGCTTTTCGACGAGCTCTGGATCGCTTTCGCCCAAGCCCATCGGTGGAAATTGCCCGAGCAAACGATCCCCACGCTCAAAACCTTGCGCGACCGCGGCTACCGCCTCGCCGTCCTTTCCAACTGGGACGAACGCCTGCGCCCGCTCCTCGACGAGATCGGTCTCGCTCCGTTTTTCGAACACGTTTTCGTCTCCTGCGAAATCGGATACGAAAAGCCCGATCCGCGAATCTTCCAATCCGCCGAGGAAATCCTCGGAACGAACGGCAACGACATCCTCCACATCGGCGACAGTTACCTTCACGACGTCACCGGCGCGAAAGCCCGCGATTGGCACGTCGTCCATGCCTTCTGCGACGCCGACAGCGACCACACCCACCGGATCTCGTCGATCCCCGACCTCCTTTCGTTGCTTCCGGACCGCCGCGCTCTCCGGTCCTAAAAAGAATCGCTTTCGAAACTTCGAATTCCGGGCTTCAAGCGGCAAAAGCGGCAAACGATCTCGCCAACTCCGCGGTCGCCTGATTTCATTTTTCGCTTATGCCCGCAGAAGAAGTCTCACTCGCCGCCGCGATTTACGCCTCCGTGCTTTTTTGCGCCGGCCTCGGCTGCCTGCTCCACTTTCTGTTCCTCAACAAAACCGCAAAGCGAATCGACGCGCTCGAAACCACCGTTGGCCGTTGGCCGCTGAGCCCTGCCGACTTCTTCACCGGGGCGTGCGGCATCATCTTCGTTTCCCTCTTCGCCGTCTACGGAATCAGCCAAATCAGCGGCGGTTTGGATGAGGAAATGCGCAATATCCTAGCGGCGACGTTCTCGCAACTTGCCGCCTTGGCCGCGCTGATGGCGTTCATGCGATTCGCTCCAGAAAAATTCACCCCTCCCATGAACGGCCGAAATCTCAGTTGGGCTTCCGCCGCCAAACTCGCCCTCTATACGTTTTTGATCGTTGTCCCGATCATCTGGCCGATCACCGCCGTCTGGAGCTTCCTGCTCGAAACCCTCGGACATCCCGCGCCAAAACAGGAACCGGTTCGCTGGTTTGAAGAAGCCGACAACCTCGCGCTGCTGATCATGATGGTCGTCACAACCGTCCTCGTCGCGCCGCTCACCGAAGAACTGCTTTTTCGCGGCTGTTTTTACCGCTTTCTCAAAGCAAAAATCCCCCTGGTCTTCGCGCTCGGCGTGAGCGGACTAATCTTTTCCCTCCTCCATTACAACGTCCTCGGCGTCGTCCCGCTTTTCGTCTTGGGAGTCGTCCTCGCCTATTCCTACGAGAAAACCGGAAACCTGAAAGTCCCCATCCTGCTCCACGCGTTCTGGAATGCGAACACGGTCATCATCATTCTCCTCACCGCCCATCTCACCTAAAGAAATTCGCCGCTTCCGAACCATCGGCTCAGAAACTCCCGACGCATGAACCCGTTTCTAAAAACATCCGCCGGAACCGTCGGCGAATTGGGAGAACGAAAACTCATCTCCGCCATCCGCGACTGGCTTGGCAACGCCTCTCCCCCTTCTCCCGAAGGTATCGGCGACGACTGCGCCGCTTTTCAAATCGCCTCCGGCCAACGCGGACTCGTCACCACCGATCCGGTTCTCTGGAAACGGCATTTCGACGAAAAAATCTCGCCCGAACTCGCCGCCGCCAAACTCGTCAAACGCAACCTCAGCGACATCGCCGCGATGGGCGGAAAACCGGTCGCCGCCGTCGTCTCGCTCCTTCTTCCCGCGAACACTTCCCTCGCCTGGCTCCAATCCTTCTACTCCGGCCTCCGCGAAACCGCCCTTCGCTACCGCCTCCCGATCGCCGGCGGCGA
>CAZJCL010000464.1:0-2201 GCA_964544025.1 uncultured Opitutales bacterium | reverse complement strand
TTTCGAAGTTACCGGATTGTGACGTTGCGGGAACCGTAGTGGCACAGGCGGCGGCTAGTTTGGGTTCGATCTTTTGCGATTATGAATCCAATTTGGCCAAGTTATCTATTGACAGCTAATCCAGAAAAAATTCTTCTGGATAAACTTTCTGACAGGCAGCGGCCTGCACCGAACCTAAACCCAAAAAGCGCGCCGAGCGCACCCTCACTATGATCAAGTTACTCATGCCCGCGGTCCGGAGCGGCATCTCGTGTTTGACCACCCGCCCTCTGTTTCCGCGGATGCGGCGCCTTTCGGGAATTCTGGCATTTGGAGCGTCGATGGCGGCGATTTCCGCACAGGGGGAAACGCTGCTGATTTACGACACGGCTTTGCAACCGGGAGATCAGGTGGAGACGCCGGCCACGACGGTGGCGGAAGGGCTTTTCGCGGCGCCGGTGACGCTGGGGCCGGGGATCAGTCCGGCGGCTTTGCAACGGAGTATTTCTTCGAACGGGTGGAATAACATCAACTCCAATACGCCGGAGAGCGAGCGGTTGAATCCGACGCGGGAGAATGCACTGGTTGCGGGAGATTATTTCGAATTCGCGATCACGATTCAGCCGGGATACGTGGGATCGCTGGATGGGTTGGATCATATGTTGCGGCGCTCCGCGTATTACGGTCCGCGGTATTTTGAGTGGCAGTACAGTTTCGACGGGTTTGCCACGCCGGGGACGACGATCGTGCCGCAGGGGCCGATTTGGACGCAACTTGGCTGGAACGAAACGTATTTTGAATACCGCGGCCGGACGGTGACGAATGAACCGGATCTGCCGTCTCCGGATAATTATAATTACATGCTGGGGGATGTGGGCTTCGATACCAACGGCAATCCGATACCGACATTGGTGCTTTCGGGGATCGAGGATTTGCAGAATATTCCGGGCGGTACGACGGTGACGTTTCGGCTTTATGGCTGGGCGGGCGATGGAAACACGGGGGCTGCGAGCACGAATTCCATCGCTTTCGGGCGCGATCATTCCGAGCACGTCGGCGGACCGATTCTTACCGGGACGGTGTTTGTCGATCCGGATCTTGGGGACGAGTTGCCGTTGTTGGTGACTTCGGAATTCGAGAGCACGGATCCGGCGCCGGGATTGCATTTGTATGAGTCGGGAACTTCGGTGACGGCAACGGCAACAGCGGTGATGGAGGGCGACGACGTGCGATACAACGCGATTTCGTGGTCGGGAACCGGATCGGTGGGGGCGGGCGACGGAGCGACGACGACTTTTACGATGAACGAAGCGTCCACGATCGAATGGAATTGGCAGCGGGAAAACCGGCTGCTGGTGACGGCGGAAGGGGACGGCGTGGTGAACGTGACGACGACGGAATTGCGTCCATTGCTGGGTTGGGATTTTACGGGTTACGTTTATAAAGGCACTTTGGCGCAGGGGGAAATTTCGAACGCGGATGGGGTTCCGACTTCGTTTGCGGCGGATGAGCTGGAGCATTCGGTGGTGACGCGCGCTCCTTATAATGAAAGCGTCGAGATCGGATTGCGTCCGGTGAATCTCGGTGGCGGAGGGCTGAGCGCGGATATGTGGCGGCATACGCCGAACCTGGCGGCGGCGATCGGCCGGCAGAAGTATTATCAATTCGAGGTGACGCCGAAAGCGGGGGAATCGATTTCGCTGCATTCGCTGTTTTATCATTACCGTTACACCGCTTCGGGTCCGCACAGCGTGGCGTTGCTTTACAGCCTGGATGATTTCGTGA
This sequence comes from uncultured Opitutales bacterium, assembly GCA_964544025.1. Lineage (GTDB taxonomy): Bacteria > Verrucomicrobiota > Verrucomicrobiia > Opitutales > T3Sed10-336 > CAZJCL01. The sequence goes on along the minus strand of CAZJCL010000464.1, from coordinate 437 downwards.
GTTACAAGATTATCGAATCGGTCCGGATTCAGGACCAGGCGTCGGGAACGCAAACGGCGAGCCGGACGATTCTTTTTCCGAGCGATCCGGAGTTGCAGGAGGTTTCCGGGAAGATCACGTTCCGGATGTATGCGTGGGGCGGGACCGGTTCCGGGGTGGGGACTTACGCGTTGCGAAGCGCGGCGGCCGGCGAATTGGACATGATTTTGTATGGCGGGCGGTCTTCGGTCGCGACCATCGCGGGGAGTGAAAGCGTTTGGCTGGAGAGCAGCTCGTTGTTCAACATCGAAGCGGAAGCCGGAAGCGAGGGGATTTTCACCGGGTGGAGCGGAAGCTTTTTCAGCAATCGCGAGGATTTGCGCGGGCTGGATATGCGCCAGCCGTTGGTGATGACGGCGACTTTCGCGGCGGACGTGAACGGGAACGGGATTCCGGAC
>CAZJCL010000463.1:0-2214 GCA_964544025.1 uncultured Opitutales bacterium | reverse complement strand
CCTGTCATTCGCACTTCTAAATTCTAACTTCCTCCCTCCCCTCCCCTTCATTCGCCATTCGCACTTCTAAATTCGAACTTCCCCCGCTTCCTCCCTCCTTGCCATCCTCCCCCCAATTTGTCACACATCGACCGTTCATGATCTGGCTCTACCGCATCCTCTACGTCCCGGCCCTGCTCATCTTCGGCCCCTATTATCTCCTGCGGATGCGCAAACGCGGCGGCTACCGCAAAAACTTCAAAAACCGCTTCGGCCTCCTCGATCCCCTCCCGCCCAAAACCGCCGACACCAAACGCGTCTGGATCCAAGCCGTCAGCGTCGGCGAAATCTTCGCCGTCACCCCCATCCTCCGCCGCCTCCACCAGGAAACCGGCTGCGAAATCTTCCTCACCACCACCACCAGCACCGGCTACGCCCTCGCCCAGGAACGCCTCCGCGACCTCACCATCGGCATCGCCTATTTCCCCCTCGACTTCTGGCCCTGCAGCGGACGCGTCTGGCGCGCCGTCCAACCCGACCTCTGCGTCCTCTTCGAATCCGAAATCTGGCCCGAACACATCCACCAAGCCACCCGCCGCCAAGTCCCCCTCGTCCTCGTCAACGGCCGCATGTCCGACCGCTCCTACCAGCGCCTCTCCCGCTTCCCCGCGTTCGGCACCGCCATGTTCAACAAATTCTCCCGCATCCTCGCCTCCTCCGAAGAAGACCGCGAACGCTTCCTCTCCATCGGCGCCGAACCGGAAAAAGTCCTCGTCAGCGGAAACATCAAACTCGACGTCAACCTCGAACCCATTCTCACCGACGAGGAAATCCACCTCATGGTCCAACGCCTCGGCCTCGCCGAACCCGGACGCCGCCGCCCGCTCCTCATCCTCGGCTCCTCCACCTGGCCCGGCGAAGAACGCACCCTCCTCCGCTTCCTCCAACGCGCCCGCGGCGAAGGCATCGACTGCCGCCTCCTCATCGTCCCCCGCCACGCCGAACGCCGCAACGAAATCGAAAAACTCCTCGAAGAATTCCCCTTCTCCCACCATTTCCGCTCCGCCGGCCAATCCCCCGGCCCGGTCGACGTCGCCGTCGGCGACACCACCGGCGAACTCATCCGCTTCACCCAAGCCGCCGACCTCGTCTTCGTCGGCAAAAGCCTCCCCGCCAAACACGCCAACGACGGCGGCCAAACCCCGATCGAAGCCGCCGCCTTCGGCAAACCGATCGTCTTCGGCCCCTACATGACCAATTTCCGCCAAATCGCCCGCGAGCTCGTGGATTGCGGCGGCGCCCTCGTCGTCGGCGACGAAGTCGACTTCATCGAAAACGCCCTCCCCCTCCTCCGCTCCGACGCCAAACGCCAAAAACTCGCCCAATCCGCCCGCGCCTGGCACGCCCAAAACCGCGGCGCCGTAGACAAAACCCTCCACCAAATCCACCACCTCCTCCAAAAGTAGCTCACGCTTCGATCCGCCTGAGCTCGTCGAAAGCTAGCGTGAGAAGCCCCCCCAGACGCCCATCCCCCATAGCGAATCTTTCCAAAGAAGATTCGCCCCGCAAAGTAGTTCACGCTTCGACCCGCCTGAGCTCGCCACAGACCAGCGCAGAAAGCTCGTCACGAAAAAGTAGTTCACGCTTCCAGCGTGAAAAACCCCGCCCCCCCTAAAAGCCGCCATCTCCCCTGTCCCGGAGGGACTCCCGAAACTAGCCCAGTGTTTTAACGCTGGGTAAACCCACCAACCAACAACGAAGTCCCAACGGGACGACTGATAAAGCACCAAACACGAAAAAGCACGCCCGATTCCCAATTTGACACCCCGCCACCGACAAATAAATTTCGGGAAATGATACCCGCTTTCAACGTCCACCCGCCTTTGGGCCTCATCAACCTGAAGAAATGGGCAAGATTAACGGTATCGATCTGATCCTGCCAAGTGTGATCCACAACAAAGAGGTTATGAAGGCTATGGTATGAAAATACGAATCAATAAATAAGCTGTCACGAAATTATAAATATATTACTTATGAAATTTATAGCGAGAGGCTTTTCTGTTGTGTTTTTTATTTTCGCTTGCCTCACGGTAATTGGTTTTTTCCTTCGAATTGACACACATTCGCAGGAACACATCACGGGATTGGGCGTTGGGGCCGATATTTTTCGCATTGGTTTCATACTGGCTGTATCGTGTGGATTTTGATAAATTAAGTCAGTCAACCAAAGCAAAC
>CAZJCL010000462.1:0-2228 GCA_964544025.1 uncultured Opitutales bacterium | reverse complement strand
ACCTTTTGCATCTTGTAATCCAGATGCGGCAAGTAAACCAGCGACAACGACGGCCGATGTTTCTCCTCGATCCACTTCGCCGATTCCGCGATCCACCGCGACGAAGCGATCCCCGCCATCGGTCCCCAAAACGACGGAAACGGAAACTCCCCCAAATCCTTCTTGATCTCCGTCCGCACCGAAAACGGCTGCGTGTAAATATCGAAAACCTTCCGCCCATCCGCCGGATACATCGGCCTCGGCGTGATCGAGTATTCCACGTCCGAATACATATTGTACCACCAGAAAAGCTTCGCGCAGGTAAACTCCGGACGCTCCTCCCGCAACACCTCCCAAATCTTCCGCGCCTTCACCAAATGATCCGGCTGCTTCCAAAACTGGTGCTCCGCCAACTCCCGGTTATACCACCCGTTCGCGACGATCCCATGCTCCGACGGCCGCTTCCCCGTCACATAAGTCGACTGCGCGCTCGTCGTCACCGCCGGCAAAACCGGCCGCACCGCCGCCCTCCTGTTCCGCGAAAAAAACGCCCGCAAATTCGGCGTCGCCTCCCCGATCAACCGCGACGACAACCCCACCACATTCAAAACGACAACCCGCTTCCGTTCTTTTCCCATGCTCCCCCATACCAACCCCCGCCCCACCCATTTGACAAGGCCCCACCCGAACCCAAGCCAACTTCCGCCCCCGCGCCAGCCAATCTAAAATCTAAAATCTAAAATCCAAAATCTATCCCCACTTCCTCCATCTTCACCGGACGCCATTCCGCCTCACCCGCACCTCCGAATTGATGCGCTCCAATATCCAACGCATTCCCCCGCGACCGCCCTGAAATATCCGCGCGCACCCACCCGAAATCCCCTTCAGCCGCCTCCCGGGCCGGACTCCGCGCCCCCGGCCGAAAAACTCCATCCTCACCCTTCTCCAACAACGGATTCGCCTCCACAATTCCCCGCACCGAAATTCCCGCCGCCGCCCCGTGCACCAAATTCCCCGCCCAGTTTACGCTCGCCGCCTCATCCAAAACCTGAATAACCGGCCCGCTTCTCGCCACGAAGATATTGTTCGCCATCGTCAAGTTCTCCGGCGCCAGCGTCATCCGCGGACGCCCCGCGCCCAAACCGATCGCGACCGGCCGATCGCAATCCACGAACGTATTGAACGCGATCACCGCATCCTTCACCCGGTAATACTCATGCGGCACCGCATCCTCCATCCCGTTCATGATTCCCAACGGCGAAGAAAATCCGCGCCCGGTCAATCCCTGGAAATAATTGTTCACCACGATCTGCCCCGCGTTGATCACCCGCACCCCGCCCGTCCCTTCCTTGAATTCGCCGAAGAAATAATTCCCCTCCACCCGGTTCCGGTCGCCATGACGCAACGTCAACGCCCCCGCGCTCCGGATAAACGTATTCGAACGATAAATATTCTCGCTCGATTTGTTCGTGATAATCTCGCCCTCGCCATCGCACTCGAAAAACACATTCCGCTCCACCAGCGTCCGCGAATTCCAATGCGCCGTCGTGCTGTTTCCGATCTTCAACGTCTCTCCGCCGTTCCGTCCAAGCGGCGGACGCGGACCAAAAAAGTTATGATCGATCCGATGATAATTCGGCTCCTCCGTGTTCCAGACATTGATCGCCTGCCCCACATGATCCTGTCCCGCAAACCGGCAATGATCCACCCGGTTCCGCTCGCCGAACAGCGAGACCCACTTGTAACTCGCCGACCTGTCCGGCGGATTGTATTCCACAAACGCGCTGTTCGTGAGCCGCGAATCCGTCGCCGGACCGATCCCCGACCGAAACTCGAAAACGCTCCCCCGCGTCAAATACCCATCGCGAAACAACAACCCATCCACCACCAAAAAACTCCCGCCAATCCGCACCCGCGATTGCCCGCAAAGCACCACCTTCCCCGGCGTTTCCGCCCGCAAGATAATCGGCTTATCCTCCGTCCCATTCCCCTCGAACGTCACCACCACATCCCGCCATTCCCCATTCGCCATCACCAACGTGTCGCCCGGTTTCGCCTTCGCCGCCGCCGCCCGAATCTCCGCCGGCGTCCGCACCAAAACCTCCACCCCAAACGCGAGCGGCGACACCAAAATCGCCGCCCACGCCAAAACCAGCCGCACCCCGAAAACCTGCCGCGCCCTGCAAAATCCAAAAGCCATCAATCAAACTCCGCCGGAATTCCGCAGAACCCGCAACCGAATAAACCGC
>CAZJCL010000461.1:0-2234 GCA_964544025.1 uncultured Opitutales bacterium | reverse complement strand
AAGCCTTCGCTCCCTTCTGTTAAGATTCAGAGCCCAAGCCTTCCGTGTCTTCCGTGGTTAAAAATCCCTCCCCACCCCATCCACCCCCATTCGTGTTTATTAGTATTCATTCGTGGTTAAAATCCCCTTTCAGAGCCAAAGCCGTTTCCGTGTCTTCCGTGTCTTCCGTGGTTAAAAAATCCCCCTCCCCACCCCCATTCGTGTCAGTTCGTGTCCATTCGTGGTTAAACTCCCTCTCCTCCGCTCCCCTCTGCTCCCCTTCGCCCCCATTCGCCGATCAATATTGCCCTCCTCCCATTAAACCTCCAAAACAATCCCGAGAAACGGCAACCGTATCCAACGTATGACTCCCTCATCTCCTTTGCTCGGACCGAACCAACGCCGCCTCGTCGCGTTCACCATCGCCTTTTCCTGCTTCATCCTGATGATCGGTCTGATCGCGTTCACCATCCGCGTGCTCGGCGATCTCGTATCCACGTTTTCCTCTCTCCTCTGGCCCCTCGCCGTCGCCGGCGTCCTCGCCCTCATGCTCCGCCCGCTCGTCGCCGGATTGCAAAAACGCCTCCGCCTCTCCCCCCTCGGCGCCGTGATTCTCCTCTACGGTATCATCGCCATCATCGGCACCGCCCTCCTCGCGCTCCTGTTGCCAATCGTAATTTCCCAGATTCGCGACCTCGTCATCCTCGTCCCGCAACTGGTCACCCAAGCCGTCGATTACCTCCGCGAAAACCTCCCGCGCTGGACCGAAGTTTTCCGCTCCCAAACCGAACAACACGCCGGCATCCAGCAACAAATCGAAACCTGGCTGACAACCTTCTCCGATTGGCTCCTTTCCGTGGCACCCGGCCTCCTCGCCGCCGGTGGAGCGCTTCTCGGCATCGTCGGTATCGCCGCCGGTTTGGCCATCGTCCCCGTCTACCTGTTCTTTTTCCTCCAATCCCAAGCCGACCCCACCGACAGCCTCCACAGCGTCCTCCCGTTCCTCAAAGAAGAAACCCGCCAGGATGTCGTTTTTCTCGCCCGCGAATTCGTCTCACTCATCGTCGTCTTTTTCCGCGGACAACTTCTCATCGCGTTAATCCTCGGCGTCCTTCTCGCCACCGGATTCACCATCGTCGGCTTGCGTTTCAGCATCATCATGGGCCTCGCCCTCGGCCTCCTCAACATCGTCCCCTACCTCGGCGTCATCGTCGGACTCCTGATCGCCATTCCCCTCGCCCTCCTGCAACCCGAAGGCGGGATCGGCCTCGCCGCCTTGGTAGTCGGTGTTTTCGCCGTCGTGCAGGCACTTGAAGGAACCTTCCTCACGCCAAAAATCATGGGCGACAGCACCGGTCTGCACCCCGTCGTCATCATCATCGCCATCTTTTTCTGGGGCATCGCCCTCGGCGGCCTCCTCGGCATGATCTTCGCCATCCCGCTCACCGCCTTCTTCGTCACCGCCTGGCGCCTCGCGAAGCGAAAATACATCCGCGAAATCGGCTAAACCGTTCTCGCTCACCCCCATTTTCCTCCGGCGCGGACGAGGTGTGACTTTTTGTTTACATCCCCCTCCGACTCTTCCTAAAGTGCTATCCCATGAAAGCGCTCCTGCTGCCCCTCCTGTTCTCTGTCACCCTCCCCGCGATCTCCCCCGCCTCCCCGGAAGAGTTTCGCACCTTCACCGATGTCGAAGGCAGACGAATACAAGCCGTCATCGTCCGCGCCAATAACACCGATGTCTGGATACGAAGAAACGACGACAAAACCTTCCGCGTCCCCCTCGCCAAGTTCTCCCTCCCCGATCAAAAGTTCGTGGAAGAATGGCGAAAATCCGATTCCCTCAAAGCCCCCAACGCGCTCGAATTCTCCGCCGGACGCTTCACCGACGGCAGCGAAACCTCCACCTCCAGCAGCCGAAAAACCAGCGTCGAAAAATACGGCTACTCCGTCACCCTCACCAACCGCACCCCCTTCGACCTGGAAGACCTCATGATCGAATACCGCTATTTCATCCGCCGCGGCGAAGCCGGCGTCAACGGCCAGGACCGCGAAGTCGATTTCGAAGACGGCGTCGCCTACATCGACGTCATCCCTTCCCGCGGAAAAAGAGAATTCAAAACCACCACCGTCACCCTCCGCGACGTCCGACTCCGCCCCGGCTGGCGCTTCACCAACACCAACAAACGCCGCTTCAACGACGACCTCCGCGGCATCCGCATCCGAATCCTCCAGCGCGGCAACCTAATCGCCGA
>CAZJCL010000460.1:0-2242 GCA_964544025.1 uncultured Opitutales bacterium | reverse complement strand
GATCTCGTCGATGCGGTCGCCGCAGTCGGCTACACCGTCAAACCGTCGGCCATCTAATCGCCGGAAGACGAATCGTTGGAGAACAAGTTGCCCGCCGCCCATTATTCAGGGCCGCGGGCTTTTCCCGTAAAGGGCATGAACCCCACAAGAAACCGTTATGAATACGATCGGAAAAATTTGGAAAAGCTGGGACGTGGTCCTCGTGTCCGGCCTGTTGATTCTCGTCTCTTGGATCACCGGATCGGATGCGCTGATGATCGCCGCCGCTGCAGTGGCCGGTTACCGAATCGCCCTTTCCGCCTACCGGGCTCTGCGCGTCAAAACGGTCTCGATTGATCTACTCGTCATCGTCGCCGCCGTGGGTGCGCTGTTCATTCATAACTACTGGGAATCGGCCGCCGTCACTTTTCTTTTCGCCCTCGGCGGCGCGCTCGAACGGGCCACGCTCAACAAGACCCGCAAAGCCTTGTCCGACCTCGTCGATTCCGCGCCCGAAACGGCGACGGTCCTGCGCGACGACGAACCCGAAACCGTCGAAGTCTGGGAACTTGCGCCGGGCGACATCGTGCTCATCCGCAATGGCGAACAAGTTCCTGTCGACGGCGTCGTGCTTTCCGGTAACGGCGGCGTCGATGAAGCGACCATCACCGGCGAATCCGTTCCGGCCGAAAAGGCCGAAGGCGCCGATGTTTTCGCGGGCACCTGGCTGCGCTCCGGCGTCCTGCGCGTCAAGGCGGTCGGTATCGGGTCGGATACCACTTTGGCCAAAATCATTCACCGCGTCGAGGACGCTCAGGATGACAAGGCCAAGATGCAGACGTTCATGGAGCGGTTCTCCAAATATTACACGCCCGGCGTCATCGTCGCCGCTCTCTTGGGCGGACTGATCACCGGAAATGTGGAACTCGCTCTCACCCTGCTGGTCATCGGATGTCCCGGCGCGCTGGTCATTTCCATTCCCGTCTCCATCGTGGCTGGAATCGGTCGCTCGGCCAAAGACGGCGTCCTTATTAAAGGCGGCGAATTCCTCGAACGTGCCGCCCGCGTCGATACCGTGGTGGTGGACAAAACCGGCACGCTGACCAATGGCCGCCCCGAATTGACCGACGTGGTTGTTCTCGACGACGCCTATACCGAAAACGAAATCCTCACGCTGGCTGCCCGAGCCGAAACCGCCTCCGAACACCCGCTGGCGAGCGCGATCCTTCGCGGAGCCGAGCAACGGGGTTTGAAGATCGAAATGGTGCAGACCGCCGAACCGGTCGTCGGCAAAGGCATCCGCGCCGATGTGGACGGACGCACCGTCGCCGTCGGCTCCGCCGATCTTCTGGACCATGCACCGGACCGGGAGCGTATCCACGAACTGAATGCAGCCGGTAAAACCGCCATGTTCGTCGGCATCGACGGACGCGCGATCGGCATCGTGGCCGTGGCCGATACCGTGCGCGACGATGCTCGCGAGGCGATTCAGGCCCTGCACGACAAAGGCATTCAAATTGTGATGGCCACCGGTGATGCGCGACGTGTGGCGGAAAACGTCGCCGCCCAGCTCGGCGTTGACGAAGTGCGGGCCGAACTCATGCCCGAGGACAAGCTCGCCATCGTCCAGGAACTGCAAGCCCAGGGGCGCGTGGTGGCGATGGTGGGCGACGGCGTCAACGACACCCCCGCGCTGGCGCAAGCCGATATCGGCGTTGCGATGGGCGTCGCCGGTTCTCCGGCGGCGATCGAAACCGCGGACCTCGCGCTGATGGCCGACCGACTTCCGCGTCTTCCGTATGCCCTCGGTCTGGCTCGTCGGACCGTCAAAACGATGCGGCTCAACATCGGCATCGCTTTGCTGACCGTGGCGGTTCTTCTCATTGGCGTGCTCTTCGGCGGCGTGACCATGTCTATTGGCATGCTCGTGCACGAAGGCTCCGTCCTGCTCGTCATTGGCATCGCCATGCTCCTGCTCCGTCCGACGCTCAAGGCCGAAGCAGAAGGCAGCAACGGTCCACCGGTCTCAAAACGCGGGAAAGCGCTCGTCTCCGCATAAACGTGTCGGCCGATTGATCATTCCGGCAACAGACATTCCTATGGGTAACTTTCGTTTACCCGAATCTGTGACACACTTGAAGCTTATGAAAAGCATCAAGAAAATCATCCTTGCGGGAGCGAGCCTTGCGGCGGTTCCCTTCTTTTCCATTTCGTTGAGCGCGCATTGCGACTCGTATGACGGACCGATCATCCCCGAAGCCCA
>CAZJCL010000459.1:0-2250 GCA_964544025.1 uncultured Opitutales bacterium | reverse complement strand
GGGCAATGGAGGGGGCGGCTTGTGGTTTTTTGAGGTTTGGCGGTTTTGGGGGAAGGAGTGAAGTGCTCAGTTCTGTGTTGGGGGTGGTTTCGGCTTGCGGGGGCGGGGTTCTTTCTTTGGTTATTCGGGTTTACGCATGATTGAAGCGCATATTCTGAAGATTGCCGGGGAACTGAAGTTGCAGGTTTCGCAGGTCGCGGCGACGGCGAAATTGCTGGCGGAGGGCGGGACGGTGCCGTTTATCGCCCGTTATCGGAAGGAGGCGACGGGGTCGCTGGACGAGGTGGCGGTGATGGGGGTGCGGGATCGGCTGGGGCAATTGGCGGAATTGGATGCGCGGCGAGGGGCGATTTTGAAGTCGCTGGAGGAGCGGAATTTGTTGACGGATGAACTGAAGGGGGCGGTTTCGGCGGCGGAGACGGTGAGCGCGTTGGAGGATATTTATCAGCCGTATCGTCCGAAGCGGCGGACGCGGGCGACGATCGCGAAGGAGCAGGGGTTGGAGCCGCTGGCGGATTTGCTGGCGAACAATCAGGAGAATCTGGATCCGGCGAAGGAGGCGGCGGCGTTTGTCGATCCGGAAAAGGGAGTCGAGGATGTGGAGAAGGCGTTGGCGGGGGCGCGGGATATTTTGGCGGAGCGGGTGAGCGATCATCCGGAAGCGCGGTCGAAGATGCGGGATTTTTTCCGGGAGAAATCGACGATCCGGTCGAAGGTGCTTTCGGGGAAGGAAGAGGCGGGGGCGAAGTTTCGGGATTATTTCGATTGGAGCGAGCCGTTGGCGAAAGCGCCGTCGCACCGGATTTTGGCGATCCGGCGGGGGGAGACGGAGGGGGTGTTGATTTTCCGGATTCAGCCGCCGGAGGAGGATGCGGTGCGGTTGTTGATGCCGATGTTTGTGAATGGTCGCGGAGCGGCGGCGGAGCAGGTGCGGATGGCGGTGGAGGATGGATACAAGCGGTTGCTCGGGCCGGCGATGGAGACGGAGATGCGGCTGGAGTCGAAGAAGCGGGCGGACGCGGAGGCGATCCGGGTGTTCGCCGATAATTTGCGGGAGTTGCTGTTGGCGTCGCCTTTGGGAGAGCGGAGCGTGTTGGCGCTGGATCCGGGATTTCGGACGGGTTGCAAGTTGGTGTTGCTCGATCGTCAGGGGAAATTGTTGCACAACGATGTGATTTATCCGGACCAATCGGAATGGAAGACGCGGGAGGCGGAGGAGAAGATTCGGGGGTTTATCGATCATTTCAAGATCGAGGCGGTGGCGATCGGGAACGGGACGGCGGGGCGCGAGACGGAGAAATTTATTCGCGGGCTGAAGCTGCCGGCGTCGTTGCCGATCGTGATGGTGAACGAGAGCGGGGCGTCGATTTACTCGGCTTCGGAGGCGGCGCGGGAGGAGTTTCCGGATCACGATTTGACGGTGCGCGGGGCTGTTTCGATCGGGCGTCGGTTGATGGATCCGTTGGCGGAGTTGGTGAAACTGGATCCGAAGTCCATCGGGGTCGGGCAATACCAGCATGACGTGGATCAGTCGGCGTTGAAGGATTCGCTGGACGATGTGGTGGTGAGTTGCGTGAACCGGGTCGGGGTGGAAGTGAACACGGCGAGCAAGCAGTTGCTGACGTATGTGTCGGGAATCGGGCCGCAGATCGCGGAAAATATCGTGCGTCACCGGAACGAGAACGGTCCGTTCAAGACGCGGGCGGAGCTGAAGAAAGTGGCGCGGCTGGGGCCGAAGGCATTCGAGCAATCGGCGGGATTTTTGCGGGTGCGGGACGGGGCGAATCCGTTGGATGGGAGCGCGGTGCATCCGGAGAGTTACGGGATCGTGGACGCGATGGCGCGGGATTTGGGGTGCAGCGTGGCGGATTTGATGCGGGACGCGTCGTTGCGGAAACGGATCGATTTGAAGAAATACGTGACGGAGACGGTGGGGTTGCCGACGTTGACGGACATTTTGGAGGAGTTGTCGAAACCGGGGCGGGATCCGCGCGAAGGGTTTGAGGCGTTTTCGTTTGCGGAGGGAGTGAACTCGGTGGCGGATTTGCGGGAGGGGCAGAAGCTGCCGGGGATTGTGACGAACGTGACGGCGTTTGGGGCGTTCGTGGACATCGGGGTGCATCAGGATGGGTTGGTGCATGTGAGCCAGCTGGCGGATCGGTTTGTGAAGGATCCGAACGAGGTGGTGAAGGTGGGGCAGCGGGTGCAGGCGACGGTGATCGAGGTGGACCGGGCGCGGAACCGGATCGC
>CAZJCL010000458.1:0-2254 GCA_964544025.1 uncultured Opitutales bacterium | reverse complement strand
TGGCTTCGCCGTTGAATGTGGATGTTTTGCGGTTCGCGGATGTGGCGGTGAACAGTTTGACGAAATACGCGGCGAGCGAGGGGGATGTGATGATGGGGGCGGCGGTGTTGAATCCGGAATCGCGTTGGGCGGAGGAGATTCGCGAGGGAGTGGCGCGGCGGGTGATTCCGCCGTATTTGGGGGATTTGCGGCGGTTGGCGGTGGAGGTGGGGAATTATCGCGGGGTGATGGAGAGGATTAACCGGAACACGGTGGAGCTGGTGCGGTTTTTGGAGGGGCATCCGGCGGTGGAGGCGGTTTTTTGGGCGTATAGTGGGGAGTCGGGGGAGAACTATGCGAAGCTGGCGCGGCGTCCGGAATCGCCGGGCGGGTTGGTGAGCGTGAAGGTGCGGGGGGAGATGGGGCCGGTTTTCGACCGGTTGGAGGTGGCGAAGGGGCCGAGTTTCGGAGTGGTTTTTACGCTGGTGTGTCCGTTTTTGTATTTGGCGCATTACGATCTCGTGTCGACGGCGGAAGGGCGGGAGAAGTTGCTGAGTTGCGGGATCGATCCGGAGTTGTTGCGGATTTCGGTGGGGACGGAGGAGATCGGGGAGATTATTGCGACTTTTGAGAGGGCTTTTTCGGGGTGAGGGTTTTGAGTCGGGATCTGAACGACGAATTACGGGATTTTTAACCACGAATGGACACGAATAGACACGAATAGTTATGGATAGATGGTGATGGAGAAGTTATGGGAAAGGGTGAGGTTTGTGTCTGTGTATTCGGTGAATTATTGGTAGCGGCATATTTAAGATTTATGAAATTCGATTATCGACGCACAAAAATTATTTTCACGATAGGTCCGGCGACCGAGAGCGAAGTTATGATCGATCGGCTGATTGAGCATGGCGTCGACATTTGCCGAATCAATATGGCGCATGCGGCTCCGGATTGGACGCGGATGGTGATTCGGAGGATTCGGGCGGCGTCGGCGAAGGTGGGCCGGGAGATCGGAATCATGATGGATGTGAAGGGGCCGGAGGTGCGGACGGGGGATGTGGATATTCCGATCGAGCTGCAGCCGGGAGAGATTTTCGATTTCGTGGTGAAGCCGGAGTCGGCGGGGGAGAATTCGGAGGAAATACGGTCGGTGGATGTGAATTACCGGGATTTGGTAAACGACATTCAGGTCGGCGACACGGTGCTGGTCGACAACGGGGTGATCCGGATGGAGGTGTTGAAAAAGAACAACGCGCGGATCCGGTGCCGGGTTTTGATCCCGGGAACGTTGGGGAGCCGGCGTCATATTAACTTGCCGGGGGTGCGGGTGAATTTGCCGGCGTTGACGGCGCGGGACAAGGAGCACACGTTGCTGGGGATCGAGGAAGGTGTGGATTTTTTCGCGTTGTCGTTTGTGCGGGACAAGTCGGATATCCACTTGTTGCGGGAATTTCTGGAGGAACACCGGTCGGAGGCGGCGATTATTGCCAAGATCGAGGATCAGCAGGCGATTACGAATCTGGACGAGATTATTTTGGAGTCGGACGCTTTGATGGTGGCGCGGGGGGATTTGGGGATCGAGTGTCCGTACGAGGAGTTGCCGATTATCCAGCGGCGGGCGGTGAAAACTTGTTTGCGGGTGGGGAAGCCGGTGATTATCGCGACGCACATGCTGGAATCGATGATTCAGTCGCCGATGCCGACGCGGGCGGAGGTGACGGATGTGGCGAACGCGGTTTTCGAGCAGGGGGATTGTGTGATGCTTTCGGGGGAAACTTCGATCGGGGTGTATCCGGTGGAGTGCGTGGATGTGTTGGACCGGATTTCGCGCCGGATCGAGCGGTCGGGCGGGGCGGGTTTCGCGGAGGTGTTGGAATTGGGATCGGACAAAGCGCGGATGTTGCGGGCGGCGGTGGTGATGGCGAACGAGCTGGAGAGCGCGGGGATTTTGGTGTTTACGCGGCGCGGATTTATGGCGCGGGTGGTTTCGGCTCTGCGGCCGCGGCGGGCGCCGATTTTCGCGTTTACGAACCGGACGACGGTTCGGCGTCAGTTGATGCTGCACTGGGGGGTGGAGCCGTATGAGATGAAGCTGGATTCGGATCCGGAGATTTCGGTGAAAATGGCGATGCGCATTCTGCAGAAGGAAGGCCGCATTCAGAAAGGCGATCGACTGGTGGTGGTGAGTAATTTTCTGGCGGACGACCGGTTGATCGACAGTGTGCAGATGCGGATTGTGGAGTAGGAGGGGGATTTTAGATTTTAGATTTTATAT
>CAZJCL010000457.1:0-2257 GCA_964544025.1 uncultured Opitutales bacterium | reverse complement strand
GCTCGTCCGCGAAATCCACGCCAAAATCGTCGCCAACGCGGCCGCCGAAAACCAGGAGGAGGAGACCGAAACCGTCGCCATCCCCGGCAGCCAAGTCTCCTTTGAGCTAGTCCGGATTCCCGAAGGCGCTTTCCTGATGGGAAGCTCTGACGAAGAGGAAGGCCGCGACGCCGACGAAGGGCCGCAAATCCGCGTGCGCGTCTCCTCATTCTGGATGGGGAGAACGCCGATAACGTGGGACGAGTTCGAGCTCTTCATGTATCCCGACCGCACCGGCACCGCCAAAAAAGCGGGCGCGATTTCCCAAGAAGGACTCGATGCCGTTTCTCACCCGACGGCTCCGTATGTCGATATGAGCTTCGGGATGGGGAAAAAAGAATACCCGGCAATCAGCATGACCCACCAGGCCGCCAGCAAATACTGCCAATGGCTCAGCGCGAAAACCGGCCACTTCTACCGCCTCCCCACCGAAGCCGAATGGGAATACGCCGCCCGCGCCGGCACAACCACCGCGTATTCATTCGGCAACAACCCGGCCGATCTCGACGACTTCGCCTGGAGCGAAAAAAACAGCAACTACACCTCGCAACCCGTCGGCCAGAAAAAGCCCAACGCCTGGGGCCTCCACGACATGCACGGCGCGGTTTGGGAATGGACGCTCGACCAATATCTCGCCGACCGCTACGCCACCCTTCAGGACAACGCTCCGGTGAAAAACCCCTGGGCGAAACCGTCCAAAGAATACCCCCGCGTCGTCCGCGGCGGCTCCTGGAACGACGCCCCCAAAGATCTCCGCAGCGCCTCGCGCCGCCCCTCCGATCCCGATTGGAAAATGCTCGACCCCCAACTTCCCAAAAGCATCTGGTACCACACCAACGCCCCCTGGCTCGGCTTCCGCGTCGTCCGCCCCGCCGTAATCCCCTCCCCCGAAGAAATGTACGAATACTGGAATCTATGAAAAAAACTCCCTCCTTCTCCCGCCGCGATTTCCTGAAAACCGCCTCCGCCACCGTCGCCGGAAGCATGCTCCTCGGCACCCTTCCTTCCATTTCCCGCGCCGCCTCCGGCCCGGTCGCCGGAAGCGATGAGCTGAAAATCGCCGTCATCGGCTGCGGCGGGCGGGGCACGGGAGCCGCCTCCCAGGCGCTCCAAACCGGCAACGTCAAACTGGTCGCCATGGCCGACGCGTTTCAGGATCGCCTTGACAACAGCCTCCGCGGACTCCTCAAAGCGCATCCCGGAAAAGTCGACGTTCCGCCCGAGCATCAATTCGTCGGTTTCGACGGCTATAAACAAGCGATCGCCCTCGCCGACGTAGTCATTCTCGCCACGCCTCCCGGTTTCCGCCCCCTGCATTTCACCGAAGCCGTCCGCGCCGGAAAACACGTTTTCATGGAAAAACCGGTCGCCGTCGACGCGCCCGGAGTCCGCGCGGTTCTCGCCGCCGCCGAAGAGGCCAAAAAGAAAAACCTCAAAGTCGGCGTCGGCCTCCAACGCCACCACCAGGCCGGCTACATCGAAACCATCAAACGCCTCCAGGACGGCGCGATCGGCGACCTCGTTTCCATGCGCTGCTACTGGAACAGCGGAGGCGTCTGGGTTCGCGCCCGCCAGCCGGAATGGTCGGAACTGGAATACCAGATGCGCAACTGGTATTACTTCAACTGGCTCTGCGGCGACCACATTCTCGAACAGCACATCCACAACATCGACGTCATCAACTGGGCCAAAAACGCCTACCCGATCCGCGCCCAAGGCCAAGGCGGACGCCTCGTCCGCAACGGCCCCGATCACGGCCAGATTTTCGATCACCACTTCGTCGAATTCGAATACGCCGACGGCTCCCGCCTCTACAGCCAATGCCGCCACCAGCCCGGCTGGAACAGCGTCTCCGAGCACGCGCAAGGCACCAAAGGCAGCGTCGACATCAGCAAATACGTCATCCAAGGAGCGGAAAACTGGCGTTACCAAGGCAACGAGCCAAACCCGTATCAACAGGAACACCACGTCCTCTTCGACGCGATCCGCAACGACAAACCGTTCAACGAAGCGGAAAACGGCGCCCTCAGCACCCTAACCGCCATCCTCGGCAGAATGTGCACATATTCCAACGAAGTCCTCACCGCGGAACAAGCCCTCGCCTCCAACCTCGACCTCGCCCCCGACAATCTCACCTGGGAATCCACTCCCCCCGTCCTCCCCGACGAAAACGGAAAATACCCAATCCCCGAACCCGGCAAAACCATCGTCCTATAAT
>CAZJCL010000456.1:0-2268 GCA_964544025.1 uncultured Opitutales bacterium | reverse complement strand
CCTCGGGCGCGCTGGTTTCTCCCCAGACGATGTGGACAAGTTCGCCGTCCGACGCCAAAGCAACGGGGATTCCGGAATGCGCGGAACTGCCGATGCAATGTTGCGAAATCAAAACCGGTTCGCCGAGTTCGATGCCGTTATTCGTCAGACGCGGCAGATAAAGAGTGAGTTCGTGATCGATTCCCCAACGAATCGCGGGATCGCGTGGAGCGCGCCCAGTGCGGAGATAGCGCAGGACGGGAAGCGGGTGGACGGATGAATTGTGTCCGTTCCTGGTTTCGATCTCGAAATGCCCGCGAACTCCATTGGGAAAGAGGGAAATTGAAAATGTTTTTCCGCCATCGGTGGAGTGGAGATGGGCGGTCCGCCTCTCGATCGTGGCGATGAATTGCAGGTGATTTTCCCGATTGATTCCGATGCGGCTGAACGGAGTGCGGAACGTTCCGTTTTTAAGATTCGCCGGCAGATTGGTTACATTTTCAGGGAAACTGGCAACGGTCCAGCCGTGGTCTTCGCGCCGGGCGAGGCCGGAATCTGTCAGAAAATAGGGACGGTTATTCTCGTCGAAATAAAGTTCCGAGGCGGCCGGGTCCAGCGGTTGGTCGCCGAACTGGACGCTTTCGTGGGCATACGGTTTCAAGGCAATCGGCATCGACAGCGGTTGGGACGTCGAAGATCTTCCCAGTGTAATAGTGGCCGACGAATACGTGGTGAAATCGTCCTCCGGCACGGTGGCTCGCAAGAGAAACCGGTACCTTTCGCCGTCTTTGCCAGCCGGTGTTTTGAAGGCTGCCGAAACGGTTTCAGATTCGCCCGGGCCCAGCCGGATTTCATGGACGGGTAGAGTGACCGGCCACGGATTCGTATCGGCGGAAAACTCGACCGCGAGTCGAATCGTGCGTTCGGCGGCCGCGTCGTTTCGGACGGAAAAACTCCCTTCATCGCGGGGCGTCACCAGCCAGCGATATTTGTGCAACGGGAAAAATGCGTCGGCGCGGTTTGTCCAGTAAGCCGGAGCGGGCGCGGATTTCCAGCGGGTGAGGCCATCGATTTCGAAGTGTCCTTTCTGTTGAGGGAGAAACAGCCGCCACGGTCCGGAGCGATCTCCAATATTTTCCGGAATGGAGAATTCGCCTGCCCGATTTTGCGGTTGGAGCGTCGCGATTTCGCGATTGACCGCGTCGTGGAGTCGGAGCGGTTCGGTTGTGGGTGGAAGATTTGTCGCAGAAATGGAAAACGCTTCGGCTGACGGCGGGAGAAACACGATCGCGCCGGGCGAGTCGTCTCCGTTGAGCATGATCGGATCCCTCCGTGCGGAATCGCGGTGCCCCATTCCCGGATCGACCATGTAGCGGGGGCAGTTGGTGCGGAATCCCCAAACGACGGCGCGGCCATAGCTGTCTTGTGATGTGGTGACGAGCAACTTGTAGACGCCGGTGGACGGCACGTTTACGGCGAGACGCGCTTTCAACAGCGGGCTGCGGTCGGCGGGGCGGCTCTCTTTGCGGCGGAAATCGTAGTCGGGAATCACAGTTTCCGCGATGACGGTCCGGTCGGGCGCGGTTAGAATCGCGAGAAACTCCTGGTTCCAGTCGCGGCGGGCGAACAAATCCTGTTTCTCCAGTTCGACAACGAGCTCGCCGGGTTCGGCGTAAAAGAAAACCGCGCCGCCGCCCTGAAGACCGGAGATGCCTAAAGTTTCCGCGTTCATCACCGGTGCGAACGTGAGAAGGGAGGAAACAAGAGTCACGATCCAAATAACTGCGCGCATAGGTCAGAGAGTATGAAAGATTATTTGATGGATTTTGGCATTTCCGTTCACTCCGCGAAATTTGCGTGTAGGCGGAAAAACAGGCGTCCGGATTCCTCCGTCGGTTCGCTCCTAACGATGACGGTTTCGAAACCTTCCTCCGCGGGAACGACTGCGATTTGTTCCGGCGCGACCTCGATCCATTCCTGAAGATTGTTGGAAAACTCAATCGTGAAATCGACATCCGAAAGATCCGCGATTCGGGAGAAAGTGAAAAAGGCTTCATTTTCTCCGTTTCCGAAATCGCTCGTCGCCAATGGCAGGCCCGACCGCGATGGATGGCGCGGATCGAGGCCGAGTGCGTAACGGAGGAGATTCGGGATTCCGACACCACCGGGATCGGCGGCTGGACCGCTGATCGTTTCGTCGGCTAATTCTTCGGGAGAAAAGTGTCCGGAATTTCGCCATTGGTCAAAACCAATTCTTTCGCTGCTGGGCAGAGAAATTCGGATCGAATT
>CAZJCL010000455.1:0-2270 GCA_964544025.1 uncultured Opitutales bacterium | reverse complement strand
TTCACCGCCGATCCCGGCTCCAGCCCGTGAACCGACTCATTGAAATAAACCGCGAAATACTCCCGCTGCACCCACCAGCCACCGCCTCCGAACGATACAATCCCCACCACCGCCAGCAAAATGGCTCCCAAAACAAACCCGCCAATGATCGATGATCTATATCGTTTCATGCTTTCCAAAATTATCTCTCCCGCCCCTCGCGAATCTTCATACTATGAAAATCGCCGCCCCGCGTCAAAAACTCCCGCACCCGCCGATCCCCGCCTTCCACCAAAAGCTCCTCCGGCGACCCCAGCGCCACCGCCCCCTTCGCCTCCCCGTCCAACATCAAAATCCGGTCCGCCAACGCGAAAATGCTCTCCAGCTCGTGCGACACGATCACCACCGTCGTCCCCAAACTCTCCCGGATCATCGAAATCAGCCGGTCCAGATTCCGCGACGTCAACGGATCCAACCCCGCCGACGGCTCATCGAAAAACAAAATCCGCGGATCCAGCGCCAACGCCCGCGCCAGCCCCGCCCGCTTCTTCATCCCCCCGCTCAACTCCGCCGGAAACTTCCCCTCCGCGCCACCCAAACCCACCAACTCCAGCTTCAGCCGCACCAAATCCCGAATCTTCCGCTCCGGCAAATCCGTGTACAACTGCAACGGCAAAGCTACATTCTCCCCCACCGTCATCGCGCTCCACAACGCCGCGCTCTGATACAAAATCCCCGCCCCCCGCAACAACCGCTTCCGCCCTTCCTCCGACCCTCCCGTAAAACTCTCCCCAAAAAAACGCACCTCCCCCCGAGCCGGCTCGATCAACCCGATCAAACTCTTCAACAACGTGCTCTTCCCGCACCCGCTCGGCCCCGCCACGAAAAAAATCTCCCCCCGCCCCACCGAAAACGAAACATCCCGCAACACCGTCGTCTCCCCGTAACGGCATTCCAAATCGCGAACCTCAATAGCGGCTTCTTTCGTCATCAAATCCCCAATACATTAAAGATCACCGCGAAAATCGCGTCCGCCACAATCACGAAAAGAATTCCCGTCACCACCGCCGAAGTCGCCGCCGCTCCAACCCCCGCCGAACTCCGCCCGCACTGCAATCCCCGCAAACACCCCGCAAACGCGATCAACAACCCGAACGCCAACGCCTTGATCAACCCCGACCCGATATCCACCAAATCGATCGCCCCCCGCGTCTGCGCCCAATACGTCGTCACCGTCAAATCCATCACCCCCGTCGACACCAAAAGTCCCCCCAGTATCCCCAGAAAATCCGCGTAAAGCGCCAGCAACGGCATCATCAAAAACAACGCCAGCATCCGCGGCATCACCAAAAAATCGATCGGCGACACCCCCAGCGTCTGCAACGCGTCCACCTCCTCGTTCACCTTCATCGTCCCGATCTGCGCCGCGAAAGCCGCCCCCGTCCGCCCCGCCAAAACCACCGCCGCCATCATCGGACCCATCTCCCGCACCACCGCCAGCCCCACCAGATTCGCCACAAAGATATCCGCCCCAAACTGACGCAACTGGATCGCCGCCTGAAACGCCATGATCACCCCCACCAAAAAACTGATCAACCCCACAATGGGCAACGCCATCGCCCCCGTCTGCTGCATCGCCTCAAACGAATCCCGCCACCGAAAACTCCCCGGCCTCCGCGCCAGCCGCAACCCGCTCAAAACAATCTCCCCCATAAACTCCAGCGCCTCCCGCCCCCGCGCCGCCCCCCCGATCGTCCAATCCCCGATCCCCTCCAAAAACCCCTTCCGCCTCCGCCGCTCCGTCGCGCCCCGCCCCGAAACCTCCTCCGGCGCCTGCTCCAGCAACCGCCGCAACCCCTCCGGCAAATTCACCGCCTCGAACCGACGCCCCAGCCGCCCAGCCGCGTTCCGCGCCTTCAGCAAAAAAACCAGCAAATCGCTGTCGAAATCCGAAACTCCCCCGCAATCCACCCGCACCCCCTCCGCCCCCTCCAACTCCGCCTCCCCGACCACCTCCTCAAACCCCGGCCCCGGATCGTAAATACTCCAAACCCCAACAAGACGAACCGCCAAAATCGCCCCCTCCCGGACAACCTCCACCCGATTCGTCTCCAACGATCTAGCCATAAACCCCCAATCCTACACCACCCGCCCCCTCCAAATCCACCGCAAAACCCACGCCACCAAAAGTTCAAAGTTCAAAGTTCAAAGTTCGAAGTTCAAAGTTGAACGTTGAACGTTGAACGTTGAAAGTTCTCCCCCCCCCCCCCCTACCCCCTCCCACCATTACC
>CAZJCL010000454.1:0-2280 GCA_964544025.1 uncultured Opitutales bacterium | reverse complement strand
GAGGACGGTGGGTTTGTCGAGAATTAAGGTATTGTGGGCTTCGACGGCGACGGAATCGATTTTGGCGTCGCGCATGAGTTCGATCGTGCGGGGGCCGATGACGGGGACGTCGAAGCGGTAGTCCTGGAGGGGTTTTACCGTTTTCACGAAGATTTTGTCGCTGGCTTCGAATCCGCCGGCGCGGCGAAGCATTTCGTTGGTGCCGTCGAATCCTTCGACGACGAGGACGGTGCCTTTGCGGACGACGATTCCCTGGCCGATGTCGAGGCGGGCGATTTCCTTGGCGATGCGGATTCCGTGTTCGAGGTAATCGGCGGGGATTTCTTTGCGGGAGTTGGTCATCATGCCGGGGGTGGCGAGGAAGGGGTCGAGGAAGGAGCGGGCGTCGAGGAGGGAGATGCCGAGTTTTTCGATTTCGCGGGCGATGGCGCCGAAGATGGTTTCGGCGTTTTTTTCTTTGAGGGAGGCGAGAATCGCGAGGGCGCGGAGATCGGGGTGGAGGCCTTTGAAGAGGCGTTTTGGAGCGATTTGTCCGGCCATGATCGCGTAGCCGGCGTCGAGCTGAGTGAGTGACTTGAGGAGTTTTCCGAGTTGGCCGACTTTGACGAGGCGTCGTTCGGAGGCGGGGACGGAGTCGAGGAGGGCGGGGTCGGTTTCGCCGTCGAAGCCGATGATGGAGAGGGGGAGATTGTGGGCGCGGATGGCTTCGGCGAGGAGTTCGGGGTAGCGGCCTTTTCCGGCGAGGATGGCGATTTTTCGCGCGGGATCGAAATCGGAGGGAAGGAATCGGCTGAGCATGGGTGCGGTTTCCCGGCGGAAAGGGAACGGCGGCTCCGGGAAGTCGGAGGCCGCCGTTTTGGGAGGAGATTGGCGGGAGATCAGGCTTTGGCGAGCGCTTGCTCGATGTCGGCCCGGATGTCTTCGAAGTCTTCGATTCCGACCGCGAGGCGGACGTAATCGGGAGAAACTCCGGCGGCTTTGTGCTCCTCTTCGGTGAGTTGGGAGTGGGTGGTGCTGGCCGGGTGAATGGCGAGCGATTTGGCATCGCCGATGTTGGCGACGTGGCTGAACATTTCGAGGTTTTCGATGAAGCGTTTGCCGGATTCCGCGCCGCCTTTGATGCCGAAACCGAGGAGCGCGCCGAAGCGGTTTCCGAGGTATTTTTTGGCTTGGTCGTGGTAGGGGCTGGACTTGAGGCCGGGGTAGTTGACCCAGGAGACTTTGTCGTGGCTTTCGAGGAATTCGGCGACGCGGAGGGTGTTTTCGCAATGGCGTTCCATCCGCAGGTGCAGGGTTTCGATGCCTTGGAGGGTGAGGAAGGAGTTGAAGGGGGAAATGCAGTTTCCGAGGTCGCGCAGGAGCTGGAGACGCATTTTCATGGCGTAGGCGATGTTGGCGTTTCCGGCGGGCGGGAAGGCTTTGAATGCGTCCCAATGGACGAGGCCGTGGTAGCTCGCGTCGGGTTCGGTGAAGCCGGGGAAGCGGCCGTTGCCCCAGTCGAAATTCCCGCCGTCGACGACCATGCCGCCGATGGAGGTGCCGTGTCCGCCGATGTATTTGGTGGTGCTGTGAACAACGACGTTGGCGCCCCATTCGATCGGGCGGAGGAGGTAGGGGGAGAGGCTGGTGTTGTCGATGATGAGGGGGACGCCGGCTTCTTTCGCGATTTTGGAGACTTCCTCGAACGGAAAGATGTTGAGGCGGGGATTTCCGAGAGATTCGCCGAAGATAAGCTTCGTGTTGGGGCGAAGGGCTTTGCGGAAGGCGTCGGGGTCGTCGGCGTCGACGAAGGAGACTTCGATGCCGAGTTTCGGGAGGGTGTGGTAGAAGAGGTTGTAGGTGCCGCCGTAGAGTTGGGAGACGGAGATCATGTGATCGCCGGCGCCGCAGATGTTGAGGACGGCGCTGGTGGAGGCGGATTGGCCGGAGGCGTGGGCGAGGCCGGCGGTTCCGCCTTCGAGGGCGGCGACGCGTTGTTCGAACACGTCGGTGGTCGGATTCATGATCCGGGTGTAGATGTTGCCGAGTTCTTTGAGGCCGAAGAGGTTGGCGGCGTGTTCGGTGTCGCGGAAGAGGAAGCTGGTCGTCTGGTAAATCGGGACGGCGCGGGCTCCGGTGTGGGTGTCGCGGGTTTGTCCGGCGTGGACGGCTTTGGTGCCGAGGCCTTGAGAAGAGGGAGTTGACATAATGGGCTTTTTCTTAGGGGGAGGGGGCGGGGGAGTCAAGGAAGGTAGAATTTTGAAGTTAGAAGTTAGAATGAGGGAGGCGGGGGAATTTTGG
>CAZJCL010000453.1:0-2288 GCA_964544025.1 uncultured Opitutales bacterium | reverse complement strand
GCCATGGGCAAAAAAGACGCCGAAGCGATGGCCAAGGAGCGCATCAAATTCGTCGCCGGTGCCAAAGAGTGCCACAACATCGACGAGAAAAAAGCCAACGAAATCTTCGACCTCCTCAACAAGTTCGCCAGCTACGGCTTCAACAAATCCCACTCCGCCGCCTACGCCCTCATCAGCTACCAGACCGCGTATTTGAAAGCCAACTACCCGGTCCAGTTCATGGCCGGCGTCCTCAGCGCGGAACTCGGAAACGCCGAAAAAGTTTCCCACTTCATCGACGAATGCCTCGCCATGGGCATCGACGTCCTCGGCCCCGACGTCAACCAGTCCCGCGAAAACTTCACCCCGATTCCCGCCCGCGAAGGCGACCGCTCCTCCATCGGCAGCATCCGCTTCGGCATGGCCGCGATCAAAGGCGTGGGCGACGGCGCGGCCCGCAAAATCCTCGAAGAACGCGAAGCCAACGGCCCGTTCGAATCGTTCGAGGATTTCGTCAACCGCATCGACGGAAAAGCCGTCAACCGCCGCGTATTGGAAAACCTCATCCGCTCCGGCGCCTTCGATTTCACCGGCGCGAATCGCGGCCACCTCCTCGCCAGCGTCGACGCCGCCCTCGCCCAAGCCAGCGCCCTCCAACGCGACCGCGCCGCCGGCCAGGAATCCTTCTTCGACATGCTCGACACCGGCCCGGCCAACGGAAACGGCAACGGCGCCTCCGCCATCGTCCTCGACCGCGCCACCCTCGAAGCCAACACCTTTTCCCAGCGCGAAATGCTCCGCCACGAAAAGGAACTCCTCGGCTTCTACGTCTCCGGCCACCCGATGAACGACTACATCGGCCTCGCCGAATCGATCAACACCTGCACCGAAGACAAACTCCTCCAACTCCCCGACCGCGAAGATTTCCGCTTCTGCGGCATCGTCTCCGGAATCACCAAAAAACTCTCCAAAAAAGACAACCGTCCCTGGGCCTTCTTCAACCTCGTCACCCGCAAAGCCACGTTCCAAATCAATCTCTACGCCGACGGATTCGAGGAATACGGACACCTCCTCGAAGAAGAAAAACCGTGCCTGATTCAAGGCATCGTCTTCAACCGCGAAGACACCCGCCTCATGGCCTCCGCGATCTCCCCGCTCGAAGTCGCCCTCCCCGGATTGATCAAACGAATCTGCTGGGTTCTCGATCCCGCCAAAGACTGCGAATCCTTCCTCGTCGATCTCCGCGAAACCGTCGACGAAGCCTTCGGCGACACCAAAATCGCCCTCGGCTTCCTCGCCGACGGCCGCCACCTCGCTCTAGCCGAAACCGCCCGTTCCCTCAGCTGGAAAGTCGACCCCGTCGCCTTCCGCCGCCTCCGCAAAAACCCCGCCGTCATCGGCGCCCAAATCGAAACCGCCCCCCTCGCCGTCAAAGAACGCACCTGGCGCCGCGGCGGCGGCTAATTCAAATCCCCACCCTGGAGTGCTCCGCGTCCCCGCGGAGCTTTCGCCCTGCAACCAAAAGAAAAACGACCCCCCATAATCGCCGCGTCACCCCACAGCCCGTCGATCCGAACCACTCACCAACCACCTCGAAGTCTGCGTCACTCAAACCTCGTAGTTCCGCCTTCACCCGGTCTCCCGCGACTTTCAACCAACAACTCATCAGAACTTGCCCCCGACCACGAACCTCCCCACGTCACTGAAGCACGTCTCTTGAAGTCGGGAAAATCCACTCCCGGAAACGGAAGCCGGTTGCGTCCCTTTTTTTCGTCGCTTATTCACCGATTCGCGCCCCGCTTCCACTTGGCCCGACTGTAATGCAGCTCGAATGGAATCCGCTTCATACCTCATGAACG
This sequence comes from uncultured Opitutales bacterium, assembly GCA_964544025.1. Lineage (GTDB taxonomy): Bacteria > Verrucomicrobiota > Verrucomicrobiia > Opitutales > T3Sed10-336 > CAZJCL01. The sequence continues at coordinate 450 of CAZJCL010000453.1, read as the reverse complement.
TAACGCATGGAAAAATCGCGTCAAACAGCTCGAATCCCCCTCCAGTCACTCATAAAACCGCATCCCCACATCCACCGTTACCCGCAACACCGAATCCTGGAGAAACCGCTTTTTATATTCCCGCGCGATCTCCTCCACCGCCCGCTCCGCCTCCGTCCCGCCACCATGGAAAATCTCCAAAACAAACGTCTCCTCCTCCACGATCCGCTCCTCCGAATCCCTCCAACGCCCCTCCGCCCGCCAAACCGTCAATCCCTCCGGAAACCGCGGCGTCACCACTTCATCCAAAAACTCCCGCCAATCCTCCTCGCTCACCCTTCCGCCCCCCGAAATCTCCCGCCCCAGAAAAAGCCGATCCCCCCAATGCACCGGCACGTCCGCCGCCCACGTGTCGGTGTGCGAAAACCGCGGCACCGAACCACATCCACCCCCCCCCCAAAGCCCCGCCCG
>CAZJCL010000452.1:0-2292 GCA_964544025.1 uncultured Opitutales bacterium | reverse complement strand
CGAACCGCAAAAAGGCGGCGACAAAGCCTACGCCCTCCTCCGCGACACCCTCCGCCAAACCGGCAAAACTGGCATCGCCAAAGTCGTCATCAAAACCAAACAATACCTCGCGGCCGTCAAACCCCAGGAAAACTTCCTCGTCCTCCACCTCCTCCATTTCGCCGAAGAACTCGCCGACTCCGGCCAACTCAATCTCCCCCGCGATACCGATCTCTCCAAAAAAGAAATCGAAACCGCCAAAGCCCTCGTCGACACCCTCACCGTCGACTGGGATCCCGCCCGCTACCACGACGAATACAAATCCGCGCTCATGGAAGTGATCGAAGAAAAAATCGCCGCCGGAGGCAAAGATCTCGCCGCTCCCCCCAGCGCCAAATCCCGCCCCACCACCAACGTCGTCGATCTCGTCAAAGTCCTTCAGGAAAGCCTCGCCAACTCCCAGAAAACTCCCGGCGACACCAAAAAGAAATCCGCCGCCGCCAAAGCGAAGACCCCGACCACCACCACCCGCAAATCAACAACCGCCCGCAAACCCGCCGCCAAACGCAAATCCACGACCACGCGCAAAACCGCCTGAACCATTTCGCCATGCCGACCAAGAAAACCACATCCAACCGCAACACCCGCCGCTACACCGCCAAACGCAACTTCGCCGCCACCCCCGAACCCGCCTGGAAAGACGCCCGCCCGCCCGGCAAAAAACCCTCCGCCAAAACCCAAACCGGCGCCCTCTTCGTCATTCAAAAACACGCCGCCCGCCGCCTCCACTACGATCTCCGCCTCGAAATCGACGGCGCCCTCGCCTCCTGGGCCGTCCCCAAAGGCCTCCCCTTCCGCCACGGCGAACGCCACCTCGCCGTCAAAGTCGAAGACCACCCGCTCGATTACGGAAACTTCGAAGGCAACATCCCCGCCGGAAACTACGGCGCCGGCTCCGTCATGCTCTGGGACCGCGGCCTCTACGCCCTCACCTCCGGAAACCCCGCCGCCGCCCTCCGCAAAGGCCACCTCTCCTTCGTCCTCGCCGGCGAAAAAGTCCAAGGCGAATGGAACCTCATCCGCACCGAAATCGACGGCGACAAAGAAAACTGGCTCCTCATCAAAGCCAAAGAAAACACTTTCGAACTCCCCCCCGAAGCCGACGACCGCTCCATCCTCACTGGCCGCCCCATGTCCCAAATCGCCGCCGAAGCCGAACCAAAAGCAAAGTCTTCAGCCCAACCAAATCCAAAATCTAGAATCCCCAATCCAAAATCCTCCCCATCTCCCGGTGCCCAAGCCAATCCAAAATCCAAAATCCAAAATCTAAAATCTCTCCCCTCTTCCTCCCCCTCCTTCATCTCCCCCATGAAAGCCACCCTCTCCGAAGACCTCCCCCGCCACGGAGACTGGCTCTACGAAATCAAATTCGACGGCTATCGCCTCCTCATCGTCAAAAACGGCACCGAAGTCACCCTCTACAGCCGCAACCAAAAAATCGTCAACGCCACCTTCCCCGAAATCGCCGAAGCCGCCGCCGCCCTCCCGTTCGACCGCCTCGTCCTCGACGGCGAAGCCGTCGCCCTCGACAAAACCGGCATCTCCTCGTTCCAGCTCCTCCAAAACCGCGGCAACAGCGCCCAACGCCCCCCCATCTTCTGCTACGCCTTCGACCTCCTCAACATCGAAGGCAAAGACACCCGCGAACTCCCCGTCGAAACCCGCAAACAACTCCTCGAAACCATTCTCCCCCAAAACGGAAGCGCCCTCCGCTACTCCGCCGGCATCGAAGCCGACCCCGAATTCTTCCTCGCCCAAGCCGAAAAACTCGGACTCGAAGGCATCATCGCCAAAAGACTCGGCTCCCCCTACGAAACCGGACGCCGCTCCCGCTCCTGGCTGAAAATCAAACTCCTCAAACAACAGGAATTCGTCATCGGCGGCTACACCAAACCCAAAGGCTCCCGCAAACGCTTCGGCGCCATCCTCGCCGGCATCTACGACGACGAAGACCTCACCTACGTCGCCCGCGTCGGCACCGGATTCACCCAAAAAACCCTCGAAGAAGCCTACCAACTCTTCCAGCCCCTCCGCACCGAAAAATGCCCCTTCGCCAACCTCCCCGCCTCCAGCCGCGGCCAATGGGGAGGAGGAATCACCCGCGCCGAAATGAAAAACTGCGTTTGGCTGGAACCCCAACTCGTTTGCCAAATCAAATTCTCCGAATGGACCGGCGACGACTCCCTCCGCCACCCCGTCTTCCTAGGTTTCCGCGACGACAAACCCGCCCACCAAGTCCGCCGCGAAAAAGCC
>CAZJCL010000451.1:0-2308 GCA_964544025.1 uncultured Opitutales bacterium | reverse complement strand
TGGAGCGGTTGCGGAAATAATCGCCGCTCATGACGCGATCGCCGGCGGACATGTTACGCGAGGTGAACATGTGGTCGGTGATTCGGATCGGATAGATCGCGGCGAGGTTTTCCGTTTCGAATCGGCGACCGGTGAGGAGGGCGGAACGGCTGACTTGTTCCTGGAGGAAAACGGCTTTGTTTTGTTCGGGAAAATGGTGCCAGACGGCTTGTTGGTAGCCGCGGCCGCCGGTGCCGTCCTGGAAGAGAATGAGGAGAAACATGAGCGCGCTCGCTCCGAGGGAGATCGCGGGGGTGGTCCAGAAGAGGCGGTAGCGGCGGGTTCCGCGGGCGAAGTAGAAGAGGTTTACGGGGCCGATGACGAGGGCGAAGATCAGGAGGAAACTGAAGAGGAGGCCGCCGCGGAGACGGACGGGAGGGATATCGGTGAGCGGTTTCCAGGCGTGGGTGCGGTAATTGTTGTGCAGGTAGTCGCGGAGGTTTTCGGGAGAGGCGGTTTGAATTTGGGTGACGACGGCGGGGACGTCGAGGGCGTCGCCGGTGCGGGTCCAGGCTCTGACGTCGCCGAAGCCGATTTCGATGGGCTGATTTTCGGCGACAAGATCGGGGAGGAGGGGGAGCGGGTGGTTTTGTCCGGATTCGCGGCAGATGAAAAGGGTGCGGCCGAGGGCGACCCATTCGAGGAGCGCGGTGCGTTCGGCGGCGCCGATTTTGAGCCAGTCTTCGTCGGTGATCCAGATCTGGTCCATTCCGGTGAAGCCGCGCCAGTGGGTCGGCATGAGCTGGAGATCGAAAGGTGAGCCGTTGATGGAACCGGTTCCGATCGCGGTGCTAATCAGGTTCCAGTTCCGGTCGGAAAGGGAATTGCTCATTCCCACAGCCGTTGAAGTGGCGGTGGAATGAGTGCCACTGTAATGGGAGAAGGTTCGTTCCATCGCCGGAATCCCGGGACCTTCCACCGCTCCGTGGAGAGCCGAATAGCTTCCGTTGCCGGAGGCCAGCGGAACGAGGAGATTCGTGTATTTGGTTTCGCCGGAAGGAACGGTGATGATCGTTTCGTACTCCACGTTGTCCGCCTGGTTCCAGTTGCTGCTGGAGACGAAGGAGAAACGCCAGGTTCCTTCGCGGTTGGAGCGGTTGGTGATGGCAATTTCTACCGGCGCGAAACCGTGATTCGGGGTTTCTTCGTAAAACGAATAGAGTTCGATGGCGATGCCGGTGTCGCGATCGATTCCGGGGCCGGAAAACTGATAGGTGGCGGCTCGGGCGAGGAGCGGGGTTAGCAGGAAGCAGGCGAGGAAAACGCGGAGGAGGAGTCGGTGCGACATGAGGAGAATCAGGCGGGAGTGGAGGCGAGAGTTTTGGGAAGGGCGCGGTCGTGGGCGGGAATTTCTTCGAGGAGACGCTCGACGATGGTGGCTCCGGTTTGGCCTTCGAGTTTGGCGCGGTAATCGAGGAGGATGCGGTGTTGGAGGACCGGTTTGGCGACGGCCTGGACGTCTTCGAAACTGGCGTTGGGGCGGTCGTGGAGGAAGGCGCGGGCGCGGGAGGCGGCGGCGAGTCCGAGGGCGGCGCGGGGGCTGGCGCCGTATTTGAGTTGGTCGGCGGTTTTGGATTGGCCGGGGTGGGTGGCGTCGACGAGGCGGGCGATGTAGTTGGCGACGACGTCGGGGAGGAAGATTTGGCGGGCGAGGCGGCAGCAGTTTTCGAGTTCTTCGCGGGTCATGACCGGTTCGACGGGGATTTCGGCGCCCATTTCGCGTTGGGTGACGATGCGTTGGAGGACGGAGACGTCGTTGCGGAAGATTTCGAGTTTGAAGAGGAAACGGTCGAGCTGAGCTTCGGGGAGCGGGTAGGTGCCTTCGAGTTCGATCGGGTTTTGGGTGGCGAGGACGAAAAACGGTTGAGGGAGGGAGTGGGTTTCGCCCATGACGGTGACGCGGCCTTCCTGCATGGCTTCGAGGAGGGCGGATTGGGTTTTTGGGGAGGCGCGGTTGATTTCGTCGGCGAGGAGGATGTTGGCGAAGATGGGGCCGGGCTGGAAAACGAAGCGGCGTCCGGCGGGAGTTTCTTCGAGAACGGGGTTTCCGGTGATGTCGCCGGGGAGGAGGTCGGGGGTGAACTGGACGCGTTTGGCCTCGAGGTGGAGCGATTTGGAGAGGGCTTTGACGAGTTCGGTTTTGCCGAGTCCGGGCAGGCCTTCGAGGAGGATGTGGCCGCGGGCGAGGATGCCGATGAGGACGTTGTCGATGAGGGTTTCTTGTCCGAAGAGGACGTTGTTGAGGGTTTGGCGGAGAGTTTGAAGCATA
>CAZJCL010000450.1:0-2320 GCA_964544025.1 uncultured Opitutales bacterium | reverse complement strand
TCATTTCGAAGAAGGATTTGGGTTCGTTGGCGGCGGCGAAGAGGGTTTCGCCGTGGGAGAAGGGGACGAGTTCGTCGGCGCGGCTGTGGGCGATCAGGATGGGGGCGGAGATTTTTCGGACGTTTTCGAGGTTGGGGAATTCGTGGCGGCAGAGCTGGCGGACGGGGAACCAACGATACATCGGCGCGGCGACTTCGGGGATGCTGATGAACGGGGATTCGAGGATGACGCCGGCGGGGTTTCGGCGGGCGGCGAGATGGGCGGCGACTCCGGAGCCGAGGGAACGGCCGACGATGACGATGCGGCGCGGATCGATTTGTTTTTGTTCGGTTAAGAACTTCCAGGCGGCTTCGGCGTCGTGGTAGAGGGCATTTTCGCTGGGGCGGCCGCCGCTGTTTCCGTAGCCTCGGTAGTCGATGGCGAAAATGGCGTAGTTCCAGCGGTGAAATTCAGCGAGGATTTCGACGAGGTGGGAGAGGTTTCCGGCGTTGCCGTGGAAATAGAGGATCGTGCCGAGCGGGTTTTTGGTGGGGAGGAACCAGCCGTGGATGCGCCCGCCGTCAGCGGTGGCGAGGAAGATTTCTTCGTGCGGGAGGTCGACGTCGGCGGGGGTGCGCCAGAGTTGACGGCTGGGGACGAAGAGTAGTTTTCCCTGGAGGAAGAAGAGGGCGGTGAAGGCGATGAGGTAAAGAATCGCGACGATTCCCAGGAGCAGCGCGATTCCTATGCCGATTTGGGTCATGTGTCGAAATGTTCAGTTGTCGCGCAACGGGTGAGACGAGTTGTCCCGGTTTTGGAGGCTGGCGAATTTGGCTGATGGTTGGAGGTTTTTACAAGTCGATGGTGGATCGAGGCTTGCGGTTGGTCTGGCGTTTTGCCTGTTGTGGCATCGTTCATGCAATGGATGAGCTGCGAAAACCGCGAGTTTAACCGATCTACGAACTTAAGGAGAGAGAAAATTATGATACAAAGATACACACCTGCATTCAGCCGCTGGGATCCGTTCGCGGAGATGGCCCAGCTGCAAAGGACGATGAACCGGTTGTTCGGCTCGACGGATGGCGCACTTGAGCGGGCGTTTCCACCGGTGAACATCCATGTCGGCGAAGAAAGCGCGTTGATCTCGGTGGAGTTGCCGGGATTGGACGCTGGAGATGTCGAGATTTCGACGGATCGGAACGTGTTGACGCTTTCCGGAAGCCGCGAAGTCGAGGAGGCGCCGGAAGGGGCGAGTTATTATCGTCAGGAGCGTTTTGCCGGCCGCTTTACGCGGATGATCGAGCTGCCGTTCAATGTGGAGGCCGATCAAGTGAAGGCGCGGTTGCGGAACGGAATCTTGACGATCGAGGCTCCGCGGGCCGAGGCGGACAAGCCGAAGAAAATCATGATCGAAACCCATTAATCTGGAGGAATTGAATACGATGACTGCTGCGAATGAACAAATCACTACGGCCGAACCGACGCAGGTTCGGCAGGTCGAACGGGCGCGCGATCGCGGAACTTTCGCGCCGGCGGTGGATATTCTGGAAACCGGCGAGGAGGTGATCCTGCGCGCCGATCTTCCGGGCGTGAGCGAGAAGGATCTCGATATAAGCTTGGAAAAAGGCGTGCTGACGCTGAGGGCGAGCGGTTCGGAATCGGCGGTGCCGGAAGGAATGCGCCGCCTGCAACAGGAATATGTGGCGGGCGATTACGAGCGGGCGTTTTCGCTGTCGGACGAAATCGACCAGGAAAACATCCGCGCGTCCGTGAAAAACGGAGTGTTGACGTTGCGCCTTCCGAAGGCGGGTCCGGCGAAAGCGCGCAAGATCGACATTATTTCCGAGTAAGGTGCGCTCGCGGAAAGCCGGGCGGGTTTGCGACGTTCGGCCGATGCGGGCGGTGGCGCCGGGGGTAAAAGCCCGGCGCTTTTTTTGTGTGGTATCCCCTGCCGGGGCGCGGGTTTTTTTTGGGGGGGCGGAGCAGGCGTGGAACTTAAACTTCTTCCGGCTGAAATGTTTGAGTGGCGAATTTTCAGCCGTCCCTCTGGGACTCGTTTTTGGGTGGTGGTGGGCCCCGGCGTTGAAACGCCGGGCTATTTCCGGGCGTCCCGCTGGGACTTGCAGGGAGGCGTTTTACTGGCACCCCTGCCGGGGTGCTGGGTTTGGGGATTGTTTTCCGGTGGTGTCGCTTCGCTCAACCACCGGCTACAAGCTAGCATCCCTCCGGGATGCGAGAGGGTGCTCAGTATCTCTTCCGGGATGCGGGTTGCGGGGCGGAGGCGGGTTACAGTTCGCCGTTTAGTTCGTCGCGGAAGTATTTCATTAACGAGAGGACTTCT
>CAZJCL010000449.1:0-2335 GCA_964544025.1 uncultured Opitutales bacterium | reverse complement strand
TAGCATCAGCGCTTCGCTGATGACCCACCTTCAAGTCCCCATCCCTTAGCCACCATCTACCGCCGTCAACGTCATCAGACAAGACCTGTGCTACCGCCCAATTTGTAAAAAACCAGCGCCCCATCTGTGACGTAACGGGAGCGAAGATGGCGAAGCAAATCCGTGGTTAAAAAACAAAGCCCAAGCCCTTCGCTCCCTTTGCTACCTTCTGTTAAAAAAACAGAGCCCAAGTCCCGTGTTCCGCCGTGAACACTTCTTCATTCTTCATTCTACCTTCTACCTTCCAAAATTCCCCTCACTTCCTCCAACCCCCGCGTATTCAAAACCTGCTCCTTCCCCAGCCACCCCTTCCGCGCCGCCATCACCCCCGCATAATAACAATCCAACCCCTCGCACGAATGCGCGTCCGGATTGATACTCGTCATCAAACCCCGCTCCGAAGCCCGCTGCCAAAACCGCCAATCCATATCCAACCGGCGCGGATGCGCGTTGATCTCGATAATCACCTTGTTCGCGATCGCCGCGTCGATGATCTTCTGATGATTCACCTTATACCCCTCCCGCATCAACAAAAGCCGACCCGTCACATGCGCCAGCATCGTCGCGCTCGGATGCTCGATCGCCCGGATAATCCGCTTCGTCATCTCCTCCTCCGACAGCGAGAAAACCGAATGCACCGCCACCACCACATAATCCAGCAACCCCAACGTCTCGTCGTCCAAATCCAGCCGTCCGTCCGGCAAAATATCGCACTCCACCCCCGCGAAAACATGCACCGGACATTTCCCCGACGCGTTAAACTCCCGGATCTCCTCCACCTGCGCCCGCAACCGCGCCTCATCCAGCCCGTTCGCCTGAAAACTCGCCTTCGAATGATCCGCGATCCCCAAATACTCCCACCCCAGTTTCCCCGCCGCCGCCGCCATCTCGCCCAGCGTATTCCGCCCGTCCGACGCCACCGTATGATTATGAAAAACCCCGCGCAAATCCCCCGGCTCCAGCAACCTCGGTAACGGCCCCGCCTCCGCCCGCTGAATTTCCTCCATCCCCTCCCGCAACTCCGGCGGAATATAATGCAGCCCCAAAAACCGGAACAAATCCTCCTCCGTCGCCACCGCCACCGACGACACCCGCCCCGCCGTTTTCCGCGGCGCCGCCCCCTCCTCGCCCGCCGCCTCCAACTCCTCCTTCGGCACGATTCCCCACTCGCTCAAACTGTATCCGCGCGCCAACGACCGCTGCCGCATCAACACATTATGATCCTTCGACCCCGTAAAATGATGCAACGCAAACGCGAACTGCTCCGGCGGCACCACCCGCAAATCCGCCTGCAATCCCCCCGCCAGCCGCACGCTGCTCTTCGTCTCCCCCTTCGCCGTCACCTCCTGCACCTGCGCCAATCCCGTAAACCAGTCCATCACCGGCCCCGGCGACACCGATCCCACGATAAAATCCAAATCCCCCACCGTCTCCAGCCCCCGCCGCAAACTCCCCGCCGCCTCCGCCCGCTCCACCTCCGGCAACTCCCGCAAACCCGCCAAAATCGGATCCGCCACCCGCCGCGCCTCCCACCACAAATGCCGCCGGCTATACGCCTCCCGATTCCGAATCCCCTCCGCGATATTCGTCTGCGTCTTCTTCCCAAACCCCGGCAACTCCGCCACCCTCCCCTCCTCGCACGCCTTCGCCAACCCCGCCAACGTGCTCACCCCCAACTTCTCATGAATCGCCTTGATCTTCTTCGGCCCCAACCCCGGCACCTCCAGCATCTCGATCAACCCCGGCGGAATGCTCGCCTTCAATTCCTCATAAAACCTCAACTCCCCCGTCTCCACCAGCGCCGTCACCTTCTCCACCATCGCCTTCCCCATCCCCGGCAACTTCGCGAATTCCCCCGACCTGATCAACTCCCCCAAATCCTGCTCCAACGCATCGATCGTCCGCGCCGCGTTCGAGTACGCCCGCGACTTGAACGGATTCTCCCCCCGCAACTCCAGGAAAACCGCGATCTCCTCCAAAACCCGTGAAACAGCCCCTTTATCCATAACTCCGTAAACACTACTCCCTCCCGCCCCCCACTCCACCAAAAACTCCACCCACAATCCCTCTCCCCATTTCCGTGTCTTCCGCGTATTCCGTGGTTAAAAAAAATTCCGAGCCCAAGCCCCCTCAAAATTCGTGTCAATTAGTGTCCATTCGCGGTTGAAACCAGAGCCCCCAGTAAGTTCCCCCCCAATTTAAAATCTAAAATCTAAAATCTAAAATCCAAATTCCCCTCCCCCTCCCCTTTCCTCCACCAACCTCCCCCCCGCCAACTCCGCCAACGCCCGCCGAT
>CAZJCL010000448.1:0-2346 GCA_964544025.1 uncultured Opitutales bacterium | reverse complement strand
CCTTCCCACCTTCCCACCTTCAAACCTTCCCACCTTCCCACCTTCCCACTCCCCCCTCACTTCCCATTCGACACCCGCCCTTCCCCCCAGTTAACATGATCGCATCGTGGAAGGTCCCACTGCACGTTCCGACAACCCAGATACACCCGCGCCCGCGAAACCGAAGACGATTCTCCTCGTCGAAGACGACCGCGATCTCCGCGAACTCGCCGAAGCCGGCTTGAGCGGCCTCGGTTACCCCATCCTCACCGCCGAAACCGGAGCCGAAGCCACCGAAATCTGGAACCGCCACAAAGAAGAAATCGCCCTCCTCTTCACCGACATCGTCATGCCCGAAGGCCCCAGCGGCATCGAAATCGGCCTCCGCTTCCACCAAGAAAACCCCCGCCTGAAAATCCTCTACACCAGCGGCTACCAGCTCGAAACCATCCCCGAATTCCCGTCGATCCACCAAACCGGCGTCTTCATCCCGAAACCCTACATCCCCTCTCAACTCGCCCTCCTCGTTCACCGCATCCTCTCGGACGAATCCGCCCCTCCCGAATTTCCCGCCCACTCATGAACAACGATTCCTTCTGGACCAGCCTCGACGGCGTCATCCTCTCTCAACGCGAGAAATCCGATAACCTCCTCGAACTCGAAATCGCCTTCGAAACCCGCGACCTCGCCGAACTCGATTTCCTCCGTCCCCGCCTCCCCCAACTCAACTTCAGCGAACGCTCCCGCCTCGCCCGCGCCGGCATCGAACTTTTCCCCACCGGCGAAATCCGCATCGAGAACGAAAAACTCGTCGCCACCGCCGAAGCCTTCGTCATCGACCCCGCCTTCCCCTCGTTCCGCAACTTCCGAAACCTCCTCCGCCCCGGCATCGCCATCGGCCGCCTCTTCCACGCCCCGGAATCCGCGAAACTCAACTCCACCCGCATCTGGGAAGCCATCTCCCAAAACCGCATCAAACTCCCCAACACCCTCTCCATCGACCGCCTCGGCAAAGTCCATTTCACCCCCCACCGCCGCCTCTACACCCTCCCGCCCCACCTCTCCGAAACCGAACTCCTCGCCCTCGTCACCGGCGAACGCCCCCGCTCCTATCTCGACAAACTCCAAACCCCGCGCGACGTCGAAAACCTCTCCATCCCGCCCCGCGGCGGCATCCTCACCAGCTGCTCCATGTACCTCCCTCACCACTACGCCGTCCTCAAACGGGCCAGCGACAACTTCGGCCTCCACACCGGCGCCGTCCTCCTCGATCCCGGCAAAACTTTCGGCACCAACGTCATGCTGGAAATCTACAACTCCAGCGACGAAATCGTCGTCAACCCCGTCCTCTCCATCGAAATCTTCGACGCCCCGCCCGCCGGAACCGCCGCCAAAGAAGCCCTCCTGCGCAAACGCGAACGCCTCCGCGCCGAAACCGCCAAAGTCTTCCACAACTTCGCCACCAATCCCGTCGCCGAATCCCAAGGCATCCGCCCCAGCGTCAACATCGAACTCCGCGGCCAAAGCTCCTACGCCGAAAACAACAGCGCCCTCATCTCTCTCGCCGACGGCGACGAAATCGCCTGCCCCGACGGCCTCTGCGCCCGCAAAACCGTTGCCGAAGCCTTCAACAATTGCCCCGCCGAAACCGACACCGTCGTCCTCGATTTCTTCCCCAACCTCTCCGAACACATCGAAATCCTCGTCCAGGCCCGCCGCCAGCGCCTCAAACGACTCATCTTCCGCCGCGCCTCCCGCAACAACCGCTTCTTCCTCCCCGAATCCGCCCACAGCCAACTCGCCGCCTACCGCGAACTCGGCCTCGACGTCTACTGGCACAACGAAGACCTCAACGAAATCTACCTCCACACCTACAAACGAAACCGCGGCTTCTTCATCAAAGAAGAACTCTCCCAGCAATTCCAGTCCGCCACCATCGTCGCCTTCTACGGCTCCGGCGTCGCCCTCAATCCCGACGACCAGCAACGCATCGAAAACCTCATCCACCGAATGACCGGTTTCTTCGGCTCCTCCATGGGCGTTCTCACCGGCGGAGGAGACGGTGCCATGGCCGTCGCCACCGCCGCCGGACACGAACGCAACTGCCTCACCGGCGCCTGCTTCCTCGAACTCGAAGCCCAACTCCCCAACTTCAACGTCGATTTCTTCAACACCTTCCAGGAAACCAGCCGCCACAACCGCCAAAAATGGTTCGAAGCCGCCGACTTCTGCATCTTCAACATCGGCGGCGTCGGCACTCTCGAAGAAGCCGGCATCGAACTCTGCAACCTCAAACTCGGCATCCGCCCCCGCGTCCCCCTCGTCTTCTTCAGCGACGGCTTCTGGAACGACCTCCGCGCCCAAGTC
>CAZJCL010000447.1:0-2354 GCA_964544025.1 uncultured Opitutales bacterium | reverse complement strand
GAGGAGAGTTTCGGAAGTGAGAGAGTGTTTGGTTGAGAGGATTCAGGAGACGAAATAGCGGTGTTTCAGGCTTCCTTTGAGCAAGCCGACGCGCCAACCGAAGTTCCAGAGCCAGGCGCCGGCGTCTTGTCGTTTTCGGATCGCGCCGGGAAGATGGCGGACGAGAGCGCCCCAGCCTTGCGGTCCGCGGAGAAAATTTCGCCAGGAGAATCGCGGGCGCGCCAATCCGAGCGGACCGAATTTTTTGAGAACGAAAACCTGGTGTTCCGCGTAGAATGCGGCCTGGCGGTAAATTCCGCTGAGATCGGTCCGGAGCCGGTAGTGGATGACGGCGTTTTTTTCGAAGTGGAGCGGCGTGCCGGAGTTTTGGATGCGCCAGCAAAAATCGACGTCTTCCAAAGCGAAAAGGGATTCGTCGAAACCGTCGGCGGCGAGATAGATCGAGCGTTTGATTCCGAGCGTTCCGGCCCCGGCCCACGGAAGGTAGCCGAGGAAATTCATGAGACCGTCGCGCTGCGTTTCGAGGATCATTGGCCGGGAAGCGACGACCCACGGTTCGTTGATTTTTTCCACTTCGAGACGGCTGGCGACGAAGTCGTGTTCGCTGAGGGATTGGGCCATCGCGGCGACCCAGTCGTCGGCGACCATATCGTCGGCGTCGCAGAAAAGCAGGTAATCTCCGGTGGCGACCTTCGCGGCTACGTTGCGGGCGTGGGAAGCGCCGGAGCGGGTGGAGGAGTCGACGAGCGTGAGCCCGGGGATTTTTTCGCGGTAGGAATCGACGAGTTCGGAAAGGCCGGGCGTGGGGCCGTTGTCGGAAATGATGACTTCCCACGGGCCGTTCCAGGTCTGGCGGGCGAGCGCGTCGAGTTGCACCGGCAAGGTGCCGATGGAGCGGGCGCAAGGAATGATGACACTCAGTTTCATGTCCGTAGAGAATCAGGCGGCCTGGCGGGATCCGGTTGGGCGGTAATCCCGGGAGAAGAAACCGCGGAAAAGTCCTTCGGCGGATTCGCGGGCGCACTCCAGCGGGCTGGAGCGGAAGCGTTTGAGATAGAAGGTTCGGATGACGAAATAGCTGCAACGGATCGCGAGCGAAACGCGGCGGTGAAGCGGGAGCGATTCGTAGGGGGAAGGCCGGGCGACGAGCATTTCGCGGGCGATGTTGTAGCAGGAATTCAAATACGGATTATAAGCGGCGAAACGGCTGGCTCCGATGGCGCGGGCGAAGTTGACATGGCTGACGGAGAGGCCGAGGCAGCTTTTGTGGTATCCGGGGTCGGGCAGGTTTTTCGCTTTTCCGTGCATGAGCATCCGGGCGGCGAAAAACCAGTCGAAACCGATGACGTTTAACAACGGAGTTTCCCGGGCGAGATCGGCGCGGAAGAGGCTGTGGAAAAGTCCGCCGACGAAGACCTGCCGGAAGAACGCGGCGACGCGGGCGGCGGGATCGTTTTGTTGGAAGGTGAAACCGTTTTCGTTGTAGACCTCTTCGCCGTGCTTCCAGTAAACGATGTTTCCGGTGACGAGCGTGTGATCGGGATTGGCTTCGAGGAACTCGGCGTAGCGGGAAAGGATGCCGGGTTCGAGCCAATCGTCGTCGGCGAGCCACATGAAATATTTGCCGGTCGATTGTTGGAGGACGAAACGGAAATTGGCGGTCGGGCCGAGGTTTTTCGGGTGGCGGAAATAGCGGACGCGCGGATCTTCGGCGGCGAGTTGGCGGCCGGTTTTTTCGGTGTCGTCGGTGGAGCCGTTGTCGGAGATGACGATTTCGAGATTCGCGTAATCCTGGGAAAGCGCGGAACGGACGGCGCGTTCGACGCCGGCGGCGCGGTTCCAGGCCGGAACGCCGATGGTGATTTTTGGTGAGTCGGGAGAGGAGGACATCGGAAAATTCACGGGACGAAGAAACGGTGTTTCAGGCTTCCGGTGAAGCAGCCGCATCGCCAACCGGCGTACCACATCCATTGGCCGCGATCGCGTTTGTCGTGGGTAAATGGAAGTTTTTTCGCGAGGCGGAACCAGTTGCGCAGAAGCGAGATGACGGACGGGAACGGAACCGGCAATCCGAGCGGCGAATATTGTTTGCAGAGAAGGACGAAATTTTCGGCGTAAACGCGGGATTGGCGAAACATGCCGAGGTAAGTTCCGCGGAGACGGTAGTGGATGTACGATTCGGGAACGGGAACGAGTTTCACGCCGAGTTGTTGGACGCGCCAGCAGAAGTCGACGTCCTCGAGCGCGGGCATCGATTCGCTGAATCCGCCGCATTCCTGGAACAGATCGCGGCGGATTCCCATGTTGGAGGAACTGGCCCAGGGGAGATAGCCGTGCGTGGTGAGGACGCCTTT
>CAZJCL010000446.1:0-2369 GCA_964544025.1 uncultured Opitutales bacterium | reverse complement strand
ACCTTCAAACCTTCAAACCTTCCCACCTTCCCACCTCCTGACTCTTCATCCTTCATCCTTCATAATTCTACCTTCCCCCAACTCGTTCCATAAGAAGCTCCGCCAACGCCTCCAACAAACGCGTCTGCTCCTCCGTCACCGTCTGCGGCTCCGTATCGAACACGCACAAACTCCCCACCACGTGCCCGCTTTTCGTCCGCAACGGTGCGCCAGCATAAAACCGGATTCCCCGCTCCCGCAAAATCGCGCTCTCCGCGAACCGCTCGTCCTTCGCCAAATCCTCCACCACCAGCAACTCCCGCCCGGCCGCCAAATGCGCGCTCTCCAAAGTCGCCCGCAAACTTTCCCCCGCCTCCCCGAATCCCGCCGAAAACCCCTTCTGCGACCGCCAAAAATGCGCGTCCGAATCCACCATTGCCACCAGCGAAATCGGCACCCCGAAACACTCCGCCAATCTCCGCGTCACCGTGTCGTACACCTCCTCCGGCGGCATCCCCAGAATCTCATCCCGGCCAGCCTCGCCCGCTGAATCCGCCACATCCGCCGCCGTCAAATCCTCCAAATCCGCCCGCTCCTCCCGCTCTCCCGGCCCCACCGCCCGCGAAATCTGCGCCACCGCGTCCGCGAAAGTCGTCGCCACCAAATCCGGACAAACCCTCCCCAACCGCTTCTCCACCGCCGTCGCGCTTTGCGAAGTATCCCAAATTCCCGCCATCAACTTCACCCGCAACCCCGCCTGATGCAGCCTCCGGCACCGGTTCCTCGTTCCCGAAAGCGCCCCCGGCGGAATCGCGCAAACACAAACCGCCTCCGGACGCACCCGCTCCACTTCGCGCAAAATCTCCGAAATCGTCTGACTCGTGTTCCCGCTTTCCGCCGCGATCCCCGCCTGCTCCAGCAATTGTTCGAACATCAGCGACGTCAACTCATCCGCCTCGTCCAGCGCCGGCACGCAAAACACCCGCACCGGCCCCAGCCCTTCCTCCGGCAACTTCAAAAACCGCTCCCCGATATCGTCGATCAATTCCCGCGTGCTCCGGAAAATAAACTGCTGCCGGTTCTCCGCCAAAGTTCCCGCGTGCCGGTCCCGCTCCGCCATCGCCAACGCCGGCACCAACACCCGGTCATAAAACGACGACATTTCCCGCGTCTCCAGATATTCCTCCGCCAGATCCAGCATCGATTCCGGATCCATCGCCAGCATCCGCTGATACATCCGCGCCTCCATCGACAACACCGGCTCCGATCCCAAAATGACATTCAAATACCCGAAAGCCGGCACA
Organism: uncultured Opitutales bacterium; assembly: GCA_964544025.1. Classification (GTDB taxonomy): domain Bacteria; phylum Verrucomicrobiota; class Verrucomicrobiia; order Opitutales; family T3Sed10-336; genus CAZJCL01. Next base: position 1,086 of record CAZJCL010000446.1, on the reverse strand, counting down.
TTCTTCCCGATCACCAGCAAACAAACCGTCAACGGCGTCGACAAAAACAGCCCGATCGGACCCCAAATCCACGCCCAAACCAACGCCGCGAAAAGCAGCGCCACAATCGAAATTCCCGTGCTCGAACCATACAGCCACGGCTCGATCACGTTGTTGCTGATCAACTCCAAAACGATCACCAGCCCGATCACCAACAGCGGCATCGTCCAGCCCGGATCCACCGCTATCGCCAGCGAAATCGGGAAAAACGCCGCGATCCACGGCCCCACAAACGGCAAAAACCGCAACAGCGTCGCCAGTAATCCCCACAACAACGCGTTCGGCACTCCGATAAAATACAACCCGATCCCCAACGGAAACCCATACGTCACATTGATCACCATCTGCATCAGCAAATAGCGCGTGATCCGCTGCGTCGCGTCGTCCACCGCCTGCGTCGCCAAATTCAGATTCCCTCCGCTCACCAGCTTCACGAACCGGTCCCGCAAGTCGTTCCGTTGCAATAAAATGAAAATCACAAAAACCGCCGTGACGCCCGCGATTCCCACCGGCCCCAGAAGCGGCCCCGCGTATTGACGCAACAACTCCAGCGTCGTCGCCTCCGGTTCCTTCACCCGCACCAAAACCGGATCCGCCTCCCCCGGATCCGACTCCTCATCCGCCTCTTCCGCCTCCTCGATTTCCCGTTTCAACGAACCGATTACCTCCCCCGCCCGATCGAAAACCCCGTTTTTCGGCTCCATCACCCGCGCAATTTTCGCCTGCATGTTGCCCTGGTAATACGGCATCTGGTCCACCAAATTCACGAATTGCGCGCTCACCAGCCAGGCAACCACCCCCAAAACCGAAAACGCGAACGCCACCGTCGCCAAAACCGCCATCACATTCGGCAAACCCCACTTGGTCAGCCGCTTCACCAACGGAGCCAGCAAAAAGCTGAGCAACACCGCAACCGCGATCGGAATAAAAATCTCCCGGGCCACATGCAGCGTCCCCGCCGCCACGACCACCCCGATCAACGTGAAAACCTTCGGATAACTCGGCTCTGTTCTCAATCCCTCCATTCCTCCTCCTGACTTCAGTTCA
>CAZJCL010000445.1:0-2394 GCA_964544025.1 uncultured Opitutales bacterium | reverse complement strand
GCGCCGAGTCCGCCGCTGACCATGCCGCCGAGATTGTCGCGCGGTTCGAGAAGGGCGACGTGGGCGCCTTCACGGGCGGCGGCGACGGCGGAAATGACGCCGCTTGCGGTTCCTCCGTAAACGATGACATCGTATTCGCGTTCCTTGGCGGGGGAACTGGTTACTGCTAGCAGAAAAAGCGACAGGAGCGAGGGGAGGCGGAGAAGCGCGTGGAGACGATTAAACATAAGCGCAAATTTGGTGGTGGGTAAGGCGGGATTCGTGGGTTAGCTCGTTGAGGATTATCGTTTACTTTATGGTTAAACGATTTCGTTTTTTCTTTTCTTTGGCGGACGCGTGGTGATATGTTCGGATTCGTTTAGCTTTCACTAAGTCTTATAACTCCTTATTGCTCCAATGAAAAAAACGAATCGCGTTTTTCCTGCGTTGTTTTCGGCTGCCGTGTGGTCGCTGTGTTGTGCTTTTTCCGGTCCTGCCGTTCAGGCGCAGGGAGTGACGATTATTCCTGGGAATCCGACGGATCGGGTGATTCGCGATACGGACAAGGATGGGAACGGAAACAGTTTGGGGGTGCATACGCAGACAACGGCCACGATTGGCGAGGCGGTTTTGGACGCTGATGAATCGCGCTATTATTTGCCGTTCGGCGAACTGAGTCAGGAGCAGGTTGACGCGATTCTGGCGGCGGGGGATTTTCCGAACGCGATCACGCTGAATCTTTCGGTGGGGGCGCGGGGAAACGTGACCGGTTTGGCTTATGAAGGCGGAGTGGTGGATTTGTCGATCGATTTGTACGGTTATGTGAACCGGCAGACGGCGACTCCGGCGGCTTCGGATTTCGAGGCGGAGGCGGTGCTTCTTCAGTCGGAAATCATTACGGCGGAAACGTTTTTGACTACGGTCAGCGGGGAGCGGCTTTATACGCCGGTGGATGTGACGGAGTTTGTGCGGCAGGAGGTGGCGAATGGGAATACGGTGTTGGCTTTCCGGTTGCAGGTTTCGCAGAACGGTCTGTTTCCGAATGGCGATGGGATTGTGAATCGCTACACGTTGCACACGGGGGATCATGCGACGAACAAGCCGTTTTTGCAGGTGGTGCAGGGAACTACCTATGAGGATTGGAAGGCGGCAAATTTTTCGGGGGCGGATCTGGAGTCGGAGGATGTGAGCGGGCCGGGGGCGGATCCGCGTGGGGAAGGGGTGGCCAATCTTTTGCGTTACGGTTTGGCTTTGGGCGAATCGGGGAGGAGCGGCTTGCCGCCGGCGACGATTGTCGATGGGCGTGGGCAACTGATTTTCCATCGTTTGGCGGGGGCGAGCGATATTGCGGTAAATGTGGAGTCGAGCACGGATTTGGCGAACTGGGCGGTGTTGGGGGAGGGGGATTACGTTCGCCGGTCGATGTTGCCGGATGGACGGGAGCGGTTGGTGGTGGAAGCGCCGGAATCGGCGGAAGCGAACGCGCGGCACTTTTTCCGGGTGAAAATCGGGGTAACGGAATGAAAGCGATTCCTGGAGGAGCGCGGAGGAGCGGTGGGTTTACGTTGATCGAATTGCTGACGGTGATCGCGATCATCGGGATTTTGGCGGCGATTTTGATTCCGGTGGTGGGGGCGGTGCGGGAATCGGCGAGGAGCGCGGAATGTTTGAGTAATTTGCGGCAGATCGGGACGGCGTTTCAGTTGTACGCGGCGGATCATGGCGACCGTTTTCCGAATCAGCGGGGATCGGGGTGGACGCGGATGCTGACGCTACTGGAAGATTTGGAGCCGTATGCCTCGGATCCGGCGATTGAGACGGGGGAACAGGCCGGAGCGGGGCCGTCACCGACTTCGATGTACGGGCGGGGAATCTGGCGGTGCAACAGCGGAAATATTCCGGCGTATTGGCAGTGGACGCTGATACCGAGCGTGCATATTTGGGATTTCGATTCCGGGCCGATTCCGGGTGAAGGGGCGGTGCGGGCGGGGCGGAAGTTGAGCTCGATTCCGGATGCGGGGAGGTTTCCGGTGTTTTTCGACCGGGGAAACGATACGTCTCCGGGACGGTTTGCGGGGATCGCGCCGAACAATCCGGGCGACGGGTGGCACGGGGGAAAGCTGAATACGGTGTTCGCGGACAACAGTGCGCGTTCGTTGAAGCGGGAGGAGTTGATGGAGCTTTTCGGGGAGTTCGAGGAATATTTGGACGCGCGGTGAGGGCGGCTTGGGTGTTGTTTTTGGGAGCTTGGGTTCTGTTTTTAACCACGAATGGACACTAATTGACACGAATGGGTTGGGAGGCGTGGGCTCTGTCGTTTTTGACCGCAGACTAGCTGACTACGCGGAAAGGACGGGGATTAGGCTCTGCATTTAAAACCACAGATGACACAGATGGGCACAGATGACTGAAATT
>CAZJCL010000444.1:0-2406 GCA_964544025.1 uncultured Opitutales bacterium | reverse complement strand
TCGATCCCGAGCAACTCATTCGCCGAATCGTAAACCCGCACTTCCCCGTTTCCAGGACCCGATTCCATCCCAAAATAGAAAGCGTCGAAAACAAACGCCTGTGCCGAAAGTCCCGGCGGGTCGACGATCATATCGATGCTATTCCGGTGCGAAAACGACGCAAAATGTAGATTCCCCGTCTCCTCGGGACGATACGCGAACATAAGGCCCAACGGATTCGGAGCATCCGGCGATCCGCCGTCGTAGTTCGTCTGGATCGTCAATCCGAAATCCACCGGCGAACCCTCCGGAAACAACGGCCCATTCTCGACCCCCGGCAACAACGCGCTCTCCAGATCGTAAGTCTCCCCGAACTCCGCCTCGATTCCCGCGAAAGCGTCCGAGGTCAGCAAATCCAGCCCGTCGACCGCTTCGTAAAACGCCTGCTCGCCCGCCGGATCCGACAAGTCGAAAAACCGGATTTCTCCCAAAGCCGCCGGAACCGCGATCAGTCCCCACGCCAGAACCCCGGCGGACGTCAAAGATTTCATTCGTTTCTCAAAATGAAGCCTGCACATGTCGGGGGCATTCCCTATCAACCTCAACCCGGGCAAATCAACGCCTCAACCTCCCGCCCTCCGTCATTTTACTTTCTTTTCACAAGCTCTCCAAAACCACCGGCCAATGCTCCCGCTCCAAACCCGCAAATCCATCAAGTCCGGCAAAACCCGTCACGCTCTCAAAAAAATTGCCGATTGCCAACCCGCTCCTTTTCCGCTTGCTTAATTGTTTCCCCAACTCGGAAGGGTGGCAGAGTGGTCGATTGCGGCGGTCTTGAAAACCGCTGACCCGCAAGGGTCCGGGGGTTCGAATCCCTCCCCTTCCGCCAAACTAACGCCGGCCCCGAAGCTTCAAATACGTCATCAACGGCAAATGATCCGACGCCACCCGCGTCAACGTCGTCCGCGGCACATCCGCCCGGTGCGCCTCGAAATGCGACGACACGAAAACATGGTCGATCCGGCTCAGCGGATACCGCCCATACAAAGTTCGCAACGGCTTGTGCTCCCGCGTAAGCACCTGCACATCCGAAAACCGCGTGCAAATCTGCCGATGCACAAACGACGACGGCAACGAGTTCAAATCCCCGCAAATAATCATCGGCTCATCCCGCTTCAACTTCCCCAGCCACTCCTCTCCCAAAATCGCCCGCACCTGCTGCCGCTTCTCCTCTCCCCGCAACCCCAAATGCGTATTCACAAACTGAATTTCCCGCCCGTGATACTCCACCCCCAGCCACTGCGCCCCCCGCGGCTCCAAGTGCGGTTTCCCCGGCAAACCCGGCAACGCCCCCGTCTGAATCTGCCGCATCGGATAATGACTCAAAACCGCCAACCCATACTGCTCGTCCCCAATCCGGAAAGCCGGATAAAAATGAAACTTCATCGCCAGCAAATCCGCGATCACCTGCGCCTGATCCACAAACCCGCTCCGCGCCCGCCCCACATCCACCTCCTGCAAAGCCACCACATCCGGCTGCTGCTGCGAAATCACCCGCGCGATCCGCTCCGGCGAAAGCCGCGAATCGATCCCCACGCAACCATGGATGTTATACGTCATCACCCGCAAACTCCCCGCCGATCCCCGCACCGCCGGAGCCGTCACCTCCGCCGGCAACGCCTCCCGCTTCAGAAAATGCAACGCCGCCGCCCGCAATTGCCACGGCCGATAATAATTCCCCGCATTTCCCTCAATCGGCGTTCCCGGCGGCAACAGCAAAAAACCCGTCACCTCGTTCGGCCCCGGCCCCGCGTGCGATCCGTTTTCATTCGGAAACGTCACCGGATCCCGCCCCGGATGCCAACCCGCCAACACATAATCCCCCGCGTGCTTGTGCTTCACCACACGCACCAAATCCTCCACCGTCTCCTTCGCCACCGGATGTTCCCGCCCTAAAAAATCGTCCGCCTCCCGCGGCAACCGAAAATCCCCCTCCGCCGTCACCGCCCGCACCGTTCCATCCGCTTCCGCGAACAACACCGTCGGCACCCCCCGCGCCACCAGTTCCTCCGCCTTCCGCTCCCGGTCCGCCAGCGTCGTCCCCTCCAGATCGTAAACATGCCCGATCGGCCCCATCGCCGTCACCACCACCCCGTCGCTAGGCGACGCCGCTGCCGCGTGCCCCATCCGTCCCAGCCGAAGCCCCTGAATGTCCATCCACCGAGACCGCTCCAGCTGCGTCCCCTTCGCCTCCCCTTTTTCCCGCAAAACCGACGGCTCCGGCGCCCCGAAAACCTCCTCCGCCACCTCCTGCAAGGTCCGCCCCGTTTCCCGCTCAAACGGAAGCGTCTCCTCCTGCCCGTGATCCGAATATACCCAAACGCTGTAATCCCGGTTCGTCGACCGCATCGCCGCGCTGAACAACCG
>CAZJCL010000443.1:0-2412 GCA_964544025.1 uncultured Opitutales bacterium | reverse complement strand
CGCGTCTCGAACAAGACGAAGCCGTCGTCAAAGGCGCGCTCGCCGTCCCGCAGTCAGAAATGGACGCCGCGATCGCCGCCACTTTTTTCCCGCCAACGCTGAAAATCCCCGAGCCCGGCTATGAAGTTGTCGAAGTCATCGACGAGGAAGATCACCAGCGCTGGCGCATCAATTTCGTCATCTATGAAGGCGAAACCGCACCCGGCTACCTGCTCCTCCCCAAACCGCTTCCCAAATCCGATCAAAAGCTGCCGCTCGTTCTCGTCCTGCACGGCACAACGCCTCTCGGCAAGGACATGACCCTCCAGCCGCACAATCCGGAAGAAAACCCGCGCTGGGGAAGCCGCCACAACGCGCTCGCTCTCGTGCGCGAAGGTTTCATCGTTTTCGCCCCAGACCGCGCCGCTTTCGGCGAACGCCAACTGCTCGAAACCGGCGGCACCCGGCCGCAAATGGATGCCTGGACAAAACGCATCCAAGCCCAACACCCCGGCTGGTCGCTCGTCGGCAAAGCCGCCTGGGATCTGCAACGGGCGCTCGATTTTCTGGTCACCCTCGATTTCGTCGACGCCGAACGCATCGGCAGCCTCGGCCACTCCCTCGGCAGCTGGGATACTCTCTTCATCGCCGCCGCCGACAAACGCATCAAAGCCGCCGTCATGAACCACGGAAACACCCTCCAATTCCGCCCCGAACTCTGGGAGGACTCCGAAGCTTTGCGCGCACACCTGGCGACCATGAAAAAACGCGGCACGCCCGCCATCAACGGCGACATGAATGTCTACCTCATGGCAATCGCCCCGCGCGCCCAGCTGTTCTTCTGGTCGCTGGAAGAAAGCAAAGACAGCGTCCGCCCAAATATCCTCGACGCCGCCCGCCCGATCAGCACCTACAACCGCGCCGTCGCCCGCCGCGAAAACGCCAAATTCGATTACGCGTTTTTCCTGCACACCCAAGGCCACGACTTCCGCCCCGAATCCCGCGCCTTGGCTTACCAGTGGCTGAAAGATCGCCTGATGAACTAACCGGGATCGCCACGATTTCCCTCTAAATACCCCCGGCTGGTCCCGCCGCTTTCGACGGACTAGCCGCCCCGCCGCCCGCCTTCGGGGATTCCCTTGTTCAAACGCTCCCGGTTGCCGGAGCAAAGACTGGTCATACGGTTTACCAATCGGCGAGCCACTTCGTCGAAATCCGAACCGAATCCCAAACAGGAGCCGAAGCCATGTTCTTACGAATCGATAAACTGCCCGTCCAACTCCCCGTCTCCCCAAAAGAAGATCCCATCGCCGCGAAAAACGTCCAAGAGCTTCTCGGCGGCCGCTTCGGCGAAATGTCCACCCTGATGAACTACACCTTCCAGTCGTTCGGCATGCGCGGCCGGGAAAAAATCCGCCCCTACTACGCGCTGATCGCCAACATCGCCGCGGAGGAATTCGGACACATTGAGATCGTTTCAGCCGCGATCAACTCATGTCTGAACGGCCCCCGAAAAGACTTCGACGATTCCGGCCCCGTAGAAGAAGGAGTCTGGAAAGATCTTCCCGGCGGCGTCTTTGGCGGACACTACATCGCTGCCGGCCAGAACGCGCTCCCCGTCGACTCCCGCGGCATGCCTTGGACCGGAGACAACGTGTTTTCTTCAGGCAACCTGATCCTCGATCTCCTCCACAACTTCTTCCTCGAAAACGGTGCCCGCACCCAAAAAATGCGCGTCTATCAAATGACCGACAACCCCGCCGCCCGCACCATGCTCGGCTACCTTTTCGTCCGCGGCGGCGTCCACGCGATGGCCTACGCCCTCGCCCTCGAAACCCTCACCGGCGTCAAAATGAGCAAAATGCTCCCCATCCCCAAAATCGGCAACGCCTCCTGCCCCGAATCCCGGAAATTCATGAAAGAAGGATCGCACCTCAAACTCTACCGTTTTTCCCCCAGCGACTACTCAGATGCCGGCGTGATCTGGAACGGCGAAGCGCCCGTCGAATACACCGAAGGCTACAGCGACGGCGGCCGTTTCGAATTCATCGACGCCCCGCCCGCCGGCGGCGACCTCACACACCTCGCCGGCATCGCCTCCAGTTTCGCCCCCGAATACGCTCCCGAGGAAATCATGGAAATCGCCAACAAACTCTACCAAAAAGCCAAAAACCTATAGGCGTCGCGGAAACCGCGATCCGAAAATATCGCGTCCGGACTTGCACGGGAAAGCGCAATCCCGTTGGCTGCTTGCGTGTCCGGATCTTCCATACAAAACCGCTGGATTTCCCGCTCGATCGGAACGGAAACCTACGATCTCCTCGACCTCGATCACCCGGAGGTCGAGAAACGGATTCTCGACGAGATGAGCGCCGGGATCAGCGTCTATTACGACCGCCGGTGGGGCGCGACCGAGATTTTTGCCCAATGGAT
>CAZJCL010000442.1:0-2431 GCA_964544025.1 uncultured Opitutales bacterium | reverse complement strand
TCAGATCACTTGCATATGCGGCCGAAGTTGCAGGACCACCACATCCAGCCGCTTCGGCTGCGTAAGCACGTAATGAATACCCACCGCGATATCCTCCTCTTTCGCCAATTCCTCCTTCGCCAGCTTCTCTTTCTCCGTTTCCGGATCCATTTCCGATAACTCGCTCCGCGTCCGCCCCGGCTCCACCAGACTCACCTTGATCCCGTCGCGATTGATCTCCTTCCGCAACGATTCGCTAAACGCCTGAATCGCCGCCTTCGTCGTCACATAAACCGACGACGGCTCCCGCAAATCCGCGCTCATCGACCCCACATTAACGATGTGACCCGCTCCCGCCTTCCGCATCCGTAAAATCGCCTCCCGCGAACACGCCATATACCCCATCACATTCGCCTGCACCGCATACCGCCACTCCTCATCCGAAACCTCCGCCAAACTCCCCACCGAAACCGCCGCGTTATTGATCAAAATATCAATTCCGCCCAACCTCTCATCCGCCTCCCGAAAAACCCGCTTCACATCCTCCAACTCCGCCTGATCCGCCACCGTCCCAAACGCCTCTCCCCCCGCCGCGCGAATCTCCTCCAACGCCTCCTTCAATTCCGGCTCATGACGCCCAAAAACAAAAACCCGCGCTCCATACGAACCGAGCAAACGCGCCGTCGCCCGCCCGATCCCCGTCGTCCCACCCGAAATCACCACCCGTTTCCCCTCCAACGACTCCACCTTCGTGTGAATCTCCGCCTCCTGTTTCCTCCGTTCCATAATCAAAACCTTTCCTCAAAGTGATTCCATAATTCCCTACCCTTCAAAAATGCCACACATCTCCCCGCAACAAACGCGCCATCCTAGAAACAGGCTCCCCCCGATCCCCCCGCACCGCCAAACCACCAGTTTCCCCACCCGCCTTTTCGCTTGTCTCTCCATTCCGAGATCAACAGGATGAATACTTCCAGCGACGGCCGCCAACGGTCCCGACACCCGGCCCGCGGCCACGCAATCTCCCGAAAAAACCGAAGCCCGCTCATGATCCGCAACCTGTTTCCCGCCCTCCTCCTCGCGCTTTCATTACTGTTCCCCGAAATCGCGCTCGCCCAACGCATCCCCGACGCCCCACGCGAATTCCGCGCCGCCTGGGTCTCCACCGTCGCCAACATCGACTGGCCCTCCAACCGCACCCTCAGCACCCGCGACCAACAAAAAGAACTCATCGCCATCCTCGACGAAGCCGTCGCCCTCAACCTCAACGCCATCATCTTCCAGGTCCGGCCGATGTGCGACGCCCTTTACCAGTCGCGCTACGAACCCTGGTCCGAATTTCTCACCGGCAAAATGGGCCAAGCGCCCAGCCCATTCTGGGATCCGCTCGAATTCGTCATCGCCGAATCCCACAAACGCGGCCTCGAACTCCACGCCTGGTTCAACCCCTACCGCGCTTTCCACCCTTCCGCCAAAACCGAAATCCCCGACAACCACGTCAGCAAAACCAACCCCGGCATCGTCCGCCAATACGGCCGCTACCTCTGGCTCGACCCCACCGAGGAACAAACCAAAAACTTCACCCTCAACGTCATCCTCGACGTCATCCGCCGCTACGATGTCGACGGCGTCCACATCGACGACTATTTCTACCCCTACAAATCCTACGCCGACGGAGCCGAATTTCCCGACCACGCCAACTGGGAAAAATACCAGAAAAGCGGCGGCCGCCTCTCCCGCGACGACTGGCGCCGCGACCACGTCAACGACTTCGTCCGCCGCTTCTACCAACTCGTCAAAAAAGAAGATCGCCGCGTCAAAGTCGGCATCAGCCCGTTCGGCATCTGGCGTCCCGGCCACCCCGAAGGCATCCAGGGCACCGACCAATACGCCGCCCTCTACGCCGACCCCAAGCTCTGGCTCAACGAAGGCTGGCTCGATTATCTTTCCCCGCAACTCTACTGGCCGATCGACCAGAAACCCCAAGCCTACAAACGCCTCCTCGCCTGGTGGGTCGGCGAAAACAGCCACAAACGCCACATCTGGCCCGGCAATTTCACCAGCAAAATCACCAACGCCAACAACTCCTGGCCCGTCGCCGAAATCGTCAACCAGATCCACGCCACCCGCGAACAAACCGGTGCCACCGGAAACATCCACTTCAGCATGATCGCCTTCATGCAAAACCGCCGAAACCTCAGCACCACCCTGAAAAACGGTGCCTACGCCCAACCCGCCCTCGTCCCCGCCTCCCCCTGGCTCGGAAACCGCGCTCCCAATCCGCCCCGCGCCTCCCTCCGTCGCGAAGGCGTCGACGTCCTCGTCAACTGGGCCTCCGCCCCCGAAGACGACGTCCGCCGCTGGGCCGTGTACACCGGCCGCGACGGCAACTGGAATTTCCGCGCCGTCGTCCCCGCCTACAAAACCCACCAAGGCGGCATCCGCATTCCCG
>CAZJCL010000441.1:0-2434 GCA_964544025.1 uncultured Opitutales bacterium | reverse complement strand
AAACGCTCGCCGGAGACGGAAACGAAATCTCCCGCCTCTACCCCGCCCGCGGATCGGAACGCCGTTTCTACCGCCTGACGATTATCGAATAACCCCCCCGCCAACCGCCCAATCCCCCGGTTTGACTTTCGTCGCGCAACCCGCAAAAGAATCCACGCAATCGCCCGCGCGAATCGGCCTGTTTCCCGTCCGTTTGATACGCAAACGGCACCGGTCCGCCCGGACGCTTTTCGGCAGTTTCATCATCTATGGAAACAAGTTTGCTCAGCGGCGATTCCTGGTGGTTCACCTGGGTCATCCTCCCTTTTCTCATCCTGGCCGCGCGTGTCGCCGATCAAAGCATCGGCACCCTCCGCGTCGTTTTCGTCTCCAAAGGTTTCAAGTACCTTGCGCCCGCCGTCGGCTTCGTCGAGTCGATTATCTGGCTCCTCGCCGTCAGCCAGATCCTCCAGCACGCCAACAACGTCGCCTGCTTCATCGCCTACGGACTCGGCTTCTCCATCGGCAGCTTCATCGGAATTTCCCTCGAAGAAAAAATCTCCCTCGGCCGCGTCATCGTCCGGATCGTTTCCACCAAAAACACACCGGAATTGATCGCCGATATGCGCGAACAAAGCTTCGGACTCACCGTCGTCGACGCCCACGGAAGCAGCACCGAGGTCAAACTCATCTTCTCCGTGATCGAGCGAAAACACATCGGCGATCTGGTTTCCCTCATCAAAAAATGGAACCCAAGCGCCTTTTATTCGATCGAAGAAGTGAAGCTCGCCCGCGAAGGAGTCTTCAAACCAGCGGCCAGCCCACTCGCCATGCTGAGCTTCGGCTTGAGAAAACAAAAATAAACCAAAAGACACCGCCGCACGCGATTCTCGTTAACAAAAACCGTCCCTCGCGGTTTCACCTGCAAGCAGAGATAAAAACGGCAGCGAACGGACAACCGTCAACAACCGGCATTTTCCACCAACTGGATCTTTTCTTGCGCCAGTCTTCAACCGCCGCCATCCTTCCGAAAACTGTCCCAGAAGTAACTCTTTGGATATGACATATCGCATAGCAATTCTCCTCTCTCTCCTCGCCACGCCGCTGATCGCCCAAAACGGCGACCGGTCCGAAATCGACCTTTCGTCTCCTCCACCCGAATGGGACATTCCACCCGCACCGGTCCTGACCGCCGAGGAGGCCCTGAAGACGTTCACCACGCAGCCCGGCTTCCGCGTTGAACTCGTCGCCAGCGAGCCGCTTCTCCACGATCCGGTCGCCATGGATATCGACGAAGACGGCCGCATCTGGGTCGTCGAAATGCAAAGCTACATGCCGAACATCGACGGCCAGGGCGAAATCGCCCCCGTCAGCCGCGTCGTCACCCTCGAAGATACCGACGGCGACGGCGTGATGGACAAAAGCACCGTCTACATGGATAACCTCACCCTCCCGCGCTCCATTCGCGTGGTGGCGGGCGGTGTCCTCGTCGGCGAACCTCCGCACCTCTGGTTCACCCGCGATACCAACGGAGACGGAAAGGCCGACGAAAAAACCAGCATTTACGACCAATATTCCCGCCGCGACGCCAATCCCGAGCACGGCGCCAACGGCCTCCTCATCGGCTTGGACAACTGGATCCACAACGCCATGTTCGACGGCGGACGCTTCCGCTACATCGACGGCGAATGGGTGCGTAAACCGGCCCTGATGCGCGGCCAATACGGAATCTCCCACGACGATTTCGGCCGCCATTTCACCAATTCCAATTCCGACTACCTCCGCGCCGACCTCGTCCCGAACCACTACTACACCCGCAACCCGAATTTCCCGGCTCGCGGCGGTATCATCCCGGGCACCATGGGAGGCGTTTACGAACAGCTCGATAAAAACCAGAAAACCTGGCCGAGCCGCATCACCCCCGGCGTCAACCGCCGCGTCCACCTCACCGACGAAGGCTACCTCGCCCGCTTCACCGCCGCCTGCTCGCCGCTCGTCTACCGGGGCGACCAGTTCCCATCTGAATTCTACGGAAACGCCTTCGTCGTCGAACCGGCCGCTCACTTCATTCGCCGCGCCATCATCAAAGAAGACGAAAACGGAATCCTCACCGGCTCCAACGCCTACGAGAAAGAAGAATTCCTCTCCTCCAGCGACGAACGCTTCCGCCCCGTCAGCCTAGCCACTGCGCCCGACGGCACACTTTACGTCCTCGATTTCTATCGCGGCGTTCTCCAACACCGCCAGTTCGTCACCACCTACCTTCGGCAACAGGTCGAGGAACGCGGTCTCGAAGACCCGCTCGGTCTCGGACGCATCTACCGCGTCGTCCACGAATCCTCCGAACCCGGCCCGGCGCCGCGCATGTCGAAAGAACCGTCCGCAAAACTGGTTCAATACCTCGCCCACCCGAACGGCTGGTGGCGCGACACCGCCCAGCGCGTCCTCATCGAGC
>CAZJCL010000440.1:1389-2456 GCA_964544025.1 uncultured Opitutales bacterium | reverse complement strand
CCCACCTGCCGCTGCTCCGTGCTGTGACACGCCGTGCACGTGTTTTTCGACAACAACGGCCGCACATCCGCCAGCCCCGTCGCATGACCCGCCAGCCCGGAATCCGCCCCCGCCAATTCCTTGCGCGAATCCCGCGTGCTCAATTCCGCCACGCTCAACTTCCGCCCCGCCGGAATATTGTTCAACGTGTAATACGCCGTCGGATGCACCAGCGAATGCCCGCCCTCCCGCGAACGAACCCCCTCCAGCGTGATCTGGTGCAAATAATATCGGCGCAATCCATCCACCACGATCCGCGCCTTCAACCCGTCCTCCGACACCTGCACCCCGCGCACCGGATGCTCCCGCACCCGCACCGGCGGACTCCCGTAAACCGACTGATATTTATACGTGTGTCCCTGTATCCAATAAGAAGCGACATCCTCCGCGCTCGCCCGGTCCACCGGTTTCGTAAACTCGATCTCGAAACCATCCGGCATCGCCCGCACCGCCTTCATCTCGAACGGCGTTTCCCCATTGTAAACCAGCCGCTGAAGTCCCTCCGAAGCCGTCCCCGCCGATCCCCAGCCGCGATTCGTCATCCCGACAAACAGCGACCCGTCCTCCGCGAACAACAACCGCAAAACCCCCGACTTGAATCCGCTCCGGAAATCGAACGCCGCCCCCTGATACTCCCCGTTCACCCGCTCCAGAAAAACCCGCATCACCTTGCTCTGCCCCTGATCCCCCACCAGCATCTGCCCGGCAAACGGCCCGAAAACTCCCTCCGGAATTTGCACCGGTTCCGAAGTCGAAATCCCCAAAACCGCGTACGGCAGCCAAACCGCCGGCAACCGCAAATGCGGCAACTCCACCGCCATTTCCGCCATCGTCTTAAAATCCGTCTCGTCCGCGATATCCTGCGGCCGCACATAACTCCCGTCCGCCCGCCGAATCCGCCGCTCATCGATCCGCCCAAACACATCCTCCTGCGTCATCGCCACCGGCGACCCCTCCCGGTCCGCCCAAACCAAACCCGCCGGATGCCCCGTAAACGCCCCCTTCGTCAAATGCCAAATCCCGTTCGA
>CAZJCL010000440.1:0-1289 GCA_964544025.1 uncultured Opitutales bacterium | reverse complement strand
AACGCCAACCCCAAGATCTCATGCAGCCCAGACGCGAAACGTTGAAATTCCGGCTTCTCCGACGTCGGATTCTTCACCACGAAAACCTCGCCACGCCTCGTCCCGATTGCCAGATCCCCGCCCGGCATCGCCGCCAATCCTCCCACCTCCAGCAACACCCCCTCCGGCGTCGGCACATCCACGATCGAAAAATAATCCTCCGGCCCCGGCGAAATCTGCGCTCCAACCGGTCCCGCCGCTCCCGCCCACAACGTGGCAACCGCCAGCAAAACATTTCCCGAAATCGTCATCTTCCTATTCAAAATATTCATCGCTTTTGAGGTTTAAAATAAGATCGAATAATTCACATCATCCGCCAGCGGCACCAGCAACTCCACCTTTCCGCCCGACTCCCGCCGCACCGGCTGCTCGTCCTCCTCGTCAAACCGCACATAGTAACTTCGATCCCCGCCACCTTCTCCCACCGCGAACAGCCCCGGCTCCAATTCCTCCACCGAATTCCCCGCCGCCACCCGGACGAAGAGCCCCTCCCCGTCGTCCGCGCTCAAACTCCTATAAAACCCTTCGCCATCCTCCAACACCTCGATCTCGTCCTCGATTTCCGCCTCTCCGATTCCAAAATAAAACTCAACCTCTCCTTCATCGGCCGTATCATACAAGCGAGCGCGAAAACCCGCCGCCTCCGGATCCCCATTCCACTCCGCCGTCTCCGACTCCAGCCGCGCCACCGTCACCCCCAACTGCTTCGCCAACACCTGCACCGCCCCCAGCGGAAGCGCCGTTCCATTCCCCCGGTCATGCCACATCGGCCGCGCATCCAGAAAATCCCCCCGCCACACCTGCACGATGCTCCCCGTATTCAAGTCGTAAGTATAATTCACCCCGCCCTCCCCATGCACCGAAATCGCGTGCGTCACCAAATATCCATCCGGCACCTGCACAAAACTCCGCAAAACCGGCGTCGTTTCCGGATCCACCAAAATCCGCTCCCGCCGCCCTTCCTCCCGCGGCAAATCCTCATGCAAAACCAGCCGGATATTCCGCAACGCCACCGGACCGTGATCCCCCTGAATCCGCAACGGCCCCCGCGCCGCCTCCTCCCCCGAAATCGCCCCGCGCGTCGGACCCGTCAATTCCAGATTCTCGTGAATCGTCGCCCCGTTCAACTCCGCCCGCAAAATCCGCGCGTTCTCCGTTTTCCTCCCGCTCTCATCAAAACGCGGAGCCCGAAACTTCACCCGCAACTTCTGCCAAATCCCCGGCGCCCGGCTCGCGTTCTGCCCCGGCGG
>CAZJCL010000439.1:0-2457 GCA_964544025.1 uncultured Opitutales bacterium | reverse complement strand
CGCCGCGGATACTTTCCCTTCCTCCCGCCCCCTTTCTTCCCTCCACCACGACGATTCTCCCCCTTCAGCGTATCGATCTGATCCCGTAAAATCGCCGCCTTTTCGAACTCCAGATTCCCCGCCGCCTCCAGCATCTCCGTCTCCAACTCCGCGATCACCGCCGCCACATCGCCATTGCCCGCCCCCTCCGCGACCATCATGATCTCCTCCTTCTTCTGCCCCACGTGCAGACTCGCCTGAATCCCCCGCACCACGCTCCGCGGCACGATCCCGTGTTTTTCGTTATACGCGATCTGCTTTTCGCGCCGCGCCTTCGTCACCTCGATCGTCCGGCGTATCGAGTCCGTCATCACATCCGCGTACATCAAAACCCGTCCTTTCTCGTGCCGCGCCGCCCGCCCCGCCGTCTGCACCAGACTCGTGAAACTTCGCAAAAACCCCTCCTTGTCCGCGTCCAAAATCGCCACCAGCGCCACCTCCGGCAAATCCAAACCCTCCCGCAACAAATTCACCCCCACCAGCACATCGAATTCCCCCCGCCGCAGATTCCGCAAAATCTCCACCCGCTCGATCGCGTCGATATCCGAATGCAAATACTCCACCCGGATCGACGCCTCCCGCAAATACGTCGCCAAATCCTCCGACGTCCGCTTCGTCAAAGTCGTCACCAAAATCCGCTCCCCCGCCTCCACCGCCGCCCGCACTTCCCCGATCAAATCCTCCACCTGCCCCTTGATCGGACGAATCTCGATCTCCGGATCCAGCAACCCCGTCGGCCGAATCACCTGCTCCGCCACCACCGCCGAAAGCTCCAACTCCATCTTCGCCGGCGTCGCCGAAACATACAGCGTCTGACCCGTCATCTCCCGAAACTCATCAAAATTCAACGGCCGGTTGTCCAGCGCCGACGGCAACCGAAAACCATGCTCCACCAACGTCTGCTTCCGCGACCTGTCCCCCGCGTACATCCCGCCGATCTGCGGAATCGTCACATGACTCTCGTCCACGAAAAGCAAACAATCCTTCGGAAAAAAATCGATTAAACACCACGGCCGATCCCCCGCCTTCCGCCCCGACATATGACGCGAATAATTCTCGATCCCATTGCAAAAACCCATCTCCTGCAACAGCTCCAAATCGTATTCCGTCCGCATCCGGATCCGCTGCGCCTCCAGCAAAAGCCCGTTGCTCTCGAAATAATTCACCCGCTCCTCCAGCTCCGACCGGATCGCCGACACCGCGCCCTCCATTTTGTGCCGCGGCGTGATGTATTGATTTGCCGGATATAAATCGAACCGCTGAATCGGCTCCCCCGTTTCCCCCGTCAACGGATCGAATTCCGCCATCGCATCGATCTCGTCCCCGAAAAACTCCACCCGCAAACCGCTCTCCAGATACGCCGGCATCACATCCACCACATCCCCCCGCACCCGAAACCGCCCCCGCTTCAACTCGTAGTCGTTCCGCTCATACAAATTGTCCACCAACCGGTTCAGAAAAACATCCCTCCCCAACTCCTTCCCAACCCGCAGCGGAATCATCATCTCATGAAAATCCTCCGGCGAGCCCAATCCGTAAATACACGAAACGCTCGCCACCACGATCACATCCCGCCGGCTCACCAGCGCGCTCGTCGCCGCGATCCGCAACCGCTCGATCTCATCGTTGATCGACGAATCCTTCTCAATAAACGTGTCGCTCGACGGCACATAAGCTTCCGGCTGATAGTAATCGTAATAACTCACGAAATACTCCACCGCGTTCTCCGGAAAAAAGTTCTTAAATTCCGAATACAACTGTGCCGCCAACGTCTTGTTATGCGAAATCACCAGCGTCGGCCGCTGCAACCGCTGGATCACGTTCGCCATCGTAAACGTCTTCCCCGATCCGGTCACCCCGAGCAAAGTCTGATGCTTATGCCCCGCCCGAATCGACGCCACCAGCTTCTCGATCGCCTCCGGCTGATCTCCCATCGGTTTATAATCCGCCGCCAATCGAAATTCCATAAACCCGCCAATATACGCCGCCTCCCCCAAATGCCAAGCGAACCAAAACCGTCGCGCGAACCGCCCCGAATTTCCCCACGAAAAAGGCTCCGGGATTCCTCCCGGAGCCTCTGTCACAAACCCACACTTACCACGCGATCACCGGCGATCACTCGCCGCTGACGCGAAGACGCAGGAACCGACGTTCCGAAGAATCCACCGGCTCAAAATCCCGGTAAATCACCGTCGTGGTGCCGTCGTCGTTATCCGTGGAACTCACTTCCACCGGTCCCCCGGCCCAACCCGACAATTCCCCGGACGCTTCCACATGATAATTGACATCGGAATCCGTCGGACGCGTGAACGTCAGCGTCAGATAATCCTCGCCGTCGACCGTCGCGACTCCCGTTTCCGGCAATTCCGCCACACTCGCCTCGCGCGGCAATCCGCCCAACGCGTATTCCAGCAAGTT
>CAZJCL010000438.1:0-2473 GCA_964544025.1 uncultured Opitutales bacterium | reverse complement strand
TCGGGGCATTTTTGGCGGTCATGCAGATTCGGATGCTGACGATGGGGCCGCTGGGCACTAACGCATTTCTCCTGACCGTTCCGGAGCGCGAGGAGGCGCTGGTGGTGGATTGTCCGGAGGGGGCGTTGGACGCGGTGCAGAGATTGCTCGCGGAGAGCGGGAAGAAGCTGGGGGCGGTGTTGCTGACGCATGGGCATTGGGATCATACGCAGGATTTGGCGGCTTTTCAGCGGGCGGGGGCGAAGGTTCACGCGCATGCGGCGGACCGGGAGTTGATCGAGCATCCGGAGATCATGATGGCGTTGATGCCGATGGATTTCGGGGTGGCGCCGGCGGGGATCGACGTGGCGGTGGAGGATGGGCAGGTTTTGGATTTTGAGGGGTGGCGGGTGGAGGTGCGGCATGTGCCGGGGCATTGTCCGGGGAACGTGTTGTTTTATTTTCCGGAGGCGAAGGCGGCGTTTGTGGGGGACGCGATTTTTGCCGGGAGTATCGGGCGGACCGATTTGCCGGGCGGGAGTTTCGAGGAGTTGGAGCGGTCGATCCGGGAGCGGATTTATACGTTGCCGGACGATGTCGTGCTTTATCCGGGGCATGGGCCGAAGACGTCGGTGGGAGTGGAGAAGAAACAGAATCCTTACGTGCGACCGATATCGTGATGGAGGAACAGAAACGGGAATTCATGGGCCGGGCGCTGGAGTTGGCGCGGCAGGGTTGGGGAACGACGCATCCGAATCCGATGGTCGGCGCGGTGATCGTCGAGGAGGGGCGGATCGTGGCGGAGGGTTTTCACGCGAAGGCGGGGGAGGATCACGCGGAGGTGGCGGCGTTGAAGAATCTGGGGCGTCGGCCGGCGGAGGGGGCGACGCTTTTTGTGACGCTGGAGCCGTGTTCGACGGAGGGGCGGACGGGGGCTTGCACGGAGGCGATTTTGGCGGCGGGAATTCGCCGGGTGGTCGTGGGGACGGAGGATCCGAATCCGGCGCACGCGGGGCGGGGGATTTCGTTGTTGCGGGAGAAGGGGGTGACGGTCGAGACGGGGGTTTTGGAGGAGGAGTGCGTCGATCTGAATCTGATTTTTAACCACTGGATCCGGGAGAAGCGGACGTTTTTCGCGGCGAAGGTGGCGACGACTTTGGATGGGAAAATCGCTTGCCGGACGGGGGAATCGCAGTGGATCACGGGGGAAACGGCGCGGGCGGATGTGATGCGTTGGCGGCGGCTGTTTCCGGCGATCGGGGTGGGGACGAATACGGTTTTGAAGGATTCGCCGCGGTTGACGAGCCGGCTGGAGACGGGGGAATGGTGTCCGGTGCGGTTTGTGTTCGACGGGCTTTTGCGGACGGCGCATCAGAAGGATTTGCCGTCGCTTTACACGGACGAGTTTCGGGAGAAGACGATCGTGGTGACGACGGAGCACGCGGGGACGGGGTATATCCGGCGGCTGACGACGGAGGGTTTGCAGGTGTGGGTGTTGCCGAACAAGGCGCCGAAAGTGCCGTTTCCGTTGTTTCGGGAGAAGTGCGCGGAGGAGGGGATAAACGCGGTGTATTTCGAGGGGGGATCGCGGCTGTTGAGCGAGATGATGCAGTCGCGGGAGTTGGATTATTTGTTCGCGTACCGGGCACCGATGTTTTTCGCGGACGACAAGGCGAAACCGGTTTTGCGCGGGTTGCGGACGGAGCGGATCGATCAGGCGATCCGGTTGAAGAATCTGCGTCACGCGTCGTTGGGGGACGACCAGTTGATGCGGGGTCATGTCTGGTATCCGGAGCGGATCAATGTCGATGAAATTATTTTTAGCAACGGGTAACGCGCACAAGGTGGCGGAGTTTTCGCGGATGTTCGCGGAGGCGGGTCTGGACGTGGAGGTCGTTTCGGCGCGGGAGGCGGGCGGGATGCCGGAGGTGGAGGAGAACGCGGGGACGTTTGAGGGGAACGCGCTTTTGAAGGCGGAGGCGTTGGCTGGGTTGGTGGGCGGGGAATGGGTGTTGGCGGATGACAGCGGGTTGGCGGTGGACGCGCTGGGCGGGGCGCCGGGGGTGCGGTCGGCGCGGTATGCGGGGGAGAACGCGACGGATGGGGAGAACCGGGCGAAGTTGTTGCGGGAGATGGCGGGGGTGGCGGATGGGGAGCGGCGGGGGCGGTTTGTGTGTGTGCTGGCGTTGGCGGGGCCGGGTCGGCGGGAGGTTTTTCGCGGGGAATGCGAGGGGGAGATTTTGCGGGAGGAGCGGGGGTTGGGTGGTTTTGGATACGATCCGGTTTTTCGGCCGGAGGGTTTTGGGGAGAGTTTTGCGGAGATGCCGGCGGCGCGGAAGAATGAGTTGAGCCACCGGGGGAAGGCGATGGCGAAGCTGGTGGAGTGGATGCGGGGAGAAGGAAGGTAGAATGCAGAAGTTAGAATGTAGAATTGGTTGGGTTGGAAGTGAAGGGAACGGGTTGGGGTTTAACAGGAGGTAGCGAAGGGAGCTTA
>CAZJCL010000437.1:0-2479 GCA_964544025.1 uncultured Opitutales bacterium | reverse complement strand
CAAACGCCGAACCCGCTGGTGTCGAGCTTGTCGAGAGTGACGCTCGAGTTGGCGATCTTGGCGGTCGTCACGGCGTTGTTGGCCAGTTTGGCGGTGGTGACGCTGCCGTCGGCGAGTTTGCCGGTGGTGATGTTGGCGTCGGCGATGTGGGCGGTGACGATGTTGGCGTTGGCGATTTTCGGGGTGGTGATTTGCGAGGCGCCGATTTTGTTGGTGGTGACGGAGGCGTCGGCGAGCATTCCGGTTTGCAGCGCGCCATCGACGAGGCGTTCGGCGAGGCCGGAGCGGAAGGAATAGGCGGCCGAGACGATCCGCTGGCGGGGGGCGATTTCGGGAGATTCGCCGCCGCTGCCATCGTCCACGGTGACGCCGAGGTAGAGATCGCCTTCGAAGAGCGGAGGGAGCGCGATGAACGGCGGAGTGGCGGGAGCGGTGGGACCGGGCAGGCCGGCGACGCCGGTGCCGTTGCCGATGAGGACGCTGAAGTTTCCGTCCGCGATGGTGACGACCTGTTCTTCCGCGTAGAGGGGAGCGCCGCCGGAACTGGTGTCGTAAAACTGGAACGTGACGGTGCGGTTGACCGGGGTGCCGGAGCCGATGGGGGTTCCGGAAACGTCGGTGACATGTCCTTGATAACTCAGGAGCGGCGGGACGCTCGACGTCTGGGCGAAAGCGGTGGCGGAAGCGGCCAGCAGGAGGAGGGAGAGCAGGGTTTTCATCGGTGTTTTCATTTTAAAAAAGAGAGGGAAACGGGCTTCAAAGGCGGGTGCGGCTTTCAACTGCTTGAAGCGCCAGGATGGCGCTTCTGCATTACATTCAGTCGAGATGGATTTCGGCGATTTCGGAGAGCCGGCGAAGGAGGAAGGTGCCGCCGACGGTGAGAGGACTCCGGTTGA
Source organism: uncultured Opitutales bacterium (assembly GCA_964544025.1). Taxonomy (GTDB): domain Bacteria; phylum Verrucomicrobiota; class Verrucomicrobiia; order Opitutales; family T3Sed10-336; genus CAZJCL01. The sequence goes on along the minus strand of CAZJCL010000437.1, from coordinate 1,583 downwards.
GGCCGGAGATGGTTTCGGTGTAGATGCCGCCATAGACGGTTGTTCCCCAGCCCGACAAGGCGCGGCCGTCGGGGGGTTCGGCGGTGAACGTGAAGGCGCACTCGCGGACGATGTCGTAGCTTTCGACTCCGGCGGGAAGCGGGTTGAGGCGGGCGTCGCGGTTGTCGTGGTCGGGATGATACGTGTGGACGAACGGATTGGTCGGGTCGTCGAACGGAATTGCGATCGTGTGCTCGAGCGTTTGGCCGATGGCGAAGGCACCGGTTCCCTGGATCACGCGGTCGAGCGGCATTTGGCTGGAAACGATGCGGAGCGCGTCCGCTTTCGCGTCGGGTTGGAGAGCGTATTCCCGGGTGGCGATGCCGTTTGGATTCCCTTCGACGTCGAGCTTCCCGACGAAGACCTGGGAGAGGAGCCGGGCCGTGCCGTCGCCATCGACATGAATGATGGCCCGGAGGGGAAACGGGCGGGCCGTGGTGTTTCCGGGTTCGGTGCCGGTCGGCGGGTTGACCCGCTCCACGGTGCTCACGGTGATTTCGCCGATCCACAAGCCGGCGGGCGATGCGACCTGCGCGGTGACGGGAAGAAGGACGTCGCTCAAGCCGGCGGAATCGGTGATGCGCAGGAGGGAGGCGAAGAAATCGGTGGAGGAGGTTCCGAGCTGGGAGCGGTCGATGCCGAATTGGAGATCGAGCCGTCCGGACGGTTCGACGGTGACAGAGATCGCGCCGACGATCGGGGTTTCGATGTAGGCATTCGCGGCGCTGTCGAAGGTGCGGTGGGTGAGCGGAACGGGACCGGAGACGGGGGGTTGTCCGGCGGGGGCGGGTTCGGAAGTCTCGGGAGTGAGGGTGAGCGTGATCGCGCTGGTGGTCCGGTTCATGACGCCCATGGTGAGGAGCGAGCCGGAGCGGCCGAAGGCGAGGCCGGCGTTTCCGGGAACTTCGTATTCGACCGGGGCGGTGAAATCGCTGACGGCGGCGGTTTCAAACCAGTAGGCGGTGTGGCGGTTGAGACGCTCCATCGAGGCCGAACTCTGGAAAGGATTGGTGTCGTTAAGGGGGCCGCCGATGTATTTATAAACCTTTGACGGAGCGGCGATGGCTCGCGGAAAGCTGGCGAAGTAGGAAGTCATCAGCGGATTCGAGGCGGCGGCTGGAAAACCGAGAAAGTTGGCTCCACCGATCAGCCAGGTGGCGGAAGGCGCAACCGGTCGCAGCGGAATGGGGACGTTGATGACCGTGCTTGAGTCGCCTTCGACGCGGATCAGGTACGCGGATTGGGCGATGAGGGCGGACAGCGTTTGCTCGTCGGGATCGTGGCGTTTCCAGACGGTCCACTCGCTGGTGGATTCGGAGGGGATCGCCGGGGAGGTGCTGAACTGGATCTGGTTGGGATTCGGATTCCAGCGCCAGATTTCGAGGATCTCCGGAAAATCGGTGAAAAGTTCGGCGGGGGTTTGGTGAGTGGCGTCGCCGTGGAGGTAGATGCCGTTCCAACCGCCGCGAAGGATGTACGTTTCGGTTTTCCATTGGGCGTGGAGCGAAAGAGTCGCGGCGAGCGAGAGCGCGAGGGTGGCTAGG
>CAZJCL010000436.1:0-2480 GCA_964544025.1 uncultured Opitutales bacterium | reverse complement strand
CCCTACCTTTCCACCTGCTGCACCGCACTCAACTTCCCCTCCGAAAACTCGAGCTTCGCCCGCGTGTAACGATGTTCCGTAGTCCGATCCAAATAAATGATCGGCTCCACCGAACTAAACCGCCCGTAATCATGCAACCGCACCGTATCGCTCGTCAGATAACGCCCCTCGTAATACCAAATCTCCTTCGTCGCCTCCGCCGTCCGCTGCGTCACCCGGCTCGTCGGCTCCCCCAACGCCAACCGCACCATCTCCGGCGTATAACCGATCTCCACCTGCCCCTCCCGCACTTTCTCCCGCACCTCCGGCGGAAAACTCGCGAACAACTCCGGATTCTCCGCGATCCGCTTCTCCGGCGTGCTCGCGCAACCGCCCAAAAAGAAAACTCCCGCCGCCAACCCCAAAAACCAACCAATCTTCTTTCTCATCATGAAATCCCGAAACTCCCCGTTCACCGGGTCATATTCTCGATCCCCACCACTCTGCCTTCCACGAAAACGATACGCAACGTTTCGTCCAACCGGCTCGCTCCCCCGGTTCCCACCGAAACACCTCCATAACCGCCGCCGCCGATTCCGATCCCCGTCCCAACCCCAAACGAAAGCCGCGACCCCGGCGAACGCGACCGATACGCCCAAATCGTGCTCGCCCCCTCCTCCGTCACCCGCGAATACCGCCGGTCCGGCTTCCCCAACGCCACCAACACCAGTTCCTCCGAAAACCCCAAATCCACCTCCCCCGCCAAAACCTTTTCCCGAACCTCCGGCGAAACCCCCGCCAACGCCTCCGCATTCGCCCGCGCCCGCGATTGCGGCGTCGAACAACCCGCCAACACCAGCACCACCGCCAAAACCAAAAACATCCCGCCCGCGAATCCGCGAATCCCGAGACGCCTGTTACAGAACTCCTTGCCCGTATTCACCGCAATTGCTAAAGTTTCCGCTCATTTCGAGCATTCCCGCGAAACCGATTCCCGGGAAATAGAACGAAACGCTAGCTGAAATTCGCCGCCACGGCAAAATCAACCACCACCTTTTTCACATGAAAATCACCTATCTCGGACATTCCTGCGTCTTCATCGAAACCGCCTCCCACCGCCTCATCATCGACCCCTTCCTCACCGGAAACGACCGCGCCGCCGCCAAGGCCGACGACATCGAGTGCGATTACATCCTCCTCACCCACGGCCACGACGACCACGTCGGCGACGCCCCCGCCATCGCCAAACGCACCGGCGCCACCATCATCGCCAACTACGAAATCGCCTCCCACTTCGCCAACCAAGGCCTCGAAACCCACGGCATGTACATCGGCGGTGCCCACCAATTCCCCTTCGGCCGCGTCAAATTCACCATCGCCCACCACGGCTCCAGCCTCTCCTCCGAAAACGGCCCCCTCTACATGGGCAATCCCGCCGGCCTCCTCCTCACCATCGACGGAAAAACCCTCTACCACGCCGGCGACACCGGCCTCTTCCTCGACATGAAACTCATCGGCGAACTCGACAACATCGACCTCGCCTTCCTCCCCATCGGCGACAACTACACCATGGGCATCGACGACGCCGTAAAAGCCGCTGAATTCCTCCGCGCCAAAGCCGTCGTCCCCGTCCACTACGACACCTGGCCCATCATCGCCGCCGACACCACCACCTTCTCCCAAAAACTAAAAGCCTCCACCACCGCCACCCCCCACCCCCTAACCCCCGGCGAATCCGTAACCCTCTAACCACCAAACTTAACGCAGATCCAATGCTCCGGCGAAACTCCCCCGGCGATCAAATGAGCGAGCGGCGGCACTTCCAAGCCCCACCGACAACGACGGACACGTCCCCTCACGGAAACCGCCGCGCGATCCATACCGACCTACAATCCCCCTGTTATTCCGACACCTCACTTCCGTGAATATCTCCTAACCGGAGCTCCCGCTCGCCCCTTCGCACATGCACAATGTAAACACGTTCTCCCTCTTTTCTGTGATAGATCAAAACGGGCCCGACCGTTCTCCGCCGATAGGGCGTTCCGGCCAACTCCTTCGGCTTGGAACCCGACTCCGGAAAATCGCTCAACGTGTCTACTGCCTCGAAAACCTTCTGCGCCAGACGCTTGGCCGCCGCGACATCATCCAGCTCAACACATTCCAGAATATGCTCCAAATCATTCAGCGCCGGAATCGTCCAAATTACTTCAGCCATTTTTCCAGCCGGACTTTGGCTTCCGATTGATCAAGCGTCCGCCCTCGCCGGATCGCCTCCTCTCCTCGTGCCAATCCTTCCAGCAGACGCAGTCTTTCCCGCGCTTTCTCAAAACTCTCGACATCGACCAAATACGCGCTCGGCCGCCCATGCTCCGTAATGAGCACCGGATCCTGTGTTTCCCTCAGTTCCCGAAGAATCCGCGTCGCCTGCCTCTTTAAAGTCGTCACCAACTCAGTCCTCATACTGCCACTTTAGTATCACTCCCACCCCCGTCAATCAATCC
>CAZJCL010000435.1:0-2488 GCA_964544025.1 uncultured Opitutales bacterium | reverse complement strand
TCCACCAACCGCTCCGTAATCAGCTCCAACGTCGCCACCCGCGCATAACGCTTATCCTCCGACGGCAACACATGCCACGGCGCGTGTGGAAGATCCGTCTTCTCGAACATCTCCTCCGCCGCCGCGTTATGCTTCTCCCATTTCCGCCGGTTCCGCCAATCCTCCTCGCTGATCTTCCAATGCTTATACGGATCCGCCTCCCGCTGACGAAACCGCCGCAACTGCTCCTTCTTGCTCAGATGGTAATAGAACTTCAAAAAAATCGCCCCGTCATCCGTCAGCACCTTCTCGAACTCATTGATCTCGCCAAAAGCCCGCCGCCACTCCTTCTCCGACGCAAACTTCTCCACCCGCTCCACCAGCACCCGCCCATACCACGACCGATCGAACAAAGCCGCCTGCCCATACTCCGGAATCCGCCTCCAAAACCGCCACAAATAAAACCGCCGCAACTCCTCCGTCGTCGGTTTCCCGATCGGATACACCCGCACATACCGCGGATCCAGCTTCTCCGTAATCCGTTTGATAATCCCCCCCTTCCCCGCCGCATCCGGCCCCTCCAGCACGATAATCAAATTCCGCCGCAAATCCTTCAGCATATACTGGTAATGCAGCAACGTCAGCTGCAACTCCTTCAGCCGCACCGAATACTCCTTCCGGTCCTCGATCGCCAACCCCAAATCCAACTCCGATAAACGCCCCATTTCGCTCCAATAATACCGATCCCCCCTCACCCGACAACCGCGCCCTTCACCCTTTTTTCACTCCACCACCTTCCCACCTTCAAACTTTCCCACTTTCAAACCTCCCACCTTCCCACTCCTCAACCTCCCGTTCCCGCGAAAACCCCGCCGATCTCCCCCATCACCACATCCGGATTCTTCTCCCGGAAAAAATTCACCAGCCAGTCGCTCGGAAACAACACCACCGGCTTCCGCTCCACATCGAACGCGATCCGCACCCCGCTCGGAATCGTCAGCTTCCCCAAATCCTCCTCCGCCACATCGATCCATTTGCAAATCGTCCACGGCGCCGACTCCAGCCGCGTCTCCGCCCCATACTCCGCCGTCATCCGCGCCTGCACCACCTCGAACTGCAACGGCCCCACCGCCCCCAGCAACGGCACGCTCTGCAATGCATCCTTCAACTCGAACGACTGCACCACCCCCTCCTGCAACAACTGCTCCAGCCCCGTCCGAAACCGCTTGAAATTCGACGTCACCGGATTGTGCAAATACGCGAAACACTCCGGCGCGAACCGCGGAATCTCGTCGTACACCACATCCGGCTGCTCCGCCAAAGTATCCCCGATCGTAAAATCCGAATACCCCACCAGCCCCAAAATGTCCCCCGCGTAACCATCGTCCGCCGTCTCCCGGTCCTGCCCCATCAACTTGTGCGAACTCGACAACCGGATCTTCTTCCCCGTCCGCACATGAAACACGCTCATATCCCGCGTAAACTTCCCCGAACAAATCCGGATAAACGCGATCCGGTCCCGATGCTTCGGATCCATGTTCGCCTGGATCTTGAAAACAAAACCCGAAAACTCCGGCCGCTCCGTCGGCACCAATCCGTTCTTCCCCATCCGCGGAGCCGGCGGAGCCGACATCCTCAAAAACGTGTCCAGCATCAACTGCACCCCGAAACTGTTCACCGCGCTCCCGAAAAACACCGGCGTGATCTTCCCCTTCGCCACCTCCCCCAAATCGAAAGATTCCCCCGCCATATCCAGCATCTCCACCTCCTCCGAAACCTTCGCGAAAGTTTCGTCGTCCACCACCGACCGCACAAACGGATCGCTCAAATCCTTGATCGCCACCGGCGCCCGGTATTTCCCCCCCGGCGTCCGCTCGAAAAGATGCACCCGCTTCTGCTGCCGATCGTAAACTCCCTTGAAAAGCGGCCCCGTCCCCAACGGCCAATTCATCGGATACGCCCCGATCCCCAACACGCTCTCCAACTCGTCCAGCAACGCCAACGGCTCCATCGTCGGCCGGTCGCACTTGTTCATGAACGTGAAAATCGGAATCCCCCGCCGCCGGCAAACCTCGAACAACTTCCGCGTCTGCGTCTCGATCCCCTTACCCGCGTCGATCACCATGATCACCGCGTCCACCGCCGTCAGCACCCGGTAAGTATCCTCCGAAAAATCCTGGTGACCGGGAGTATCCAGCAAATTCACCGCAAACCCGCCATATTCGAACTGCAACACCGTCGAACTCACCGAAATCCCCCGCTTCTTCTCCAGCTCCATCCAGTCCGAAGTCGTCGACCGCTGATTCTTCTTCGCCGTCACCGACCCCGCCAGCTGCACCGCGCCGCCATAAAGGAGAAACTTCTCCGTCAAAGTCGTCTTCCCCGCATCCGGGTGTGAAATGATAGCGAACGTCCGCCGCCGGGAAATCTCATCGCGCAAAGCCATAAAAACCGAAAACGCTAAAACCTCCCCGCCCGATCACAAGCTGGAACACCAACTAAATCCCCA
>CAZJCL010000434.1:0-2493 GCA_964544025.1 uncultured Opitutales bacterium | reverse complement strand
TGAAGGGCGTTTATCACGGAGATTCGGGTGTTGGAGGGACTGGCGGGGGCGAAGGCGAAGGCCAGCGACAAAACCGGCGGGCGCTCATCCTCGAGTTGAAACCAGATGAGATACGGTTCTCCTTTGGTGAGGAACGCTCCGGGAAGTCGCTGAAGATTCACTGTTTCTCCTTTTATCGGTTCCAGCGGGTCGAGAACCGCATATGATCGCCGGGGACTCCGGTCGAAGTTTTGAAAGCCTTTCATCTCGCCGGTTTCCGGGAGGATATACCATGACACCAAGTTGACCGGTCCCAAAAAAGCCCAGTAGAAATCGTCGCCGTAATCCATGTCCGCCACGAAACGAAAACCGGTGTAGCGAAGCCCGTTCAAGGTGACGATATGGGCGGAGAGATCGAGCATCAGGAAGAGGGGGCGGCCGGATTCGTCCTGTTTCGGCTGCAAGAGGGGGAATCGGGAGAAGGCTTCTTGCAGAGTCTTGTCCCGCGGGTGGCGTTCGATGGATTTTGCCAGGATTTCGTCGCGCAGGTCTTTTCCGGAAATGGCGATCGGCTTCCATCCATGCGCGGCGAGATCGACTTCCAGCGGACGATCATGGTCGATGTTTTTCAGTCTGATCAGGTTTGCGGCCAGGTGGGTACCTTCCGAGGGATTGAAGGCCATGCGCGCGGAATCGCCATTGAAATCGATCACTGCGGTGCCGGCTGAAAAGAGCCCGCCGTGATTCGCCCCTCTCCAAATTTCCTGGCGGAATTGCCCGGTAGGGATTTGCCAGCGGGCCACGACATCGTATCGCAAGTCGGAAGTTGATTGCCGGATTTCGAGAAGGATTAGCGCCTCGTTATCCAGTTTCCCGATCCAATCGCCTTCGAAGGCGGCGCAGGGGAGGGCGACGAGGAGGAGGACAATGCCTGTAATGGTACTGATAATCGAGATGCGCTGCGATCTGTTCTTCATTTTCAATTTGGTTTTCCGGTGATGAGTAGCCGACCAATGCAGCCGGCTCAAAAGCAGGTAACATGGGACCTATCGGTTGTGACAAAGAATTTGCGCTTGCGGGTGGGGCGGCTTTCGAAGGGATCGGTCGCTATTTGATTGAAGGCGACTGGGAAGGATCGCAAGCTTCGGGGGCATGAGGCGGCGTTGAGTCCACTAATATTCGCCGAGCGCGTTTTCCGGCTGCGGATTATTTCTTTGAACGATCGATTATGGGGAATGTTTTATACTGTTTTCTTGCGGCGGTGTTTTTCGTCGGATTCGCGGTTTCGCCGGTGTTTGGGGCGGGGCCGGGGGAGTTGGAGTGGGTGAGGAAACCGGGGGAGAAATGGCGGTCGTCGGCGGTGCGGACGTTGGGGGATTTGGAGGGGTTTCGGGAGCGGGAGGCGGGACCGCGGCTTTCGCGGTTCGGGGGAAATTTGGATGGCGCGCGGCGGGAGGCGACGGGGTTTTTCAGGACGGAGAAGATCGACGGGCGGTGGTGGACGATCGATCCGGAGGGGTATCCGTATATTCACATGGGGTTGACTTCGATTCGGCCGACGCGGCACCGGTCGTCGCGGGAGTTTTTTGAGCGGAAATTCGGGAGCGAGGAGAAGTGGGCGGAGGAGACGGTGACGTGGATGCGGGAGATGGGTTTTAACGAAATCGGGCGGTGGTCGCGGATCGATTTGTTGAATGAGGTGGAGGCAAGGATTCCGTATACGACGACGGCGAATTTCATGGGGACGTTTGGGCGGAAGCTTTCGTTGACGCGTTCGACTTACGGGAATCAGGCTTACCGGGAGAGCGCGATTCCGGTTTTTCATCCGGAGTTCGAGGGGTTCGCGATGGAGTATGCGCGGGAGCAGTTGGGGGAGTTGCGGGACGATCCGTGGCTGGTCGGGCATTTTACGGATAACGAGTTGCCGATGGCGCGGGATTTGTTGACGCGGACGTTGAAGATCGATTTGGCGGATCCGGCGTTGGGAGCGAACGCGGCGGAAGCGTGGCGGTGGTTTCGGGAGAAGCGGGGGAGAAACGCGAAGGCGGAGGAGGCGACGGACGAGGATAATCTGGATTGGCTGGGGCATGTGATGGATCGGTATTACGCGGTGACGACGGCGGCGATCCGGGCGGCGACGCCGAATCATATGAACCTGGGGTCGCGGTTGCACGGGGCGGGGCCGCATATTCCGCAGGTGATCGCGGCGGCGGGGCGGCATCTGGATATCGTATCGGTTAATTATTACAATTCGTGGGCGCCGTCGGAGACGCATTTGGGGCGCTGGCTGGAGCATTCGGAGGCGCCGGTTTTGATTTCGGAGTTTTATGTCAAGGGGGAGGATGCGGCGGAGAAGTTCGGGTTGAAGAATGAGTTGGGAGCGGGATGGGTGGTGCGGACGCAGGCGGATCGGGGGCATTGGTATCAGAATTTTGCGCTTCGGGTTTTGGAGTCGCCGCATGTGGTGGGGTGGCAGTATTTCAAGTACGCGGACGAGGCGGACGATAGCAACAA
>CAZJCL010000433.1:0-2503 GCA_964544025.1 uncultured Opitutales bacterium | reverse complement strand
TCTTTTCGTTGCCTCGAATTGGTGGGGAGGCAGACTGGGCTCCATGAAGTTGATACCCGTTGTTTTCGTCGCCTCTGCTCTCTTTTTTTCCGCCGGCCTTTGCGGTTTCGCGGCGGAAGTTTCCAATCGCGAACCGAAGCCGGGGGAGGTCGGGTATCGGCCGGCGGATGGCGAAACGGTTTCGCTGAATCCGCCTTCGTGGATTTGGCTGCATGAGAAGGAGGCGCATCGTTACAATGTGCAGTGGTCCCGGGAGGAGGATTTCGGGGAGGCGACGACGGTTGCGGATTTGCCGTTCAACACTTACACGCATTCGGAAGCGTTGGAGGCGGGGGAGTGGTTTTGGCGGTATCGGTTTCTGACGAAGGACGGGGAGGTTTCCAACTGGAGCGTGACGCGGAAAGTGATCGTGCCGCCGGACGTGGCGGAGTTGCCGCTTCCGGATCGGGAGACGATTCGGAAACGGGTGCTCGCGGGGCGGCCGCGTTTGCTGATCGGACGTGATGCTTTGCCGCGTTTGCGCGAGGCGATCGCCGGTCCGGAGGCGGAGGCGTTTGCTCGTCTTCGCGCCGAAGCGGATCGTCATATCGCCAAAGGACCGACGCCGGAGCCGGAGCATATGGGGTCGGCGATGGACAAGGATGACGAGGAGGCGATTAAATATTGGTGGCCGAATCGCGTGCAAACGGTGAAGGCGGGTCAGGAGGCGGAACTGTTGGCGTTTATGCACCTGATGACCGGGGAGGAGAAATATTCGGAGGCGGCGCGGAAATGGATTTTGCATCTCGCCAGCTGGGATCCGGATGGGCCGACCGAGTTTCGGCTGAATTGCGAGGCGGCGAAACCGATGCTCTACTACCTCGCCCGCGCCTATGATTGGGGCTATGACACGCTGAGTGCGGAAGAGCGGAAACAGGTGGCGGCGGTCATGCGGCGGCGCGGACAGGATGCGTGGAAAAACTGGGAAATCGCGCACGGCACGGGGCATCTGAACCGGCCTTACGGGAGTCACGCCAACCGGATTTGGCACAAGCTGGGCGAAGCGGCGCTGGCGTTTTACGAGGAGATTCCGGAAGCGGAACTTTGGCTCGATTACGCGTTGAACAAGTTTTACGCGGCGTATCCGGTTTGGGCGGACGACGATGGCGGTTGGCACGAGGGGTTGAGCTACATGGGGAGTTATGTCGGGCGGGTAATTCCGTGGCTGATGACCGCGCAAGCGACGTTGGAGATCGATGGATTGAAGAAACCGTTTTTCAGCCGGGTGGGAGATTTTCCGCTTTATGTGGCGCCGCCGCGCTCGCCGAATTCGGGCTTCGGGGATTTGGCGCATAATCGTCCGGGCGGCGGTTGGGGCAGTTTGCTGGATTATTTTCTGCGGGTTTCGGCGAACGATTCGGAGGGGGCGGCGAGAGCGTCGCATTGGCGGTGGTGGATGGAGGAATGGAAGTTTTCGGGTCAAGGAGGTTTGCACGGGTTGCTGATCCGCGCGCAATTGCCGGAACCTCCAGCCGCTCGTCCGCCCGCTGGAATTCCGCAATCGAAGGTTTTCCGGGGCATCGGAATCGCCAGCCTTCATTCCGATCTTTCCGACAGTCGGGAGGATGTTCATCTGCTTTTCAAATCGAGTCCGTTCGGGCGGCAGAGCCACGGTCACAATCCGCACAACAGTTTTCAGCTGAACGCGTTTGGCGAGTCGTTGCTGACCACCTGCGTTTACCGTGATCTGCATGGAAGCCGTTTTCACACGCAATGGGCGCACAGCACCAAGGCGCATAATGCCGTGCTCGTGAATGGCGAGGAACAAGTGCGCCGGAGCGCCGCGCCGCTGGGGCGGATTGTTGATTTCGAAACGAGTGCGGAATGGGATTATGTGGCGGGCGATGCGACCGAGTCGTATGGGGATCTTCTGGAGCATTATCAGCGGAGAATCGCGTTCGTGAAGCCGGATCTTCTTGTGATTCTGGACGAGCTCGAAGCGCGGGAGCCGGCGACGTTTCAATTTATGTTGCACGCGGAAAGTCCGTTTGAAGTGCGTGACGCGGATCGGTCGCTTCATCTGGAACGCGAGCGGGCCGGTCTCGATGCGCGTTATCTGTCGCCGGTGAATCTCGCGTTTCGCCAATGGGACGGTTACGAGCCGCCGCCGGAAAGACGGAATTTTCCGAACCAGTGGCACGTCGAAGCCTCGACCGAACAGAAACGAAAAAAGCTGCACATGTTAACTGTCGTGGTTCCGTATCCGGCCGGCGAACAGCGCGAGTGGCAGGCGGAGCGGAAGGAATCGGCGAGCGCGGTCGGACTGCGATTCACTCGGGGTGACGAAAAGGTTTTGGTCGCTTTCCGGAAGCACGGGACGAAGGCCGATGCCGATGCCGAGCTGGAGGGTTGGCGGTTTTCGGGGCCGGTGGGCGTGCGGGTTTCGCCATGATTCGCGGTTATTTTTAAATCAGCATTAGCACGAAGTTTTTAACCACGAATGAACACGAATAAACACTAATGC
>CAZJCL010000432.1:0-2506 GCA_964544025.1 uncultured Opitutales bacterium | reverse complement strand
GGAAAGCCTGTTCCATGAATCGGGGTTTGACAAGTTTCCACATCGTCAAGGAATTGTAAAAAACAGTTGTAAAAAGTTCGCTAAGCACCTCCCCCTTGTCTCCGCTTTAACGTCTCCTGCGCCCCCCTTTCTCTTCCCCAAAAACGACAAACCCCTCGCACCGTTCCGGCACGAGGGGTTGCACCCACGAGCAGCTATCTCCGTTTACTGCTCAATCACACGAAGCCTGATGAACCGCCGGTTCGCGTCGGTCATCGCGGTCGCGTCGCGGACAACGGCGCTGCCGTCGTCCTCCGAAACCACTTCGATCTCGCCCGCTCCGGTTTCCCAGTTCACCAAATCTTCCGAAACCTCCACGATATACGCGATGCCGCTCGCCGAGGCGTTCTTCGTGTAAGCGATAGCCAAATACTCGACGCCCCCGACAGACTCCACGCCGATAACCGGCAAAATATCCCGGTCCGCCGCCGCCGGATCTCCGTCCAAAGCGTATTCCAACAGGTTATCGATCCCGTCGCCGTCCGGATCGTCCTCGCTTCCGCGTTGCTCAACCGGCACGTCGAAGCTCGCGATCCAGTCCGCGAAACCCTCGCCCGCCGTTACGCTCGGCACCAGCGCCACGCCAAACGGACTGTCCTCGCCCGCCGCCAATGTCAGCACGTCTCCGCTGCCATCCGCGTTCGCCGCGTAAACGTTTCCGTCATTCCCGCGCTCCGTCCAGTAAATCCGCGAGCCATCCTCGCTGATTGCAATTTGGAGCGGCTGCGTGTAACCCCCGAAAAGAGGAGTCGGAACCCCGGTCTCCATGTTGTACGAATCGACCGTGTGCAGATCGAAGTTTGCCCGGAAAAGCGTCCCGTCCGGCCCGAACGCGATTCCGTAATAATTGGTGCCGAAATCCGCGATCGAATCCGATTCGTTTCCATCCGGATCCACGCTGTACAACCTCGATCCCGCCGCCGTAACCGCCGACATATAAATCCTCCCCGTCACCTCATCATAAGCGATCGGACTCGTCCCCTGGCTTTCCACCGGGAGCACCGTCTTCAAATCGCCTCCCTCAAGGTTAACCGAGAACAATCCCGCCGAATACTGCGAAAAATAAATCCGCCCATTCAACAGCAACACATCCTGCGGGGTCTTCAAGCCGTCGATAATCGTCGTCGTATCCGTTCCATTCAATTTTGCCCGTGCGATCCGGCCCACGCCGTCTTCCGCCCAATAAATGTGACCCGCCTCGGCATCGACCGCCAACCCGATCGGTCGCGACAAACCGCCGATCACCGTTCTCACCTCGTCTCCATTCAGCAGCGATCCGCGGATCTCATTGTTGTTCGACCAGAAAATCTCCGCGGCCGGCAATGGCGGAGGCGGCTCGTTCTCCACCAGCTTCACCGCCAGAATGCTGTTGTTCGTATCCAGCGCGTAAATGATATCGCCGACCACGATCGCGTCGCCCGCCGCGTTTCCGTTAGCGTTGTGGGTTCCATTCGGGGCCGAAAACACCTTCGTCGCAATCGGCAACGCCGTCCACTGAAGCGAAAGATGCGTCCTTTTATACACCCATACCGCATGGGAAGCGCTCAAAAGTCCCACCAGCAAATCCTCCTGCTCGCCATATGCGAGAGGTGACAATCCCGCCGCGATCTTGCTCCCGTCGAACGCTCTCTCTCCCAAAACCGTCCCCGACTCGAAATCGATATCCAGCTCGTAAAGCGCCGCCGAAGCCCGCGTCAGGTACACCAGATTCCCCGGCCCGAACGCCACGTTTCGCGGAGCGAGAGCCGCCACCGCCGTCGGAATCCGAAGCGCCGTATAACTGTCCGGCGCCGCCGGATCCTCGCCCGGCCGAAGCACCGCAAGCATCGATCCCATATAACTCCCGAGAAGAATTTCCGTATCGGCACCCGTTCCACGCACATCCATTGCATCGCCCCAGCGGTTTTCCGGAGCCACGTCGCCCGGATTCCCGGCGTAAATCCGTACCGGCACCGCCTCCTCGTCCGCCCAGCGATACAGCCGAAAGCTCTCGGCGACCGCGTCCGTCGTCATGTTTCCAACATAAATCGCGCCGTCCGCCGTCACCCGAACCTTATTGATCGCAAACAGACCGCCGGAAACGCCAGTCATATCCAACTCGCCAATATACGCGCCATCCGCCGCGTCGATCCGGTGTATCGCGTTATCGTCCCGCGAAGCGACCAGCAAATGATTCGTTACCGGATTATAAGCCATTCCCCGCACCGTATTACCGGTTCCGAAGAACTGCGGATAATCCGCCGGGTGTTTCTCCCAGATCGTTTCCAGTTCATAAGTCTGAGCATGGGCAACAGGCAGCAGGCCGCATAAAATCCCGGCCAAGCCGAGAATCGAGAGCATTTTTTTCATGGGTTTCCTTGGTTGTTTTTTGGGAAGTTGGGAACAATATCGAAGAAATCGCCCCGAACGCTACGCTCCCGTCAAACCAAGGACAAGCACAATTTCAGGCGCATGAATTTGTCCAACT
>CAZJCL010000431.1:0-2507 GCA_964544025.1 uncultured Opitutales bacterium | reverse complement strand
CCGACTTCCCGGATATTTTCAACGTTCGTCGCACTCGGATCGAAATACCGCCATCCATCATTTCCGCCGAATCCTAACACGCGAATTGCATAGTTTCCAAAGTTTCCGTTGTTTGCGCCCAATTCAAGCATCGGATCCGCACCATTTCTTAAGCCGATAGACTGACGGGCCAATCCTCCACCTGGATCGTAAAAGTCAGCACTGAGGATGATTTGCGTTTCAGCTGTTGGTCGAATAGAAAGTGCAGTTTGCCAAGCATTTACCGCACCGCCTGGATGCGATGCCGAAGGGGATGGTTGTCCGTCAGCGGAATTAAGAGTAGCCCCCCCACCTGCCCAGTTGACCAACATTGCTGCGGTATCGGCGTAGTCGAATGTTTCATTCACAAGAACCTGCCCTGAGGCAGAAACAGCGATTCCTCCGGCCAAGCTGGCTAGGAGGAACGATTTACGAATGGAGGTTCGTTTCATAGGATCAGTATTTTGAGGTTGAGACGTAGTTTTATGGGGACCTTTGAAGGGTCTTGCTCTCTTTTATGAACATCTGGGTTGACTGAAGCAATATTCTTTTAACAAAAAATCCACCGCCTCCTCTGCCCAACTCCCCTGATGCCCGCGATCCGCTCTCGGAAAAACCCGGCCCACATATGCGCCAAGCACGCCACCAAACCGGCGGCCACGTCCACCCTCACCAATTCCCGAACGAATCCGGCCGTTCGCGCAGCCCCACCGGACGATCCAGAACTTCCTTCAAAAGAAACGCCCGCTTCAACCCATCGCCGTTCGCCAGATCCGCCTGCAATTGCTCCCGCAAATTTCCGTCAACCGACACCCGCGCTTCCACCGCCCGCCGCCTCGCCCGGCCGCCCGCCGTTTTCGTCCGGTTAACCGCCGCTTCCTTAGCCTCGCGCGCTTCCCGGAGCCGTTCCCTCTGGACCCGCAACTCGTCGAGCAGGCTCGGTTCCGGCTCCACGGCGACAGGAGGCGGTTCCGGCATCTGTCGCCAATCGGCTCTCGGAAATCTTTCCTGAATCGGCGGCGGCGCCACTTCCGGTTCGCGAACGAAAGGCGACGGCGGATTTTCCGCGCGTTCGAAAACCGGCGGCGGAGGCAAATCCTCGCCCCGTTGACGCGCCACGATCTTCCGCCGGATCTCTTCCTGGATTCGCCGCGCTTCCTCGTCGAGCTCCGGTCCGCGCGCCTCCCCCTCCTCTTCCCCCCGCACAAACATGCGCTGGAGGAGATACATGAGAACGACGAACACCGGCACGAGCAGATCCAAATATTCCGTTAGCCAATCCATCGGTTATCGTCGTTTTCTCAATTCAGCCGGAAGCGATCCTCCCAAGGAAGTCCGCCCCGGCCCCGCGTCCGGTCGTTATTTCTTGGTATTTTCGTCCTGGTCGCCCGGCTTCGCAATCGACTTGCGCATGTCCGTGTCGGCCTGGATGTTCATGTAGCGCTGATAATCCATCACGCCCAGATGCCCATTGCGGAACGCCTCGGCCATCGCCAGCGGCACTTGCGCCTGCGCCTCGACGACTTTCGCCTGCATCTCCTGGACGCGCGCCTTCATTTCCTGTTCCTGCGCCACCGCGGCCGCGCGACGGATTTCCGCCTGGGCCTGCGCCATGTTTTTGTTCGCTTCCGCCTGGGCTTCCTGCAACTGCGCCCCGATGTTTTCGCCAACGTCCACATCGGCGATATCGATGGACAAAATCTCAAAGGCCGTCCCCACATCCAAACCACGCTGAAGCACCACTTTCGAAATCGAGTCCGGACTTTCCAGCACGGTTTTGTAGGAATTCGCCGAACCGATGGTCGTCACGATCCCCTCGCCGACGCGGGCAATAATCGTCTCCTCCTTCGCGCCGCCGACGAACCGGTCGAGATTCGTCCGCACGGTCACCCTCGCCCGCACCTTTACCTGAATCCCATCCTTCGCCACCCCGTCAATCGTCGCGCGGCCTTGCGCCGGATTCGGACAATCGATCACCTTCGGATCCACCGAGGTTTGCACCGCTTGCAAAACCGATTTTCCGCTCCCCTTCGTCGCCAAATCGATCGCGGAAGCCCGCGTGAAATCCAGCGGAATCCCCGCCTTCATCGCCGCGATGAGCGCCTGCACCGTCGGAATCACGTTACCGCCCGCCAGAAAATGCGCCTCGAGCTCGTCCGTCGAAATATCGATTCCCGCCTTCCGCGCCGTGATCCGCGCGTCGACGATCAATCCGTAAGGAACACGCCGCAAGCGCATCGCAACGAGTGTCGGGATTCCGACATAAGCTCCCGCCAGCCAAGCACGAAGCCAAACGCTGAAGAAGGATATGAATATCCCGAGAAGAATCAGCGCGATGATCGCGACGACGATTAGAATGATTACTCCGATATCGATATTCATGGCTGTAGTAGTTATTTAGAAATTGAATAAGTCAGGAGACAACAACCTCATCCGTCTCCGGTGAGGTTAACTCGAGCTCGCACACACGCCGAAAGTCGATCTCAGTT
>CAZJCL010000430.1:1438-2513 GCA_964544025.1 uncultured Opitutales bacterium | reverse complement strand
CCCGCCACGCCCTCGGCGCCGCCCACATGGGCATCAATCTCTGGGGAAATCCCTCCCTCCGCAAAATGTTCACTCTCCCCGTCAGCTACGAAATGAGCGACGGCACCGTCCCCCGTTTCGGCGACGCCACCACCCTCCGCCCCGAACAACGCTGGTCCCGCCTCGGCCATCTCACCGAAGCCGCCTACGGATATTACAACGACGAAAACCTCCTCCCGATTCTCCCGAAGCAGGTCTCCCGTTTCTCCTATTTCTACGGCAACGAAAACGTCGACCGCGTCCAGAAAAAGGTCGGCCAAACCGTCGTCCTCCCCGACACCGGCCACGCCATCCTCCGCACCGCCGGACCCGGAAAACTCTCCACCGCCTTCACCTTCGCTCCCCACGGCGGCGGCCACGGCCATTTCGACAAAATGAGCTTTGTCCTCTTCGGCTTCGAAGAAGAACTCGCCGTCGATCGCGGCCGCGCCTCCTCCCAGGCCTACCGCCTCCCGATCCACCGCGAATGGTATCGCGCCACCATCAGCCACAACACCGTTCTCGTCGACGGCAAAGACCAGAAAGCCGGCCCCGCCGAACTCCTTTTCCACCAATCCAATGCCGAGTTCGCCGCCGTCGTCGCCCGCAACAACGACGCCTACCCCGGCGTCGAACACCGCCGCATGCTCTTCCTCACCCCCGGCTACCTCCTCGTTTTCGACGATCTGAAAGCCGACAAAGAGCGCCAGTTCGACTGGTTTTACCACAACCGCGGCGAAAATCCCCAGCCCGTCAACCTCCGCCTCCAAACCGCCGATCTCTCGAAACGCGGCCCCGGATTCGCCCACATCAAAAACGCCGCCACCGCCCAAACCCGCCAACCGGTCGCCGCCACCTTCCCCGGCAAAAACGTCAACGTCCAACTCCTCGCCGCCGGTTCCCCCGGCACCACCCTCACCACCGGCGACGGCCCCGGTGCCTCCGCCAACGAACGCGTCCCGCTCCTTTTCCTCTCCCGAAAAGCCTCCGAAACGAAAGTCGCCGCCGTCGTCGAGCCGCATCCCGCCAACGAAAAACCGACCGTCTCCTCCGTCGA
>CAZJCL010000430.1:0-1338 GCA_964544025.1 uncultured Opitutales bacterium | reverse complement strand
CGCACGAATCACGCATCACGTAGCATCGGCGCTTCGCCGATGACCCCAGACCGCGCGCCATCTCCACGCTCCCCCAAGGATCACGCGCGCCCACATTCACTATCGTAATTCCCCCAAAACCCGCCCACCCTGATCCCAACCGCGAACCCGCTCTCGCGCCCATTTCCTCTTTCTTCCCGCCTCTCCAAAAAATCCACCGTGCGCCCATCAACTCCCCTCTCCCGCTCCCTCTTTCTCGCCAAACTTCGCGGAATCCCGTGGCTGATTTTCCTCCTCGCCGCCGCCACGTCTTTCGCGGAAACCACGCCGACCCGCGTCGGGATTCTCCATGACCGTCAAGGAGCCGATGTCGCCAATCTGCTTCTGAGCCAAATGACGGAACCCGAAATCGAGTTTGTCGAACGGGAAGAAATCGCCCGGATCGTCCGGGAAAAACGACTCGATTCCAACGCTTTCTCCGCCGACGGCGTTCTCGAAGCCGGACGCCTCGTCGGGGCCGACATGCTTCTCGCCATCGAAAGCCGCCCACCAGAAAAAACCATTTCCGTCCGGCTGATCCACGTCGGCACCGGATCAATCCTTCACGCAATGACCGCCGCCCCCGACGATCGCGACCTGTTGCCATGGACCCGCTTGGCGGCGAACCGTTTTTCCCGGGAAATACAGCGCTTCGCAAACTCCTCCGAAAACCGCCCTGCGATCTCCCTACTCGGACTCCGATTCGCGACCGCCGCCAGCCACCGCGACAAACAACTGGAGCGCGATCTCAACTTTCTCGTTTCCCGGAAATTGATGCAAAATCCCCGCCTCCTCGTTCTGGATCGGTGGCAAGCGGATGCATTGGAGTGGGAAAGGGAAATCACACGCACAAACATTCCTCTCCGCACGAGCGACTACTTACTCGACGGAATTGTCTCCCCGCAAACCAGCGGCTTTTCCGTCGAAATCCGCTTGAGAAAAAACGGCGAAAAGGTCCCGCTGATCTTCCGGGAGAACGGTCACGATCTCGAAGGCCTCGCCACGCGAATCGTCGCGAACATCGACACCCAAGCCGGTCTCGGCGAAGAAAGAACAAACGCTTGGGAACCCGCCGACGAAGCCCGTCATTTCACCGCCGAAGCGCAATGGGCGTATCGCTGGCAAATGTTCGATTCCTGCATCAACGCCGCCAATTCCGCATGGCTTCTCGGAGACCGAAGCGAAATGACCGCCGCCCTGCGAAGCGCCGCCGCGGCCCATCTCGCCGCTGGCCGGGCAAACACGTTGCGGCAACCGATGCCTCAGGAAGACGCCGTTTTCTGGGCAATCCGTAGCTTGGAATGGTTCGAAAATTCCGCC
>CAZJCL010000429.1:0-2513 GCA_964544025.1 uncultured Opitutales bacterium | reverse complement strand
TTCATCCCGTTAGAGAGGGATAACCCACCCGCACCACCAGCGGCGCTCCCCGAATCAGCCAATAAGCCATCAGCAACGACCACCCAATATTGGCCATCACGCGCAACAGCTTACCCTGATCCATCGTAGTGGATACGTGATCCCCGAGCCTGTGGGGAAAGGCCTCCAAAATCGCGCTCACATTCCCCGGCTCCAACGCGTGATAAAGAAAAACCAGTCCGAGCAACCGAACCGCCAACACCAAAATATCCTCCGATTTCATTTTCATTCCTCGATGCCTGGCACCACCTTTTCCTCCGCTTCCTGTAACATCTTATACCGCACCCACATCTCCCCATCCGGATTCTCCGAGTCCGCAAGCGCGTAAATCTGAAAAACCCCAATCCTCCCCTCCCTCGTCCGAAACCCAAAATTGACCGGCGGATACGCATCCTCCTCCACCATCAAATATCGCACCGGCGCATCCACGTCCGCCTTCGCCGCACTCTGATACGGAAACCGCAACTCCGCCCAAAGACTATCGCTCAGCACAGCAATAAGCTCCTTCTCCGAAATCGTCTCCCACGCATCCTCCGGCAAGGTCGCGGCATCGATGTCGGACAACAGCATCCACCCCCGATCCTCCCGATAAACCGCCAGATGAAATTCCTCCAAGTCCTTCCAGGACTCGATCGCTTCCATCTCTCCGCTCTCCAGATCCAACGACATCCCCGGTTGCACCGAAACCCTCCGCTCGGTCACCGGGCCAAATGCCGCAGCCGGCTTCGCAGTCGATGGCGGCTCCGCACCCGCTCGTAAAATCGGACGAAGCGTAAGCGCCAAGATCCGCGCCCGCCCCTCCGCCGCCGGCAAACCGAAAAGCATCGGCGCATCCCAGGCGACGCGGCCTTCATCTCGAAAAACCTCATCCGGCGAAACCCATCGATCCCCCACCTTCACAAAACGCCCCGAAATCGAATACCGAATCCCCGCCCCATCCAGATTCGCCCGAACCATAAACTCCGCGCCCCCCGCTCCGGAACCATCCACCTCACTTCCGCCCGGAAGGGTGAACTCGATTTCCTCCCCCTCCGCAACCGTCAATCTCGGTCCCCGAATAACCCGAAACGACTCGTTCCGCGCCAATCGCTCCCGGTCATAAGAAGCCGGACTGAGAGATGTCCAAATCGTGTCGGACCCTTCAACAACCTCCGCCCGCACCTCGATCCTCCGATGATAACCGCCCGCCGTCGCTCCCGGCATCGACGGTTCCCAGTTCCCACTCGCCGTCCGTTCGCCTTCCTCCCCCGCCAAAATCGGCTCCAACTGCTCCCCAATCTCCGCCATACGCCGCCGCGCCCGCTCCATCGCCTCCGCATCGCCAGCGGCCTGAGCCGCCTGAAATCCCGCCTTTTGCTCCTCCATCTGCGTCAGAAAAGGCTCCGCCACCGTCCCCTTCAACAACGCCAGCATCTCCCTCTCCAGCGCCGCAACCTCCGCCGCGAGCCGCGCCGGCGCATCCGGATCGCTCGACCCATTATACCGCCCATACGCTTCGATCATCTTCTCCCGCACCAACGCCAGCGCATGCTCCGGAATCGGATTCAACCCCGCCGCCGATCCCTTCTCCCCGGCAGCGACGGACTCCGCCACAAGCTTGTAACGCACCCGCATCCGATCCCGTCCCACATGAAAAACCTCCATCGCACCGAGCCTCCCTTCCCGCGTTTCGAAGGCGATCATCATCCCCGGTTGCAACGGAAAAAACACCGCTCCCGAAGATCCGGTTGAAGATCCGGCCGGCTCCTCCAACATAACCTCCTCCCACCGCTCAATAGCTTCCGCGATCTGCTCCACCGAAACCGAATCGAACGGGAAATCCTCGGGCGACATGTAAACAACCACTCCATCGATCTGCAGCAGCCCCCACGAATCGGTTTCGCTCGCCTTCACTCCCCGGAAAAGGTCGGCTCCGCTCCGGCTCATCCACTCCCGCAAAACGCTCGGCGGCGTGCTCCCGCCGTAAAGCTTTCCCTCCGCCCGCAACCCATCCACCCATTCCACCGGAGCACTCATCACTTCCCCCGTGTCCAGATCGAGAAAGCAATTCCGCAGACGCGCCGATCCTTTCAGCACGACTTCGCTCGTAGGCAAAAACCCGAAAAACGTCACCTCGCCGTTATCCAAACGCAGCCCGCTGATTTCCCGTTCACCCAACCGAAACCCCACCCGCAGGCTGTCCTTCGACCATTCGAACGACCCGATCTTCTCGAAGAGCAACCCGTCGAAAAGCGGCCGCGACGTCGCTTCATCCCATTCCGCAACCTTCGCCTGGTATTCCGCGTTACTCAAAGTTCCAATTTCCGGATACGCGGGCCGCGGCGGAATCTGATACGGAACATCCCACTGTTTCACCAGTTCCTGACTGCTCCTTTCCACCACGCGAAACCGATGAAAATAGGTATCTTCTCCAAACGTCCGCATCGCCCGCCAGGTGGATGCGGACGCGATGTAACGCCCGTCTGGAGAATTCA
>CAZJCL010000428.1:0-2547 GCA_964544025.1 uncultured Opitutales bacterium | reverse complement strand
GCCCCCGACAAAAACACTCCGCCCCCCACCAGGTCAACCGCATTCCCGCCGCCGGTAAATCCGGCCCGCGACGTTCCCCTCAAATCTCCTCCCGCGCCGCCCTCCGTCTCTGCCGCTCCCGCCGGTAAGCCATCCGCTCCTGGTGCAACCATTCCGCCCAAACGCAATATCCAACTCCCACCGTCGTCCCGATCCCCGCCGCCACCTGCAACGTTCGCACCATCGCCCGCTCCTGCTCTTCCAGCGACATCTCGTAAAATTGCGGCGGCAACGGCCCTCCGTAAAAAATCCAAAAACCGAACAAAGCCGCCACGCTCCCCGCGGCGATCAAAACCGTAATCACCGAATAACTAAAAAGCCGCACCCACCACGGATCCGGCTTTTCCGGCGGACCAAGAACTGGAGTAAATCCTTTCAATCCGCGCCTCCTCAAACTCCCGCAATTCCTCAACTGAAGCTCTTCCCGCAGCCGCAGGTCGTCTTCGCGTTCGGATTAATCACCTCGAATCCTTTCCCGTGAAGCCCGTCGTCGAACTTCACCGAACACCCGTCCAAATAAACCGCGCTCGCCGGATCGATCAAAATCTTCACCCCCTCGCTCTCCACTTCCACATCGTCCTCCTTCCGGTGATCGAACGACATCCCATACTCGAAACCGGAACAACCGCCCGCGTCCACAAACACGCGGAGCATCCGGGAATCGTCGTCCAACTCCCGCCGCATCGCTTTCACTTGTTCCGCCGCGCTTTTCGTCAACGTGATCATACCGCCAAGATAAAGCCGCCCGCCAACCCCTGTCAATCGAAGCCCCAGCCCGGCCCCGGCAAACCATGAGGCATTTTTCGTGCCAATCTCACGCGAAGCGTTCTGGACGCGCCCGCCCCCTCCTGCAATGATTCTTACACAAAAGCGGTTCCGAGCCAGGGCAAGGCAACCCGGAAACCTCGCCCGTTTCCGGAAAACGAGGTCCTTCCGCTCCTAATTTCTTTGCACGGCCCGCCGCGCGATCTATCATTTTGTTTCTGACCATGGCATTTCCCTCACAGAGTCTTCATCAAGTCCAGAAGCAGACCCAGCAGCTTGTCCTGGCACCCCAACTCCGCCAGTCATTGAAGATCCTCCAAGTTCCCGCCCTCGATCTCCGGGCCGCCATCCAGGAGGAACTCCAAAGCAATCCGCTCCTGGAGGAATTGCCGATGAACACGCCGAGCCTCGAAGCCGACGGCGATGGCCCGGACGCCACCCGCGACAACGACGGCAAAGACCAGGTCGATCGCGATCTCGAAATCCTCAATCAACTCGACGACGACTGGCGCGACTTCTACTCCCAAAACGGCCACAACAACGAGTATTCCGCCGACGCCATCAAAAAGCGGCAGCACTTCTTCGATTCCCTCGTCAGCGAAACCTCCCTTCAGGAATTCCTGATGCGGCAAGCCGACCTCTCCGATTGCAACGCCGAGCAAAAACGCGCCATCGAAGTTCTCATCGGAAACCTCGACAACCGCGGCTTCCTTTCCTCGCCGATCCAGGAAGTCGCCCTCTTCTCCGGAATTTCCTTCGAATGCGTCCAGGAAGCGTGGGAAATCCTCATCACTTTCGATCCCCCCGGCATCGGCGCAACCGATCTCCAACACTGCCTTCTCCTCCAACTCGCCGCCGCCGGAAAGGAAAACTCCACCGCCGCCACCATCGTCCACGACCATTTCGAGCTCCTCCTGCGCCGCCGGATTCCCGAAATCGCCCGTAAGCTAAACATCACCCCCAACGAAGCCGAAGAAGCCATCGAAGAAATCGCCATGCTCGATCCGGCCCCCGGACGCCGTTTCGGAGAAGACAACAATCGCGTCATCGTTCCCGACGTCATCGTCGAAAAAGTCGATTCCGAATGGGTCATCACCCTCAACAACGACTACATCCCCAAACTCCGCATCAGCAACGCCTACAAAGAGATGATCGCCTCCGGCCGCCTTTCCCGCAAAGAAAAGGAATACATCCACGAAAAGATGCGCTCCGGAAAATTCCTCATCAGCTCGATCGAGCAACGGCAGCAAACCATCGAAAAAATCACCCGCGAAATCCTCCGCATCCAAAGCGGCTTCTTCGAAGAAGGCGTCTCCAAACTCCGCCCCCTCACCATGACCCAAGTCGCCGACGTCGTCGGCGTCCACGAAACCACCGTCAGCCGCGCCATCGCCAACAAATACATCCAAACCCCGCACGGCGTCTTCGAATTCAAATTCTTCTTCACCCCCGGTTACCAATCCGGCAACGGCGAATCCGTCTCCAACAAATCCATCAAGGAAATGATCGCCCAGCTGATTGAAAACGAATCCCCTCAAAAACCCCTCAGCGACCAAAACATCGTCAAAATCCTCGGCGAAAAAGACATCAAAATCGCCCGCCGCACCGTCGCCAAATACCGCGAAGCCATGGGCATCCTAGCCACCAACCTCCGCCGCCACTACAGCTAACCCACTACTTCCTTCCAATCCTTCCCACCTTCTCACTTTCCCACCCCAAAAACTGCCCGCCCCACCGCCCCTC
>CAZJCL010000427.1:0-2548 GCA_964544025.1 uncultured Opitutales bacterium | reverse complement strand
CGACGTTAAACGTTGAACGTTGAACGTTCCCCCTCCCCCGTCTCCCTTCAACTTATCTGTGAAAATCCGCGCCATCTTAAAAAAACTCCGTCCTTCCCATTCCCCCCAATCCAAAATCCAAAATCTCAACTCCAAAATCTCAAATCCCCCTCAACGCCTCCACCGGCTCCAACCGCGCCGCCTGCCGCGCCGGCAACCAAGTCGCCACCGCCACCACGACCGCCGCGATCGCCGCCCCCCACAAATAATGCGACCACGACCAATGCACCACGAAATGATCCGTCGCGAAAATCCCCCGAATCCGGATCGGAATCCGCGACACCCCATACGTAAACAAACCCCCGCCGATCCACCCCGCCAAAATCCCCAACCCCAGCACAATCCCCCCCTGCCACGCGAAAATGCTCATCACATTCCCCCGCGTATACCCCATCGACCGCAAAATCGAAATCTCCCGCGTCTTCTCCATCACCATCATCGCCAACGTATTGAACATCCCGAGACCCGAAATCAAAATAATCGTCGCCACCGTCAACCCAGACGACACCCGCAACGCCCGAAAAACCTCCAGCCAAGCCCGCTCCCGCTCCTGCCAACTGTAAGCGAAATGCCCGATCGTCTCCTCCATCCGCGCCGCGTCCGCCCGCGCCCGCCCCGGATCCCGCAACGAAACCTGCAAAAACGACGCCCCCCACGGCCGCCCCAACAACGACCGCGCCTCCGTCAAATGCAGATACACCCGGCTCTCGTCGATCTCCCGCACCCCCGTCTCGTAAATCCCCGCCACCCGATACCGACGCGACTCCTCCACCGTTTCCAGAAAAAACGAATCCCCCACCTGCAACGCCATCCGCTGCGCCAAAATCCGACCCACCAACACCCCCTGCGGCGCCTCCCGAAACGCCCGCGCACTCCCCCACACAATCTGCTGCCCCAGATTGCTCACCGCCAAATGATCCTCCATCCGAATCCCCATCGCGAAACAACTCTCCCGCCGAAACGAAGTCCGCAACTGCACCGCCCCCGAAACCACCTCCGAAACCCCCGCCACATTCTCAAACTCCCGCAACGCCACCGCCACCGCCTCCGGATGCTCCACCCCCTCCACATATTGACGCGCCCGCCGGTGCGCGATCCGAAACCCCGACCCCGATTCCTCCCCCTCCGCCTCCATCGAACGCAACGTATCCTGAAACCGGTCCTGCACCTGAATCGCCCCGCTCGTCCCCAAAATCGTCTGAATATAAAACCGCTCGAACCCCGTCGTCTGCGCCTGCGTCAGCACGAAAAACGCGACGCCAAACGCGATCCCCAAAACGCTCATCGTCACCGAACGCTTCCGCGACAACAAAAACCGGACCGCGATTCTGCCTTCAGGGGACATTTTTCTTCACCAAAACCCGGTCCCCATCCCGCAACTCACCCACATTCTCCACCACCACCGGCTCCCCCGCGTTCACCCCCGACAAAATCTCCACCTTGTTCAAACTGATAAAACCCGGCTGCACCTTCCGCAACGACGCCCGCCCATCCTCCACCACGAAAACCCTGTCCCCCATCAACGCCCGCCGCGGCACGATCAACCCGCCCTCCCGCTCATCCAGCACAATGCTCGCCTCCCCCGTAATCCCCGGCACCAGCAACTCCCGCGCGATCTCCAAATCCAGATAAACCGTATAACGCTGCGTCCGCTCGTCCGCCGCCGGCAACACCCGCGCCACCCGCCCCTGAAACAACCGCGACCCATACCCCAAAAACCGCACCGTCGCCGCCTGCCCCTCCGCGACACCCGCGAAATCCTCCTCGCTCACCGTCGCCTCCACAATCCGCTCCCCCGACAACAACCGCGCCACCGCGCTCCGCGGCCCCACCAAATCCCCCGGATGCGCGAACACCTCCACAATCTGCCCCGCCACCGGCGCCCGCAACTCCATCTCCGCCAACTCCGCCTCCAAATTCGCGATCTCGTTCCGCAATCCATCCACCCGCCGCCGCCCCTGAATCTTCTCCAACTCGATCTCGTCCGACAACCGCGCGATCAACCTCCGCTGATTCTCCAAGTCCCGCCGCGACACCTGCCCCTTCTCCACCTGCATCTCCTTCTGCGCCAACTCCTCCCGCGCCTGCTCCAAATCGTATCTCCGCAACGGCCCGATCTCCGCAACCGCCTCCTCCGCCTCCAACTCCCGCCGCAACTGCCCCAACCGCCTCTCCAAATCGCTCCCATCCAAAACCAGCAAGACCTCCCCCTCCTCAAAAAACCGCCCCAACTCCAGCTCGCTCCGGATCACCCGCCCCCCCGCTTCCGCCCGAATCTCCGCCGTCCGCTCCGCCGACACCCGCACCACTCCCGCCACCGCGTTCACCGCCGCCCCCTCCTCCACCGGAGCCACCGTCACATCCGTCCGCAAAAAACGACCGCCCCCCACGATTCCCGCCGCCACCAAACCCAGCGCCAAAACCGCCCCGAAAACCCGAACTCTCCAACGTCCTTTCATTCTTCAAAAACTTCCCATTTCGCAGCCCCCGTTTCGTAGTCCCGCCTTCA
>CAZJCL010000426.1:1405-2554 GCA_964544025.1 uncultured Opitutales bacterium | reverse complement strand
AATCCCAAATCCCCCACCCAAACCACTCACTCCAACTCCTCCCACGCAAATTCCAACACCTCGATATCATCGAAATAAACCACATCCCCCTCCGCCTGATTATTCACCAGCAACACCGCGTACCCGGAAACCGCCTCCGCCGGAGCTTTTCCCCAAGCCGACAACCGAACCCACTCATCCGCCGCTCCCGGCAAACGCTGATCCAGCGACAAACGATCCTCCGGAATCCGTTTCCCCGCCTCATCGAACCAATAAAGCATCAACTCCACCCGGCTCCCGGCCGACACCCTCCCCTTCGCCCACGCCGACAACCGATACACATTCCCGCCCACCACCGAAAAAGGCTGATACAAGATATCCCGCACCGCCCCCTCCACCCGCAACGCATATCCGCCCCCCCGGCTCTCCCGCTCCGTCAGCACGGAAGCCGACGCATTCACCTCATCCGCCCAACGCTGCCACCCAAACGGAGTATAATCCGCGCTCTCCAAATCCTCCTCCCCGACCAACATCAACGCCGCATCCTCCTCAAAACCTCCGTTCGCCAACCGCTCCGTCCCCGGCCCCTCCGCCCGCCACACGAAGTCCGCTCGGCTCTCCGGAAACGCCGCCGCCAACTCCCGAGCCAACTCCGCCCTCTCCTCCGTGTCGCCCTCTTCCCGCAAGCGCCAAACCGCCTCCGCCAACTTCATCCCCGGCAAAAACCGCGCCTTCTCCTCGACCCGGATCGTCGGCCGGTGCAACGGATCCCCCATCGCCACCTCCCCGTAAAACGCCTCCAACTCCACCTTCATCGCCAAAATCTTTCGCAACCGATCCTCGATCTCCGCCGCCTCCAGCTCCTCCCCCAATTGCCCCAACTCCTTCGCCCCATGGTAAATCCCACTATAAAGCTCCGTCACCCGAAACCCCTCCGAAACCACGCGCACCCGCTCCTTCTCCCGATCGCTCCCCGCCAATTTCTCCGCCTCCCCCAAAATCACCCGCAACTCCGCGCAAACCTCCGGCGGAAACAGCTCCAACTGCGTCAGATCGTGATAAAACTTCAGCCAAAAAGCGGCCCCTCCCTGCCCCATCCAAATCCGCTCCGCCTCCTCGTAAAACCGCCGCATCGCCCCCGCCGCCGCACCGAACATCCCTTCGTAAAAC
>CAZJCL010000426.1:0-1305 GCA_964544025.1 uncultured Opitutales bacterium | reverse complement strand
CCCGCCTCCGCCCACCGCCGCATCAAATCCATATCCTCCGCCCGGAAATCCGCGTCGAACCACATCGACCGGTCCGCCGTCAGATACGGAATCACCTTCGGATGCACCGGAAACGACGGCACATTCTCCGCCCAATAATACGCCAAACAACCCAAATATTTCTCCGGATGCGTCTTCCCCAACTCCTCCGCCGCCCGGTTCATAAAAACAAAAACCAAATCCGAATAATCCGGCCGCTCCCGAAACACCCCCGCCCCCTCCACAAACGGCGCGCACATCTCGCACCGGCAAACCGGATACGTATCCGTCATCCCCAGCGCGAAACTCATCTCCCCCGGATTCGCCTCGAAAAACTCCGCCGCCTTCCTCGCCGCGAATTTCGCCGCATCCGGATTCCCGAAGCAAATCTGATAATTATGCCCCCGCTTCGCATCCACCGGCCGAACCCGCTCCCCGTTCAGCTCGATAAAAAAATCCGGCCGCTCCTCAAAAACCTCCTCCGTAAAAATCCGGTGCAACGAATGATGAAACCGATAACGCGATCGCAACAAATTTCGCGCCTCCCACTCATCCCCCGCAAACCGGTTCACCGAACTCCACTGCCGCGACAAAAAATCCGGCTCCTCCACCAAATTCACCGCCCGCAATCTCGCCCCCTCCGGCAAAACCTCCCCCAATTCCGTCGGCCAAAACCAACGCGCCCCCAACGCCTCCTCCAAAAACCGGTACACCCCGAACCGCGTCCCCGCCGGACTCCCCCCCCGAATCGCCACCGACCTCCCCGCCGTCCGCACCACAAACCCATCCCGATCCAACCCCGCCGCCTCCTCCGTCACCGCTTTCCCCCATTCCGTCTCCCCCACAAAAAACCGCCACTCCCCATCTTTCCCGGAAAAATTCTCCAACGCCCCCACCCGCGGATTCCGCAACCCCGGCCGCCACGCCTCCCTATCCTCCTCCGGTTCCGTCGCGATCCGCACCTCCTCTCCTAAAACCCGCTCCAAAATCCCCGCCAACTCCTCCGCCGCCATCCGCTCCCCCTCCGCCGCTTCCTCCGGCAAATAAACAAAAACGGCCGCCCAAGAGGCGGCCGGAAAAACCAACGCAAAAATCAAACTCACAAAACGCAACCCCAACATCCCCCATAAATCGCACTTCCCCTCCCGCCAAGTCCAGCTTTCTCCCGAAAATCCCTGAGCGATGACCCCCAATCCCGTAGCGATGAAGCCCAAGCTTCATCGACCCGCCCCCTCATTCTGCCTTCTCACCTCATAATTCTACCTTCATCCCTCGCCGCTCCCCCCC
>CAZJCL010000425.1:0-2565 GCA_964544025.1 uncultured Opitutales bacterium | reverse complement strand
GGTTGCATGATAGCTCCGGAAGACGCGGCGGAGGGGTAGAACGTCGAGAGCCTGGTGCCTAAACGGCCTTTACCAGATATTAGGTGGGTGGAGGTGGGAGCTTGTGCTCTGGGGAAAGGACTGAAGTCCTCACTCTTACCTTGGGCTCTGTGTTGATGGGGGCGGGTCATCGGCGAAGCGCCGATGCTGCGGGCCGGGGGAGGGGGAGTTGGGGCGTTGTGGGGCGGCGGGATTTGGTTCGCGCCGGGGGATTTGATGTGGGAGGGTGGGGGTATGGTTCGCGTTTCTTCCAAGGTGGTTATTCCGGAAAACGAGATTGTGCTGCAGGCGATTCGGTCGCAGGGGGCGGGCGGGCAGAATGTGAACAAGGTTTCGACGGCGATTCAGTTGTTTTTCGATGTGCGGGCGTCGTCGTTGCCGGATTATTACAAGGAGCGGTTGCTGGCGCGGAAGGATCGGCGGATTACGGAGGAGGGGGTGATTGTGCTGAAATCGCAGGAGCATCGGTCGCAGGAGAAGAATCGGGAGGCGGCGTTGGCGCGGTTGCAGCAGATTGTGCGGGAGGCGGGGGTGCGGGAAAAGACGCGGCGGCCGACGAAGCCGACGAAATCGTCGCAGCGAAAGCGGTTGCAGGGGAAGACGGAGCGGAGTCAGACGAAGGCGTTGCGGGGGCGGGTTTCGAAGGAATTTTAAATTTTGGATTTTGGATTGGGGGAGAAGGTGAAAGGCGGGTGAGCGGAGCTTGCACTTGGAGCATTGAGCTTAATTTGTTGTGAGGTTGGTGGAGATTTGGCTGTTGGGGGCGGGCGGGGTTTGGACGATGGTTTCGGCGGTGTTGGAGAGGAGGTTTTGGGTGGCGATGATTTCGCGGGAGGATTCGAGGCGGATGGCGGCGCGTTGGGCGTGGCTGATTTGATTGCCGGAAACGATTCCGCGGGAGCCGCCGCGGATGAGGATTCCGTCGCCGGGGATGTTGGCGAGGCGGTTGCTTTCGACGCGGAAATCGCGGAGAGCGCCGGTGAGTTCGATGCCGTTTGCGGGGATGGCGCGGAGGGTGTTGCGGGTGATTTCGATGTTTTCGGCGCGGGTGGGGGCGGCGAGGCGGATGTTGCCGCTGAGGTCGTTTCCGTCGATGCGGAGGTTGGAAACGTGGTCGCCGATCCGGATCGAGTTGAGACGGTTGTCGAGGATCGCGATGTTGGTGATCGGGTGTTGGGGGTTGCGGCCTTGGAGGTGGATGTTGCTGACGCCGGAGGAGGTGGCGTCGATGGTGACGGAGTCGATTCGGCCATCGAGGATGATATCGCCGTTGAGGATGAAGGTGTTGGAGATGGTGAAACCGAGGCCGGCGCGGTGGTGGAAATCTGGGTTTTCGAGGCCGAAGTTTTGGTCTTCGAATTTGATGGCGTAGGAGTCGGGACCGGCTTGGTTGGCTTCCTGGAAGGAGCAGTTGAGGAGGTTGCCCCATTGGAGATCGTGGACGCGGTATTCGAGCGGTTGTTCGAAGGTGACGTAGTAAATGCTGCCGGGAGCGGGGCGGTCGTCGGTGAGCCAGTGGATTTTGGAGGAGGCTTCGAAGCCGGCGGGGGAGTCGAGTTTTTCGACGCGGAAATGGACGCCGGGAAGCCATTCGCGATCGCTGACGCGCGGCTCGTTTCCGGCGCGGATCGGGTTGGCGTGGCGGGGGAGTCCGTACCAGTCGACGCGTTCGGCGAAGGTGGGCGATTCCGGCATGGCGTGGCCGTGCCAGGTGAGCCAGTCCCAATCGCGGTTGCGGGCGCGGCGGACTTCGCCTTCGGGAAACGGTTCGGCGCGGTCGCCGTCGACTCCGAGCGGACCGGCGCGGAAACCGTTGATGAAGGAGGCGGAGCACATTTCGAGTTGGGGGGCCTGGCCGCCGATCCAATCGAAGAAGACGCCGCCGCGGGTGATGCCGGGGCGGCCGATGGCGTGGACGTTGCGGAAAAGGTATTCGCCTTGGCCGCAGTGGTTTCCGTTGTCGAGGCGGATGCCGACGCGGGCGTCGAGGCGGTGGACGTTTTCGACGCGGACGTGTCCGCCGGAGCCGACGATATCGATGCCGACTTCGAAGAAACGGGAAGCGAGGATTCCGCCGCCTTCGTGGTGGCCGATGTCGATGTTTTGGAGGGTGACGTGGTCGACGAGGAAATCGGTTCCTTTTCCGGTGGTTTCGATGATGGCGGCGTGGTTGTCGGGGCGGTATTTCAGGTGGGCGATCTGGACGGCGGCGGTTGGGTAGAGGCCGCGGGAGAATTTGGGGTCGAGCATGACGGTGAGGTTGCGGACGGCGGCGCCTTTGTGGCGGACGCGGATGGTGGCGGAAGGGACGCGTTTGTATTTGGGATCCCAGTCGAAGCCGAAATCTTTGCGCGGATCGGTTTGGATGATGCGGGTGAGGCCGGGGCCGTCGCCGTAGATGATTTGGGCGGGAGCGGTGGTTTCGATGGT
This sequence comes from uncultured Opitutales bacterium, assembly GCA_964544025.1. GTDB lineage: Bacteria > Verrucomicrobiota > Verrucomicrobiia > Opitutales > T3Sed10-336 > CAZJCL01. The sequence continues at coordinate 96 of CAZJCL010000425.1, read as the reverse complement.
GCCGCGTCCGGGAAGGGCGGAACCGTGGAAATAGTAGTCGCCGGCGGGAAAATAGAGGCCGGCGCCGGCGGGAGCGGCGGCGAGGATTTGGGCGAT